>CAIXMB010000177.1 GCA_903920435.1 uncultured Actinomycetes bacterium
AGGCGCTCAAGCAGCGCGGCGCCGTGCCCGTGGTGCAGGACCCGATGTACACCGACGACGAGCTCGCGCGGCTCGGCTTCACGCCCTACCACCTGGGCGAGCCCGTCGACGCCGTGGTCGTCCAGGCCGACCACGCGGAGTACAAGTCCCTCACCCCGGTCGAGCTGCCGGGCATCAAGGCCTTCATCGACGGCCGTCGGGTGTCGTCGGCCGAGCAGTGGCCGGGCATCCCCTACCGCGTCATCGGCAAGGCGATCGCCTAGGCGCCGACCTCCGCGAGGAAGCGGGGGCCCTCGCCGATCGTCGAGAGGTCGGCCGCGGCGGCATCCGCCGCCTTCTTCATGGCGGTGATCTCGTCGGCGGTGAGCGCGTTGAGGGCGTCGGCGAGGTTCTTCGCCTCCCACCCGTCGATGACGAGGCCGAAGCCGTGCTGCACGACGAACGGCTCGATCTCCGGGCTGTGCCCGATCACGATTCCCAGCCGTCCCTGAATCGACTCGAAGAACTTGTTCGGCAGGGCGTACTGGTTGTTCGCGAAGCGCGGCGGGAAGAAGATGAGCTCGAGGTCGCAGTCGTTGACGGCGCGGGCCACATCGGTCACGGGAACCGGGTCACGGAGCACCGCGCGCCCCGTGACGACCGCTTCGTGCGCGCGGATCGGACCAAGGGTCTCGTCGGTGCCGAGCACCATGAGCACAAGCGTGAAGCGCGGCTCGAGCAGGAGGGCCGCGTCGAGCATGAGGTCGATGCCGCGCTCGACCGCCGCGTAGCCGTGGTGCTCGAGCAGGATGTTGTCCGGGTCGACGGGCGACGGAGCCAGCTCCTCGTATGGCGCGACATTGCGTATGACGCCGGGGCGCTGCACGCCGTACTGGTCGCGGTACAGGTCGGCGATACCCTCGGCGACGGTCAGGAGCTTCGTGAACACGGGTGACGTGATGAAGGTGAGCAGCCAGTCGTCGTAGCGGGCGATGAGGAGCTTGTAGACGAGGCTCGTGCCGTTGCCCGAGTAGACCTCGTGCAGGTCGAGCACGACCGGGCCGTTCGCGAACCCGGGGACCGCCGTGACCGCCCACGGCAGCAGGTGGTGGTCGTTCACGATCACTAGGTCGTACTTCTCTCCGGCGAGAGACGGCATGTACTTGCCGACGACGCCGTTGAAGCGCGCGCGCGGCGGCAGGAACGCATGGAAGATCAGGTTGAGTCGGCTGGACGGGTGCCCGATGGTGAACCGCTTGCCCGTGGCGTCAGGATGCTCCGGTCCGCGGCTCAGGATGTCGACGGTGTAGCCCGCGCCTTCCAGCCATCGGATCTGGTTCGACACCCGAGCGTCGCTTCCGACCGACGAGTAGCACATGACGAGGGCCCGCTTGCGGCCGGCTTCTAGCTTGTCTGACACCACGACAGCATATCGGGCATCCACTCGGGGCCCCGGCGGGCGCAGGGTCGCCGAGGGGCCACGCCCGACCGATGCTCATGGCATGATAGAGAGTCTGCTGGCCGTCGCCGTCCTGCGCGACGCTCCCTCCAGCCCCCAGAATCGGAGAAACCCCGTGTGCGGAATCTTTGGATACGTCGGCCCCGATGCCCTCGACAGCTCCTCGACGAACACCCTCGTCAAGCACGCCCAGCAGCGTGGCCGCGACTCCAGCGGCATGGTCATGCTGGGCGCCGACGGCTACCACGCGTACCGCGCTGACTACCGCATCGGGTGGCTGCTCAAGCGCATCCCGAAGCCCACCAACCTGTTCTTCGGCCACAGCCGCCTCGTCACGAACGGCACCGGTGACAACCAGCCCGTGCTGCGCGAGCAGGTTCTCGTGCTGCACAACGGCATCGTGGTCAACGAGGAGCAGATCTGGACGGAGCTCGGCAAGAAGCCGGAGCTCACCGTCGACACCGAGGTCATCCCCGCGATCATCGCCTCCCATCTCGCCGCCGGCGGCACGGTCGAGACCGCCGCCCAGCGGGTGCTCGAGCTCGCCATCGGCGTCGTCGCCTGCGCGACCCTCATCCCGTCGCTCGGCAAGCTCCTGCTGTTCTCGAACAACGGCAGCCTCTACGTCGCCGACAAGTCCGGCGGCACCGTGTTCTCGTCGGAGCGCTACCCGCTCGAGCAGATCGGGGCGGAGAACATCCGCCAGGTCCTCAACGACGTCGAGATCCTCGACGTGCCGGTGGAGGAGACGGAGATCGCGGTCACCGAGTGGGCGAACCGCACCTTCGACCTCGTCCCCGGCCTCGGCGTGAACGCCGCCGAGGAGGCCCTGCTCGAGTACCCGCAGCCGAACTTCCGCCGCTGCACCCGGTGCATCCTGCCGGAGACGATGCCGTACATCTCGTTCGACGAGAACGGCGTCTGCAACTACTGCCACCACTACAAGCCGCGCAACCACCCGCGCCCCAAGGAGGAGCTCTTCGAGCTCATCGAGCCCTACCGCCGCACGCACGGCGACGAGGTGCTCGTGCCGTTCTCCGGGGGCCGCGACAGCTCTTACGGGCTGCACCTCATCATCCACGAGCTCAAGCTGCGTCCCGTCACCTACACGTACGACTGGGGCATGGTCACCGACCTCGGCCGCCGCAACGTGAGCCGCATGTCGTCGATGCTCGGCGTGGAGAACATCATCGTCGCCGCCGACATCACGACGAAGCGCGACTACATCCGCCGCAACCTCGAGGCCTGGATCAAGCGCCCGCACCTGGGCATGCTGAGCGTGCTGACCGCGGGCGACAAGCACTTCTTCCGCCACATCGAGACGCTCAAGCGCCAGACCGGTGTGAGCCTCAACCTGTGGGGCATCAACCCGCTCGAGGTCACGCACTTCAAGTCTGGCTTCCTGGGGGTGCCGCCGGACTTCGCCGAGGAGCGCGTCTACAGCCACGGTGCCATGAAGCAGCTGCGGTACCAGTCGCTGCGCTTCCGTGCCATGCTGCAGAGCCCCGGGTACTTCAACCGGTCGATCCCCGACACCCTGCTGGGCGAGTACTACCGCAGCTTCACGACCAAGTCGGACTACTTCCACATCTTCGACTACTGGCGCTGGGACGAGAAGCTCATCGAGGAGACCCTCGACGCCGAGTACGACTGGGAGCACGCCCCCGACACGCAGACCACGTGGCGCATCGGCGACGGCACCGCCGCGTTCTACAACTACGCGTACTACACGATCGCGGGGTTCACGGAGCACGATACGTTCCGCAGCAACCAGATCCGCGAGGGCGACATCACGCGCGAGGAGGCGCTCCGTCTGGTCCATGAGGAGAACACCCCGCGCTACCCCAACCTCAAGTGGTACCTGGATGTGGTGGGCGTCGACTTCACGAAGGCGATCACGGCGATCAACCGCGCGCCGCGCCTCTACGAGGGAGCACCGCATCCGTCGTTCGCCGCGCCGCGCGATTAATACCTGAGGCGGATGTTTTCCGTCGGTATTTTCGGTTTGCTGAGAACTAGCCAAGAGGCGGTCAGCCTCAGGCTAGACTCGACGCATACCGCCCGTAACCGAGGAAACCTCCTTACTTGCTCCAGAGATCCATCGCCCACCCCTCACGACCCGCAGGTGGGTCGTGAGGATCGTCATCGTCTCGCGAATCTTCGCGCCGGAGGTGTCTGCCGCATCGGCGATCCTGCGCACCTGGGCGGAGGAGTTCCGTAATCGCGGCGTCGACGTGACGGTGCTCACCGCGCGACCGCCGCGCGGCGCCGTGATCGACGACGTCCCGGGCATCCGGGTGCGCAGAGCTCCCGTCAAACGAGACCGCCAGCAGTACGTGCGGGGCTACCTGAGCTACCTGAGCTTCGACGTTCCCCTGTTCTTCCGCCTTCTGTTCTCTCCGAGGGCCGACCTCTACGTCGTCGAGCCCCCGCCGACGACGGTCGCGGTCGTTCGGCTGGTCGGCGCGCTGCGTCGCACGCCCTACGTCGTGCGCGCCGCCGACTACTGGACGGAGGCCGCCGAGCTCGTCACGCGCAACCCGCTCGTCATCGGCACGCTCAGGCGCGTGGAGGCCTGGGGCCTGCGCGGGGCCGCCAAGCTCTTCGCCGCCCACGAGCCCCTCGTCGACCGGCTCCGGGCCGTGGGCATCGACACCCCGGCCGTGCCCATCGGGTTCGGGGCCGACACCCTGCACTTCCACTACAACGGAGAGTCGGCGCCCGAGGCTCCCGTCTTCGTCTACGCGGGCACCTACTCCGAGTGGCACGCGCCCGGCATCTTCATCGAGGCCCTCCCGACGGTGCTCGCGCACCACCCCGCGGCCCGCCTGCTGTATTACGGCAACGGCGAGGAGCGCGAGAAGATGCGCGCACGCGCCGTCGAGCTGGGCGTCGCGACGTCGGTCGAGCTGCACGGCCCCATCCCGCCTGCCGCCCTCTCCCCCATCCTGTCCAGCGCCACCGCGACGGTCGCGAGCCTCGCCCCCGTCGCCGCCAACGAGTACGCGCTCGCCACGAAGGTGTACTCCTCGTTGACGGCAGGATGCCCCGTGATCTTCGCGGGGGTCGGCCCGACCATCGCGTTCCTCAACGCCTCGAACCACCCACACGCGGGCGTCGCGATGTCCTACGACGTGGACGCCGTGGCCGCGGCTATGGTCGCCGCGGCGGACTCGCCCCTCCCGCCGGCGGAGCGCTCGACGCTCGCCCAGTGGGCGGCGCAGCGCTACTCACTCACGGCCATCGCGAAACAGGTCGCCGACGAGAGCCTCGAGCTGGTCGGGCGCTAGGCCTCCACGGACGTGAGGGCGGCCGGCCGGCGCAGCTGGTGCCACAGCACGGCCACGAGGCCGGCGTACGCGAGGGCACCAATGATCCACACCGCCGACGGGCCGACGGGGAAGCCCCGCCACCACCACTCGGCGCCGTCGTCGAGGTTGAGGCCCTGCTGGTCGGCGCCCGTCACGTAACGGCGGATGTTGACCTGCAGCGAGACGAGGTTGGCCACGGCAAGGGCAGCGAGGATGACGAACGTCTGCACGCGCGTGAAGGTGGGCCCGCTGCCGCGGGACGGGTCGGTGACGAGCAGGAACGCGAAGAGCACGATGAGCGGCAGCAGGTAGCGCGGCTGCAGGTTGGCGCCGACCTGGTCGCCGCCCGTCGTGAGCACGTAGACGGGCAGGGCGATGAGCACGAGCAGCGTGCCGCCCGTGGCGAGGGCCTTGCGCCAGTCGAGGCGTCCGATGCCCGCGAAGCCGACGACGATGAACGCCCCCGCCGCGGCCCACGGCACGATGCTCGGCAGCTGGGTGTCGAGCCAGCCGAGGGCCCATGTTCCCCACACGCCCGTCCAGAGCAGCGGGAGCATGAGCAGGTTGTACGCGGCAAGCGCGAAACCGCTGAGCGGCGCCTCGACCCCGGCGTCGCCCGCGACGGGGTTGGTGGCACCTCCGCCGCCGCTCGTGAAGCCCGACGACGCGACGCCTGACTGCCCGGCGCTCGCGAAGAATGCGAAGGCGAAGATGATGCCCACCACGGGGAGGATCGCCGAGATCAGGTAGGGGCGCGTGCGGACGGCGGTCAAGATGACCGCGGTGACGGTCGCGCCGATGACGTACACGGCCGCATCGCCGCGGGCGCCCGCCGCCATGACCCCGCCGACCAGGTAGAGCGCACCGAGCGCCCAGCGACGGCGGCCCGTGCTCTCGAACCACCCGAGGAGGGCGAGGAACGCTGTTCCGACACCGGTGACCGCCCAGCCGCTCGGGTTGTTCGAGGGCACGATGAACATGCCGAGGGGCACGAGGGCGACGAGCCAGCCCCACAGCAAGGTGCGGCGCCGGTAGACCGGCAGGAGGGCGAACAGGGCCGTCGCGAGGCCGACGAAGAGCGCGGCGTTGAACACGCGCATCGCGAGGGCGCTCACCTGCACGTCGTCGCCCGCGAAGAGGTGCATGACGCCGTAGTAGACGGGCGGGTACTCCCCGGCGAAATTGCCGCGCTTGATCTCCATCGGCGTGGTGTCGTCGAGGTACTCGTACGAGCAGTCGGCGCTGCGCGACTCAACCTGGGCGTAGCAGGCGATCCTGACGAAAGAGTTGGGCACGATGCGCGTGTTCGTCTCGGAGCCCGGCTCGCACTCGGCGCTGCCGCCGTTGGCGCACCAGATGCTCACGATGTGGTAGTCGTCGTCGGGTCCGGCCCCGATGGGCGAGGCGAAGGCCCAGGCCGAGAGGGCGATGAAGGCGAGCACGGGGGCGAGCAGGATCCAGCGGAACCGGAACCTGCGGCGCGTGCTCGTGTCAGTCGTCGTCACTGTTACGGGAGGCCCTTTCGACGTCGAGCGCGAGCTTCTGCACTACCTTGCGGAGTTCGTCGCGAGTCTTGGCGAGTTCGAGGCTCACCTGCATGAGCAGGAGGAACACGACGAAGAACGCGCCGACGAAGAGCAGGTTAATCGGCTGGGCGATGCCGAAGAAGTTGCTGATGGCCGACAGTAGGCCCGGCCAGGCCGACAGCACGATCGCGATGACCGAGGCAACGAGCCAGAGCACCGCGTACTTCTCGGGCAGGACGTAGGAGCGCAGCAGCAGGATGACGGCGATGAGCAGCACGACAGCCATGGCGATGGCGAGGATCTGCGGTGTCACGCCGCCACCTCCTTGTTCGCCTTGCGCGTCGCCCTCAGCTGCGGCGGGACGCTTCGGATACTCGCGAGCGCGAGGATGAACAGTATCCGCCCGGTGTACAGCGTCGCCCGGAACACCGACTGCGACGGCGTTCCGCCGGCCCGCTCGTTCATGACCGTGGGGATCTCGCTCACCGTGAGGTTCTGCCGCGTCGCGAGCACTATCGACTCCACGGTGTCGCCCAGCCACTCGACCGGGTAGTGCTCGGCGAACACGGCGAGGGCACGCGGGCCGGCGATGCGGAACCCGCTCGTGGCATCCGTGAGCTTGGTGCGGGCGTAGGCGGAAGCGACCTTCGCGATGAGGCGCTGCACGCCGCGACGCGCGGCGGACGACTTGAAGGTGCCGCCCGCGAGGAAGCGGCTGCCGATGACGATGTCGGCGTGCTCGAGGCCTGCGATGAGGTCGGCGATGTGCTCCGGGCGGTGCTGCCCGTCGCCATCGAACTGGATGACGGCGTCGTAGCCGTTGCGCACGGCGTACTTGAACGCCGTGCCCATCGCGGCACCCACACCGAGGTTGATCGCGTGCGAGACGACGTGCGCCCCCGCTTCGCGCGCGATACGCGCCGTGCCGTCGCGCGAGCCGTCATCGACGATGACCACGTCCTTCAACGGGTGGGTCTGGGAGAGCGACTGGAGTACCTGCCCGATGACCGCCTCCTCGTTGAGCGCGGGCACGGCGATGAGTACTCTCATAGCGCCCCAGCCTACCGGGAGCGCAGCCGGGAGGTGACCCGGGCGAGCGCGCGCACAGGACCCTCGGCTCGCAGGTAGTGCCAGAACATGCGGGCGTCGTGGCCCGCGCCGTACGGCTTGCGTCGCTTGCCGCCCGCCGAGCGGTCGACCCGTCCGGCCGAGTGATCGGCGGCGCGGTGCGGCGCCCGCACGAACTCGACGAGCGGCGCGAGCACCCGCTCCCAGGTGAACTGCTCGCGCACGCGCTCGACGTTGGCGCGGGTCATCCGGGCGAAGTCGTCGTCGAAGAGCACGCGCTCGATCGCCGCCTCGAGGGCTGCCACGTCCTGCGCGGGAACGACGATGCCGAGCCCCTCCGCGGCGACCAGTTCGGCGAAGCTGTCGCCGTCGGTCACGACCATCGGCAGCCCCGCCCACAGGTAGTCGAGGATGCGGGTGCGGAAGGCGAATGTCGTCTCGATGTGCGACATGTGGGTACTCACCCCCGCATCGGCCTCCATCAGGTAGTTCTGGCGCTGGTCGTACTGCACCCAGGTCTCGTTGAAGAACACGCTCGAGTCCAGCACGCCGAGTTCGCGGGCGAGGTCGAACGAGTCGCGCACGATGCCCATCTCGTCGACTCCCGGATGCCGCGTACCCAGGAAGAACAGCCGAACCCCGTCGCGGCGCTGCGAAACCCGCGCCACCGCGCGGATGAGGGAGAGCGGGTCGAACCAGTTGTACAGCCCGCCGCCCCAGATGAGCACCCTGTCGTCGATGCCGATGCCCTCGCGCACACCCTTGATCACGGCGGTCTCGTGCACGGGCGGCTGGACCGACAACCCGAACGGCGCGACGGCGATGAGCTGCTCGAGGTGCGGATCGTCCTCGTACGTCGCGGGATTCACGCGCCCCAGCGTGGTGAGCTGCCCGAGGTAGAACAGGCGCTGCCGCTCCGAGGCGCACAGGAAGAAGTCGGCGAGCGCCAGCTGCTCGTTGAGCACTGCCGTGGCCGTCGAGACGCGCAAGTTCCAGGTGGCCGGGCCGAGCTCGCGCCCCTGCTCGAGCATCTCGAGGTGCATGGGGTCGTAGATGTCGGCCACCACCACCTTGTCGGTGCTGCGCAGTGCGTCGAACTGGGCCATGGCGTGGCCCTGGAACACGATGACCTCCGCCCACTCCTCCAGCGCCGCGAATCCGGCGTCGTCGCCCGGCACGACGCGGTGCAGGGCGAACGGTGCGTCGACGTGCTCGAGCATCGTCGTGGTCATCAGCGCGACCTCGTTGCCGTCGGCGGTGAGCACGGTGGCCATGTTCCATGCCCGGATGGCCGGGCCCGCCATGCGCTGGCCGATCGGGTCGCCCGTGATGACGAGGACCTTGGTCACCGCTGCTCCGCGAGCAGGCGCGTGAGGTACTCGCCGTAGCCGCTCTTCATGAGTGGGGACGCGAGTGCCTCGAGCTGGGCGTCGTCGATCCAGCCGGCGCGCCATGCGAGCTCCTCCACGCAGCCGATCTTGTAGCCCTGGCGGTCCTCGATGACACGGACGAACTCGCTCGCCTGCACCATCGAGACGAACGTGCCGGTGTCGAGCCACGCCGTGCCGCGGTCGAGCACGTCGACACGCAGGGCGCCGCGGTCGAGGTAGTGCTCGTTGACTGTCGAGATCTCCAGCTCGCCGCGCGCGCTCGGCGTTATCGACTTGGCGATCTCGACCACCGAGTTGTCGTAGAAGTACAGCCCGGGCACCGCGAAGTTGCTCTTCGGGTGCTCCGGCTTCTCCTCGATCGAGACCGCCCGCAGGTCGGCGTCGAACTCGACGACTCCATAGGCCCGGGGGTTGCTCACGTGGTACGCGAAGATGAGTGCACCATCGATGTCGGTGTGGCTGCGCAAGCTCGATCCAAGGCCCGCGCCGTGGAAGATGTTGTCGCCCAGGACGAGGGCCACCTTCTCGTCGCCGATGAACTGCTCACCGATGAGGAAGGCCTGCGCGAGGCCGTCGGGGCTCGGCTGGGCCGCGTAGGAGAGCTCGATGCCCAGCTCGCTGCCGTCGCCCAGGAGCCGCCGGAATGACTCCTGGTCGTCTGGCGTGGTGATGATGAGGATCTCACGGATGCCCGCGCTCATGAGCGTCGACAGGGGGTAGTAGATCATGGGCTTGTCGTAGATCGGCATGAGCTGCTTCGAGATGCCCTTGGGGATGGGCCAGAGGCGCGTGCCGCTTCCGCCCGCGAGGATGATGCCGCGCATCAGCTGCCACCCGCCGCGTAGAACGCCCTCAGCTCGGCGTAGTCGGGCAGGCCCCCGGCCTCGAGCAGCTGCGCGAGCGTCGGGGCCGCCAGGTCTTTGGCCGACAGCACGGGCTCCCCGAGCTCCGACGGGAACACGAGCCCGATCTCGGGGTCGAGCGGGGTGAGGTCGTGCTCCGCTGCGGGGTTGTACGTCGAGCTCACGAGATAGCTGAGGGTCGCGTCATCCGTGAGGGCCGCGAAGGCGTGGCCCAACCCCTCGGAGATGAGCACCGACCTGCGGGTCTCGGAGTCGAGGAGCACGGAGTCCCACTGGCCGAACGTGGGCGAACCCACCCGGATGTCGACGATGAAGTCGATGCCCGCACCGTGCGCCACCGACACGTACTTGGCCTGGCCGGGCGGGGTGTCGGCGAAATGGATGCCGCGAACCACGCCCCTGCGCGAAACGGAGGTGTTGCCCTGCTTCAGGACGAAGGGGCGGCCGGTCGCTGCTTCGAGCGTGTCGTGCCGGAAGGATTCGAGGAACAGCCCGCGGTCGTCGCGCCACGGCACCGGGGTGATCTCCCACGCGTCGGAGATGGAGAGTTCTCGAATCTGCACGGGCACGATCCTAACGTGCGGGGCTCAGCGGGCCGGCTGGAGGAGGTCGCGCACGGCGTCCTTGACGCCGCGGCTGAAGCGCGAATAGCGACCGGCGATGACGGCGCCCACCACGGCGGGCAGGCGCAGCAGTCGCACGCGCGGCAGCGCCCGCCGGAACCGCTCGTGGGCGAGCTTGCCGCGCGCGGCCACGAGCCGGTCGGCAGCAACGGGGAGGCCCTCCAGCCGTTCGAGGAGCACCTCGGCCCGCTCCACGAGCCGATCGTTGCGATCGGTGCGGGGTTCGACGAGCTTTCCGATCTTGTAGCGGAGGGTCGGCTTCACCGCGCCGATCTGGTTGGCGCCGTGCTGGCGGTAGGCGACGAGGCGCCCCTCGGCGAGCCGCGTCTGCGCGAGCGCGGCCCCCACGACCGCGAGCCACTCGTCGTGGATCCACGATGAGGGATAGGGGCGTGCCCGCTCGACGAGCTCGCGCCGGAGAACGGCGGTCGCCCCGGTCACGAGATTCCGGCGCAGGAAGGCAGCGTAGCTGCGGCCGTCGGTGAGCTCGCGCCGCTCCGTGTCGGTCATCTCGAGACTCGCCAGGAGCGAGTCGGGCAGCGGGGTCAGTGACTCGTCGACGAGGTCGGCGTCGCTGTGCACCAGGAGCGCTTCGGGAACAGCGGCGAAGACCGCGACGATGCGCTCGAGCTTGTCGCTGTGCCAGACGTCGTCCTGGTCGCTCAGCGCGATGAGGTCGCCCGTGCAGGCCGCTGTCGCCTGCTCGAAGTTGGCGACGACGCCGAGCGCCGGGGAGTTGCGCAGCACCACGAGCTCGACCCCGGACCCGGCGACGGCGCGCTCGACGATCGAGACCGTGTCATCGGTCGACGCGTCGTCGGACAAGACGATCTGAGCCACGGGAACGGTCTGGGCGAGGATGCTCTCCACCTGCTCGCGCACATAGCGCGCGCCGTTGTGCGTGCAGAGCGCTACCGAGATCGAGGGGGTGGACATGGCACAAGGCTACAATTGCTGACCATGCCCCCCGCCGCCGAGCTACCGGAAGTAGTGGTGCTCCTCGCGACGTACAACGGCAGGCGCTGGCTCCCCGAGCAACTCGCGAGCATCCTCGACCAGCAGGGCGTGCGGGTGCGCGTGGTCGCCCTCGACGATGAGTCGACCGACGGAACGCGCGACTGGCTCCTGGAGCAGGCCGCGACGGATGACCGCATCACGGTGCTGCCGAGCATGGGCTCATCCGGCGGCTCCGCCCCCAACTTCTACCGGCTCGCGACCCTCGTGAGCCCGCCCGCTGACGGCTACCTCGCGTTCAGCGACCAGGACGACGTCTGGCTTCCCGGCAAGCTCGAGCGCCACGTGCGCCTGCTGCGCGAGGGCGACCACGACGGCATCTCGGGCAGCATCACCGCGTTCACCCCGGACGGCACGCGCACCCTCATCAAGAAGGACTACCCGCAGCGGCGGTTCGACTACCTGACCGAGAGCCCGGGCCCGGGCTCGACGTTCGTGCTCACGCCGCGCCTCGCGGCCCTCGTCGCCGCGCAGCTCACGGACGACGGCTCCCCCGCGCGCACCGCCGACTTCCACGACTCCCTCATCTACGCGCTCGCCCGCGGGGCCGGATTCTCGTGGCACATCGACGGGCAGCCCACCCTCGACTACCGCCAGCACGATTCCAACGTCATGGGCTCCAACACGGGCGTCGGGTCGGCGCTCGAGCGGTTCCGCCTCATCCGCGAGCACTGGCACCGGGGGCAGGCGGTGATCCACGCGCGTTCGGCGCTACGGGTTGCGCCGGCCGCCGACCGCCCGGCGCTCGAGGGAATGCTCGCCCTGCTCGAGGGCAGGGGCATCCGTGCGCGCTGGGCGCTCGCCCGTCGATCGGGGCAGATGCGCCGCAGGCCGCGCGACCGGAGGATAATTGGACTTTTGATCGCGATAGGCGTGTGGTGAGTATGAAGATCCTCGTAACGGGCGGGGCCGGGTTCATCGGCTCCAACTTCGTGCGCCGCACGCTGCAGGATGCGTACCCCGGCCTCGAGGGCGCCGAGGTCGTCGTGCTCGATGCCCTCACGTACTCGGGCAACCTCGAGAACCTGGCGCCGGTGTCAGGCTCCCCGCGCTACTCCTTCGTGCACGGCGACATCCGCGACGCCGAGCTGCTCGACACCGTGGTGCCGACGGTCGACGCCGTCGTGCACTTCGCGGCCGAGTCGCACGTCGACCGGTCGGTACGCGACTCCGGCATCTTCGTCGAGACGAACGTGCTCGGCACGCAGCGCCTGCTGGACGCGGCGCTTCGCCACGACCTCGCACGCTTCGTGCACGTATCGACCGACGAGGTGTACGGCTCGATCGCCGAGGGCTCGTGGGACGAGACGCGGCCGCTCGAACCGAACTCGCCGTACTCGGCGTCGAAGGCAGGCAGCGATCTGCTCGCGCGCAGCTACTTCCGCACGCACGGGCTGAACCTGTCGATCACACGCTGCTCGAACAACTACGGGCCCTACCACTTCCCCGAGAAGGTGATCCCGCTCTTCGTCACGAATCTCATCGACGACAAGCACGTTCCGCTGTATGGCGAGGGCGACAACATCCGTGACTGGCTGCACGTCGACGACCACACCCGCGGCATCGCGATGGTCCTGGTGAACGGACGCGCGGGCGAGATCTACAACATCGGCGGCGGTACCGAACTCACCAACAAGGAGCTCACGCAGCTGCTGCTCGACGCCACGGGCAAAGACTGGTCGTACGTCGACCGCGTCGCCGACCGCCTCGGCCATGACCTGCGGTACAGCGTCGACATCTCGAAGATCCGCGCCGAGCTCGGCTACGAGCCGCTCGTGCCGTTCGAGCAGGGCCTCGCCGACGTCGTGCAGTGGTACCGCGAGAACCGCGCGTGGTGGGAGCCGCTGAAGGCGCGCGCAGCCCTGTGAGCGCCGCTTCTGAAAGGCGCATCCTCGTGGTCGGCTCGGGCGGCATGCTCGGCACCGACCTCATGGCGGTCCTCGGTGACCGGGACGTCACGGGCCTCACGCGCACCCAGCTCGACGTGACGGATGCCACGGCCGCCCTCGCCGCGGTCGAGGGGTTCGACGTCGTCATCAACGCCGCTGCCTACACGCGCGTCGACGACGCGGAGTCGGACGAGGCCACCGCCTACGCCGTCAACGCGCTCGGGGCGCAGAACCTCGCGCGCGCGACCGCGGCGCACGGCGCGACGCTCGTGCAGTTCTCGACGGACTACGTCTTCGACGGGCACGCCACCACCCCCTACGCCGAGAACGCGGCGCGCGACCCGCGCTCCGCCTACGGTCGCACCAAGGCCGAGGGCGAGCGCCTCGCGGTCGAGGCCGACCCCACTGGCGTGCGCATCGTGCGCACGGCCTGGCTGTACGGCGAGCACGGGAGCAACTTCGCGAAGACCATGCTCCGCCTCGCCGCCGAGCGCGACACGGTCGACGTCGTCACCGATCAGGTGGGCCAGCCCACCTGGACCGTCGACCTCGCGCACCAGGTCGTCCGGATGCTCGATGCCGGCGCTCCCGCAGGCATCTACCACGGCACCAACTCCGGCCAGGCGAGCTGGTACGACTTCGCCCGGAGCATCTTCGAGCTCGGCGGCCACGATCCTGATAGGGTCAAGCCGACCGAGAGCGCACTCTTCGTCCGCCCGGCACCGCGCCCGTCCTACTCCGTCCTCGGCCACGATGCGTGGCTAGCAGCGGCAGTCGAACCCCCGCGGGGCTGGCGGGAGGCGCTCGCAGCGGCATTCAGCACGGGAGCCCTGGGAGCACAATGACCACCCTCCGCGTCATCATGGACGAGATGCTCGCGTCCACCCCCGGGAGCGTCGGCAGGTACACCGAAGAGCTCGTGCGCGAGCTCATCGCGACCGCACCACGCGGCTGCTACGTCGAGGCCGTCGTGGCCGCGTCGACCGAGGCCGAGTACGCCCGCATCGAGGAGCGCCTACCCGGCCTGCGCGCCCTGCACAAGAGCGCGCTCGCCCGCCGCGAGCTGCAAGCGGCCTGGCAGCACGGTTTTACGCGCCTGCCGGGCAAGGGCATGGTGCACGCGACGAGCCTGCTCGCCCCGCTCGCGCGCCACGACCGCCTCAATGACGGTGACCAGATCGCCGTGACCGTACACGACACCGTCGCGTGGTCACGCCCGGACTCGCTGAGCCCGCGCACCGTGTCGTGGAACAAGGCGATGCTCAAGCGCGCGCAGCGCTACGCCGACGCCATCGTGGTGCCGAGCCACGCGGTTGCCGACCAGCTCGGCGAGATCATCGACCTCGGCGACCGCGTGCGCGTCATCAGCGGTGCCGCGAGCACGGCACTCGATGTTCCCGACGACGCCGACGAGCGCGCGGAGCGCCTCGGGCTGCCCGACTCCTACGTGCTCGCGATCGGTGGCCTCGAGCCCCGCAAGGGCATCGACCAGCTCGTCGCAGCGATGCCCGGTATCGATGTCCCCCTGCTCATCGTGGGCCCTGCATCCGACGATGCCGACCTCGCTGCGGCGATCGCCGCCGCAGGGCTGGAGCCCGACCGCGTGCGGGGCCTCGGCACCCTGAGCGACGCCGACCTCGCGGTCGCCGTCGACCGCGCCGCGGTGTTCGCGTACCCGAACCTCGAGGAGGGGTTCGGCATGCCCGTGCTCGAGGCGTTCGCCCTCGGCACTCCCGTCGTGCACTCCGATGCGCCGGCGCTCCTCGAGCTCGCCGTCGACGCCGGAGTCGTCGTCGAGCGCGGGGACGACGCGGGCTACGCCGAGCGCCTCGCCGCCGGCATCAACTCCGTGCTCACCGACCCCGACCTCGCCGAGCGCCTCGCGTACTCGGGCTCCGACCGGGCCAAGGCGTTCAGCTGGCGCAGCTCGGCCGAGAAGGTCTGGCAGCTGCACGCCGACCTGTAGCGGCGGCGACTACCCCTTCGGGTCGGGCGTAGCGATGACGAGGGCAGCCGAGACGAGCTGCAGCACGTACGCATAGTCGGGATCATCCGGATCGACGTCCGGCGGCACGAGCTCGAGGGTGGCGATCTCCTGGCTGCGCGACTTGCTCGCGAGGTCGACGAACTGGCCGAGCACAGCCTGCGGGATGTCGGTGCTCACGACCTGGGCACCGGCCTGAGCGACTGCCTGGAACTTGCTCAGAATGTTCGCGGGCTCGAACTGCTGGATGATCGCCTCCTGCACCTGGCGTTGACGCTCCATCCGGGCGTAGTCCGTGGTTCCCGCGCGGATGCGCGCGTAGGCGAGGGCGAGACCGCCGTCCATCAGCTGCACGCCCGGCTCGATCCAGGTGGTGTCCGGGTCATAGGGCTGCCCGTTCTCGTCCACCTCGTCGGTGATGGGCAGTCGGTCCGCAACGTCGATGGTGATGCCGCCGAGCGCGTTGATGAGATCGGCGAAGCCCTGCATGTCGATGAGCACGTAGTACTGGATCTGGATGCCGAGGATGCCCTCGACCGCATCGCGCATCGCCTCGATGCCGGGGTTGCTGCCGTTCTTCTCGGCGTCGGGGTAGAGCTCCGGGTGGTACAGCTCGACCTCGGTGTAGATCGAGTTGATGAGGCACACATCGACATCGCACCCGTCGGTGCCGTAGCCGTTGGGGTACTCCGCGAGCATGGGCGACCCGGCGACGAACGGCACGTACTGCATGTTGCGCGGAATACCGATGATCGTGGCCTTGCCGGTGTCGGCCTCGACACTCACCACCGAGATGCTGTCGGGGCGGAGCCCGTCACGGTCGGCGCCCGCGTCGCCGCCCAGGAGCATGAAGTTGTAGCGCCCGTCCACGGGCGGCACGACGGTCTGGCCGGCGAACACGTCGCCCACCGTCGAGCGGGTGACGCCTGCGACCATGACGCCGTAGGCGGCGGTGCCCCCCGACGGCCACGAGGGCGGCCACCGCGAGCACCGCGACCGCCGCGCGGGCCTTCGGGGCGACGCGGACGAGCCGGATGAGGCGCAGGGTGTCGAAGGTCAGCACGATCCACAGCACCGCGTAGAACAGGATCGCCGCTTGCGCGAGGTAGAGCACCCACGGGTTCGTCGCGATCGTGATGAACGTCGGGCGGGCCAGGAAGTAGACGAGGGCGGCGATGATCGCGAGCGCCCACAGGATGAACGTCGACGTGACGGCGAACCTGCCGAGGCGGCGACTGCCGGCGAGCAGCTGCGGTGCGCCGGGGATCACCACGCCGAGGCCGAGGAGCACCCAGGCGCGGCGGGTCATGACGCTCGGATCGCGAAGGTCCGGGTAGCGGACGGGGCTCGTGCTGGTCATAGCGAATCGTTGAGGGCGGCGTTCTTCTCATCGACCAGCGCCGCGAGCGAGGTCGCGTACTCGGCGAGCTTGGCCGACAGAGCCTCATCGCCCGAGGCGAGGATTCGCACCGCGAGCAGCCCCGCGTTGCGCGCGCCGCCGATCGACACAGTGGCGACCGGGATGCCCGCGGGCATCTGGACGATCGAGAGCAGCGAATCGAGTCCGTCGAGCTTGGCGAGCGGCACGGGCACGCCCACGACGGGCAGCGTGGTCACCGAGGCGAGCATTCCGGGCAGGTGCGCGGCACCCCCGGCTCCGGCGATGATCACACGGATGCCGCGGCCCGCGGCCTCCTTGCCGAAGGCGATCATCCTTTCCGGTGTGCGGTGCGCCGAGACCACCTGCACCTCGTGCGCGATGCCGAACTCGGTGAGCGCCGTCGACGCATCGACCATCACGCTCCAGTCGGAGTCGGAGCCCATCACGACTGCTACGAGGGGTTCGGTCACCCGACAAGCGTAGGTGTCAATCCTCAAAGAATGCCGCTGCGGCGCGCGCCCGGAAAACGACATCCTCGAGGTCGTCGCCGCCCGCCGTCACGTGCCCGACCTTGCGGCCCGGGCGCGGCTGCTTGCCGTAGAAGTGCAGCTTCGCGCCGGGCTGATCGGCGAGCGCTGCCGCGTGCCGGTCGGCGGTGGTGCCGCCGAGCACGTTCACCATCACGCTCCACGGCTCGCGCGCCGTCGTGGGCCCGAGCGGCAGGTCCAGCACGGCGCGCAGGTGCTGCTCGAACTGGCTGGTCGCCGAGCCGTCGATCGTCCAGTGCCCGCTGTTGTGCGGGCGCATCGCGAGTTCGTTGATGAGGAGGCGGTCATCCGTCGTCTCGAACAGCTCGACGGCCAGCGCGCCGGTCACGCCGAGCTCGGCGGCGATCGTCGTCGCGATCTCCGCCGCGACCTCGCGCAGCTTGGGCGAGGCCTGGGGCGCGGGGGCGATGACCTCGACGCACACCCCTCCGCGCTGGATCGACTCGACGACCGGCCAGAGCGCGATCTCGCCCGACGGCCGTCGCGCGAGCATCTGCGAGAGTTCGCGCCGGAAGTCCACGAGCTCCTCGACGAGCAGCGGGTCGTCGTCGTCGAACCAGTCGGCGACCTCCGCCGCGGCGGAGACGACCCGCACGCCCTTGCCGTCGTACCCGCCGCGCGCGGTCTTCACGACCGCGCGACCGCCGTGCCGGGCGATGAAGCGATCCAGGTCGGCGAGGGATGACACGGCGCCCCACTCCGGAACGGGCAGGCCGAGCGCCGCCAGCCGCGAGCGCATGCGCAGCTTGTCCTGTGCGAACTCCAGCGCATCGGGCCCCGGACGCACGGCGACTCCGGCCGCGACGAGCGCGCGCAGCACGGGC
>CAIXMB010000178.1 GCA_903920435.1 uncultured Actinomycetes bacterium
GGCCGCCGAAGCTGCCGATCGCGAGCATGAGGAACGTGAACTCGAGAGTGGTGAGCTCGATGATGCCGAAGATCAGGATGAGCGCGATCCACACAATCCATGAGTACTCGACCAGGAAGTCCAGGATCATCATCGGCACCTCTCGTGTGTCGGTTCTGCTTTCACACTACCCGCTCACGACCGGGTTGGTAGGGTCGTTACTCGTGAGCAACCCCCTGGCACCTGGTTCCCTGTCCGGCCTCCGAGCACTCGTCACGGGATCCTCCCGCGGCATCGGCGCCGACACCGTCACCTACTTCGCGGAGGCCGGCGCACGCGTCGTCATCAACTACCGCAACAAGGAGGCCAGGGCGCTCAAGCTCGTCGGCCAGCTCGAGGCGGCGGGCGCCGAGGCCTTCGCCGTCGGCGCCGACTTGACCGACCCCGGGGACGTCGAGCGTCTGGCCGCGGAGATCCAGGAGCGCCTCGGCGGCCTCGACATCCTCGTCCTCAACGCCTCGGGCGGCATGGAGAGCGGCATGTCTGAGGACTACGCCATGCGCCTCAACCGCGACGCCCAGGTGGAGTTCCTGAGCGCCATGCTGCCGCTGCTGCACTCCGGGTCGCGCATCGTGTTCGTCACGAGCCACCAGGCCCACTTCATCAAGACCGTCGAGACCATGCCGGAGTACCTGCCGGTGGCGCTCAGCAAGCGCGCGGGCGAGGATGCGCTGCGCGACCTCATCCCGATGCTCGACGACCAGGGCATCGGCTTCGTCGTCGTGTCGGGTGACATGATCGAGGGCACGATCACCGCGACGCTCCTGCAGCGTGCCAACCCGGGCGCGATCGAGGCCCGCAAGGAGGCGGCCGGTCGCCTCTACAACGTGAGCGAGTTCGCGGCGGAGGTCGCGCTCGCGGCCGTCGAACCGATCCCGGACGACCACACCCGCTACGTGGGCGACGTCTCCGACTTCCTCCAGGCGTAGCAGCCGTGAAGGCGCCGGACATCGAGGCGCTCGAGAGCGTCTCCCGCCCCACCATCGCCCCCGACGCCTCGCGCGTCGTGGTGAGTGTCACGCACCCCTCGATCGATACGGATGCCACGGTCGGCCAGCTCTGGACGATCCCGCTCGACGGCGCACCCGCGCGCAGGCTCACGCGCGGTCGTCTCGACACCGCGCCCGCATTCAGCCCGGATGGCCGCGCGATCGCGTTCACGCGCTCCGGGAAGGGCGTGCCTCCGCAGCTCTACGTGGTCGACGCCACCGGCGGGGAGCCGGTGCAGCTCACCGACCAGAAGCTCGGCGTGGAGTCGTTCTCATGGTCGCCCGACTCCGCACGGATCACCTACGCGGCGTCGGTGCCCGAGCAGGGCAGATACGGCACCGTCGAGGGCATCGCGCCCGCGGCGGAACCCGCGCGGCACATCACGAACCTCGTCTACAAGTTCAACGGCACCGGGTACATCGTCGACCAGCGGCCGCAGGTCTTCGTCGTACCCGTTCCGGCCCTCGACGGCGAGCCCGGGTACGTCGCCGCGCCGCTTCCCGATGGCACGACGCCCGACGTCGCTCTGGTGCCCGAGAGCACCCAGCTCACCACCGGTCCGTACTCCTGGTACGGCCCCAAGTTCATCGGCGAGCGAGTTGCGGCCCTGTCGGCCCGGCACGCCGACCGCGACCTCGACCTGCTCAACCAGCTCTGGGTGGTGGCGGAGGGCGCCGAGCCCGAGCCGCTCACCGATCTCGGCACGCTCGAGATCGGCACCTTCGACTCGACAGTAGACGGAACGGTCTACCTGATCGCCCACGAGTTGGGAGAGGCCGGCGTCGACTTCGTCGGCACGAACGGCGCCGTGTACCGGCTCGACGGCCGCACGCCGGTCGTGCTCACCGACCCCGAGATCACCGACTTCGGGGGAGCGCTGCTCATGCTCGCGGGGGAGCGGGTGCTCGTCCACGGCATCGAGCGGGGGCGTGCGCACCTGTACGAGGTGCTCGAGCCCGGCGGCGCGCGGGCGATCAGCTCGGGCGATGTCGAAGTGACGGGGGCCGCGGCATCCGGCGAGCGTGTCGTGGTGTCGTACCAATCGCCCTCGAGCTTCGGCGAGGTGGGGGTCGTGGTCGAGGGTGCTATCGCGGCACTCACGGACTTCGGCGCCGAGCTGCGCGGCCGTGCCCTGGTCGAGCCGACCGAACTCACCGTCACCGGTCGCGACGGCTACCCGGTGCACGGCTGGGTCGCGAAGCCCACGGGGGAGGGCAAGCACCCGACCCTGCTCATGATCCACGGCGGGCCGTACACGCAGTACGGCGTGCACGTGTTCGACGAGACGCAGGTGTACGTCGACGCCGGCTACGCGGTCGTGTACTGCAACCCGCGGGGGAGTGCGGGCTACGGGCAGGCGCACGGCAGGGCGATCCGCCAGGACATGGGCGGGCTCGACATGAACGACGTGCTCGACTTCCTCGATGGCGCACTCGCCGCGCACGACGACCTCGACAACGACCGGCTCGGCATTTTGGGCGGCTCGTACGGCGGCTACCTGACCGCGTGGACGATCGCGCACGACCACCGCTTCAGGGCCGCGATCGTGGAGCGCGGCTACCTCGACCCGACCGCGTTCATCGGCTCGTCGGACATCGGCACGACGTTCCCGCAGCAGTACAACGGGGCCGACCGCGAGCTGCAGCGGCGGCAGAGCCCGCAGGAGGTCGCGCACCTCGTGACCACTCCGACGTTCGTCATCCACTCGGAACTCGACCTGCGCTGCCCGATCGCGCAGGCAGAGACGTACTACGCGACGATCAAGATGAACGGCGTCGATGCCGAGATGCTCATCTTCCCGGGGGAGAACCACGAACTCAGTCGCGCTGGCCGGCCGCGCCACCGCGTGCAGCGCTTCGACGCGATCCTCGACTGGTTCGGGCGCATGCTGTGACCGTCAACCGCCTGACGAGCCGCGTGCTGCTGTTCGACCGCGACAACCGCGTGCTGCTGTTCCTCACCACGGCGCCGGACACGAGCGGTGTCGCACGCTGGCTCACACCCGGCGGGGGAGTCGACGCGGGGGAGAGCCACCACGAGGCCGCCCTGCGGGAGCTCGAGGAGGAGACCGGACTCGTGCTCGACGACCTCGGCTCGCCCGTGTGGTCGCACGACTTCGTGGTGCAGTGGGACGCCGCGGACCACGACACGGGCCACGCGGAGTTCTACACCGCGACGGTCGACAGTTTCGAGCCGTCGGACGCGCACTGGACCGACGACGAGCGCGTCGACGTGCTCGCGCACAAGTGGTGGACGCTCAGCGAGCTCATCTCCACCGACGAGCCCTACGAGCCGTTCGAGCTCGTGCAACTCGTGCGGCGGCAGCTGCCGTCGTGTTAGCGACGGGAACAGCGCGCATCCGGCAGAATGTGAGCGCGGGTCAAGAGATCGGCGGGGGGCAAGGAAAGATGAGGTCATGCCGATGAGTCGACGTCGAGGTTGGAGTTGGGCGGCTGCGTGCGCGGTTCTGGCGGCTGTCACGGTCGGACCGGCGATGGGGGCGGCAGCCGCCGACGGCGATCCTGTGATCACCTTCGAGCAGGCCGATCAGGAAGTGGAGTACGGGCAGGGCTGGAGCTTCTACGCGACGGCCACCAATACCTATCAGGCAAACGGGCCGTGGACAGCATCGGCGACGGTCACCGGCATGACCCCGGTGGTCTTGTACAGCTACAACCAGGACGGCACTTACACGACCTACATCACGATCCTCAACGAGCAGGGTCGGCCACCGCTTGCCGTTGGAGATTACGAAGTCATTGCCACGGTGTCCAACGTCTTCGGTACCTCGTGGAGCTCGGCTTCGGGATCGCTCACGGTCGTGCCCGCCAACCTGGGCATCGAAGCACGCCTCACCTCCGATCCCGCGGCGCCCGGCAATGTGATCTTCTCCGCACGTTTCACCGGTCAATTCATCGACCAGGTCGCTCCCGCCGAATACGGGACAGGGCCGCTCGCGCCCGCGGGGACGTGGCAGCTCGTCATCAAGGATGCGCAGGGTAAGACGGTCTTCGACCAGACCGTGAATCGCGCGGAAGGCGGGAACGAACTCGCGACGAGCGCGTACTGGACCGATGCCAAGCCCGGAGAAATCTATACTCCGAGCGCGACATTCACGCCGACGGGGCCCGCTGCCGGCAACTTCAGCGTCAGGCCGGGTGAGGGGATCGCCTTCACGGCGAGCACTCTCGTACGCCCCGTGCCGACCTCCACGGCGACACCCAGCACACCCGTGGCCCTTCCGGTAGGGGAGGATGACCCCGCCGGAGTTCCACTGCCGCTCTGGGCAGTCGTCGTGGGTGGAGTCATCCTCGCGGGTCTTGCCGCCGTTGTGGTAGTTCTCATCGTGCGCTCCCGGGGTCGATTGCGCGAATCCGGCCGCAACTCGGCACCCGTCACCGGCGAGGTGGAGCAGTGAGCCCCGTCCGCGGCGTGGCCGCGGTACTGGCCGGTGGCCTGAGCGCGATGTTCCTGCTGGCTCCCGGAGCGGCAAGCGCGCTTCAGACCTCGACAATCGAGTTCACCGATCCGGCCCCGATCACGGCGGAGTTCGCGTCGGACTGGAGCACCCGGCTTACTGTCAACTTCACGACGCCCGATTTCTCGGTGCCCGCTCCGCCGTCGCAGGGAACTGTCGACGTGTACGTCGAGGGCATCTCGGGAGCCTGGGCAACCGGGCTGCCCATCAACGCGGACGGCTCCGTCTATGTCTCGCAGCCCCTCGCGCAGCCGTTGCTCCCGGCCTGCCCCCATTCCCTGAACGCGATTTTCGTGCCGAACACAGAGGCATTCCTCGGAACGAGCCAGACGACGACACCTCTCGTGGTGACAATTACTCCTTTGGCCGTGAGCGGCGCAATCGACATGGTGGACGACGAGGAGTCGTCGTTCCCGCTCATCCGCGCGACTCTCTCCGGAGCGTACGTCGACGCCATGGGCGGTGACCCGGCGGGGACGTGGTCGTTCACCGTCACGGACGCCACGGGGGAGTCCGTGTTCGACACGGACGTGCCTGTCGAGCAGGGCGAGAAGAACCCGCTCGGCGTCGCACTCACCGCGAAGCTCAAGCCCGGGGCGACATACACCGTCGAGGGCGCGTTCGAGCCCGTAGCAGAGCTTGCCGGGGGAGTCACCGTGGGCGACATCGCCCCCATCACGTACACGGAGGGCGCCGCATCCGGCTCATCTAGCCTGACCTTGCCCCTGTGGGCGGTGATCGTCTCCGCGATCATGATCCTGGCCCTCGCGACAATCGCCGTGGTGCTCGCAGTTCGGCTTCGTCCCACCCCGAGTATCCCCACCGACCAGGAGTCGACATGACACGCCCGATCCCGCAGTACACCGTCGCCGATCTCGAATACCTGAACGATATTCAGTTCGATTCGTTCACCACCGATGACGCCGTGGACCTGGGCCTCACGGCGGTCGAGGTCATCCGGGAATGGGACCTGAGCCTCGCCGTCGATATCCTCATGGGCGAATACCTGGTGTTCCGCGCGCGTCTCAAGGAGACCGGCCCGGGCAACGATCCGTGGCTCGAGGGCAAGGCGCGCACGGTGCGCCGATTCGGTGAGGCGTCGTACCTCGTCAAGTTGCGCCACCTCGAGGCGGGCACACCGTTTGAGGAACGTGACGACGTCGACCACGAGACGTTCAAGGCGCACGGCGGCTCGATTCCCATCAAGGTCGCCGGCGAGGTCGTTGCGACACTCACGGTGTCGGGTGAACCCCAGGAGATCGACCACGAGGTGGCGGCCGAAACGCTCAGGCGTTTCCTGACGTTGTAGTATCTCCGATAATGCACATTATGTCAAGTA
>CAIXMB010000179.1 GCA_903920435.1 uncultured Actinomycetes bacterium
ATCCCCGACTTCAAGATGGAGAAGCGCCACATCGACGCGCGCCTCGCGCAGATGCAGGCCGAGGGCACGCGCTTCCGCGCCGGCGTGGAGATCGGCGTCGACATCTCCTGGAGTGACCTCAAGGCGCGCTATGACGCCGTGGTCGTCGCGACCGGCGCCATGGTGCCCCGTGACCTGCCCATCCCGGGTCGCGACCTGCTCGGTGTGCATTTCGCCATGGAGTACCTCGTTCAGGCCAACAAGGTCGGGGCCGGCGACACGGTTCCCGAGCAGATCAGCGCGGAGGGAAAGCACGTTGTCGTCCTCGGCGGCGGCGACACCGGGGCCGACTGCATCGGCACCGCCCACCGCCAGCAGGCGCTCTCGGTGACCAACCTCGCGATCGGCGTGCAGCCGCCCGCTGAGCGCCCCGAGCACCAGCCCTGGCCCATGTCGCCGACCCTGTTCGAGGTCTCGAGCGCCCACGAAGAGGGTGGCGAGCGCGTCTACCTCGCGTCGACGGTCGAGTTCCTCTCCAACGAGGCCGGCGAGGTCCGCGCGATCCGCGTCGCCGAGACCGAGTACATCGACGGACGCCGCGTACCCAAGTCGGGCACCGAGCGCGAGATCCCCGCCGACCTGGTGCTCCTCGCGCTCGGCTTCACCGGCCCGGAGTCGCACACGATCGACGAGCAGCTCCCGGTGCCGTTCGACGCCAAGGGCAACATCGAGCGCGACGGCGACTACCAGACGAGCGAGTCCGGCGTGTTCGTGGCGGGCGATGCCGGTCGTGGCCAGTCGCTCATCGTCTGGGCCATCGCCGAGGGGCGCGCCGCGGCATCCGCCGTCGACCGCTTCCTCGAGGGCGAGACCCAGCTCCCGTTCCCCGTGCGTCCGACCGACCACGCGATCTCCCTCTAATCCACCACCACCACGCAGTACCCCCACCACAGAAGGAAGTCATGAGACGAGCAAAAATCGTCGCGACGCTCGGCCCAGCAACGTCGAGCTACGAAAACATCCGCGCGATCATCGATGCAGGTGTCGACGTTGCGCGCATGAACCTCAGCCACGGCTCGTACGCCGTGCACGAGGAGGTCTACGCGAACGTGCGCAAGGCCGCAGAGGATTCGGGTCGCGCGGTCGCGGTCATGGTCGACCTCCAGGGTCCCAAGATCCGCCTCGGCAAGTTCGAGGCCGGCCCCTATGAACTCGCGGTCGGTGACATCTTCAAGATCACCACCGAGGACGTCATCGGCACGAAGGAGCTCTCGGGCACCACGTTCAAGGGCCTGCCCGACGACGTGTCGCCCGGCGACTTCCTGCTCATCGACGACGGCAAGGTCAAGGTCAAGGTCGTCTCGGTCGACGGACCGGTCGTGACCACCGAGGTCATCGTCGCCGGTGCCGTCTCCAACAACAAGGGCATCAACCTGCCCGGTGTCGCGGTCAACGTCCCCGCTCTCTCCGAGAAGGACGAGGAGGACCTCCGCTGGGGCCTCAAGCTCGGCGCCGACCTCATCGCCCTCTCGTTCGTTCGCAACGCCGACGACATCGTCCGCGTGCACGAGATCATGGCGGAGGAGGGTCGTAAGGTCCCCGTCATCGCCAAGATCGAGAAGCCGCAGGCCGTAGACCACCTCGAGGCGATCGTCGACGCGTTCGACGCCATCATGGTCGCCCGCGGCGACCTGGGCGTGGAACTCCCGCTCGAGGCGGTCCCGATCGTGCAGAAGCGCACCGTCGAGCTCGCGCGCCGCATGGCGAAGCCCGTCATCGTCGCGACCCAGATGCTCGAGTCGATGATCAGCTCGCCCGTCCCGACGCGCGCCGAGACCTCCGACGTCGCCAACGCCATTCTCGATGGTGCGGACGCGGTCATGCTCTCCGGCGAGACCAGTGTGGGCGAGTATCCGGTGATCACCGTGCAGACCATGGCGCGCATCGTGGCCTCGACCGAGGACCACGGCCTCGAGCGCATCCCCCCGCTCGGCACGAAGCCGCGCACCCAGGGCGGCGCCATCACGCTCGCTGCCGCCGAGGTCGCCGACTTCGTCGACGCCAAGTACGTGTGCGTCTTCACCGAGTCCGGCGACGCCGCTCGACGGATGTCCCGCCTCCGGTTCCGCGTGCCGATGAAGGCGTTCACGCCCGACCCCGCGATCCGCCGCCGCATGGCGCTGATCTGGGGCATCGAGTCGTTCGTCGTGGACCGCGTGAACCACACCGACGCCATGTACCGCCAGGTCGACGAGGTTCTCCTGCGCGAGGGCCTCGCCGAGGTCGGTGACAAGGTCGTCGTGATCTCCGGTTCCCCTCCCGGAATCTCGGGCTCGACGAACGACATGCGCGTGCACATCATCGGTGACGCGATCAACGCCAAGGCCCCGGCCTGGCAGGACTGATCGAGCCCGGCCGCTACCGCCACTTCAAAGGGGCGGTATACGTGGTCGTGGGTGTCGCGAAGCACAGCGAGACCGAGGAGCCGTTCGTGGTGTACCACCGCGACGGCTCCTCGGAGCTGTGGGTGCGCCCGCTCGAGATGTGGAGCGAGCACGTCTCCCGTGACGGGTATGACGGGCCGCGGTTCGCCCCCTCCACAGAGGGCTAGTCCCCGGTCTTTCCGGTTCTCCCTGACCTGCCGTCTCGACTGTCGGTGCCCGGGTATCTAATACAGGTATGGCACCGGAAGCACCGACTCTCACGGGCGTGACGAACGACTCGCTCGCCGAGATGGTCGACGCGCTCGTCGACGTGGATGCGCTGATCTCCGGGCTCATGGCCGTGCGCACCCAGCTGCTCGAGAGCGTCCAGACGTGGAGCGAGCTCACCGCGAGCGCCACGTCCGTTTCCAGTGACATCGCCTCCCGTTCGCTCCGCGCCGAGATTGCCTGCGCCCTGCGACTGCCCGAACGCACCGTCGAGCGGTTCTTCGGCGAGGCCCGGATGCTCGTGCGCGACCTCCCACGCACCCTGAGCGCGCTCCGTTCCGGCTCGATCGGCTACCGCCACGCGCAGGTGATGATCGACCACGGCGCGGGTCTCGCTCACGCCGCGCTCGACACCTTCGAGCGGCTCGCGGTCCCCGCCGCGGAAACGACCACTGTCGCCGCGTTCGACCGCGCGGCTCGCAAGCTACGCGAGTCACTCGATCCTGCTGCGCTCGAGGCCCGCACCGCGGCTGCCGTCGAGCGGCGGGAGGCAACCCTCACTCCTGCCCGTGACGGAATGGCCGACCTCACCCTGCACCTGGCAGCGCATGATGCCCAGGCGATCTGGACCCGGGCGACCGAGCAGGCGAGGCGGCAGCGCACGTCGGGCGACGAGCGCACGCTCACGCAGCTTCGCGTCGACGCCATGCGCGATGCTCTGCTCACAGGTACGTTCGCGGCGCTCGAAGGTCGTCAGGTGCGACCCGACGTGTTCGTTACGGTGCCCGTTCTGTCTCTCCTCGGCCTCTCAGCCGAGCCCGCCACGCTCGACGGCTACGGCCCGATCGCAGTCTCCACCGCCCGCGAACTCGCCGCGCACGCCCCGAGCTTCGTGCGGATCCTTACCCACCCCGAGACAGGAGCGGTGCTGTCCGTAGGCCGCACGCGCTATTCCGTCCCGGCCGACCTGAAAAACGCCCTCCGGGTACGTGACGGCACCTGCTCCTTCGTGGGGTGCTCTCGCAACGCGGAGTTCTGCGACATCGACCACACCATCGACTGGGCAAGGGACGGCACGACTAGCATCGACAATCTCGCGTTCCTGTGCCGGGGGCATCACACACTCAAGCACGCCTCGTCGTGGAGCCCGGCTCACGTAGGCGGGGGCGTAGTGCAATGGCGCTCGCCCGTCGGTCGCACCTACCTCAACCAGCCCGCGGGACTCGTACCCACCGGGGCTACAGCGTAACCGTGAGCGTCACATCCGGGAACTGCGCCCCGATCGCCTCCGCAGCCGCCTTCTCCTCAGCTGAACCGACGGTGAGCGTGAGCGATTCGCCGCCCTTGTCGACGGCCGCTGCCACAGCCGTGGGCAGCACGCGGCCCGAGATCGCCTGCCAAAGTTTGATGGCGGTGTCGGGCTGGGTCTCGCCGTCTCCGGTGATGCTGAACTCGCCGTCGGCCGTCGAGACGGAAACCAGCACGCCGTCGAGGTCGCCCCCGTTCGACGTGTACGCCGCGGTGAGGGCGGCCGGGGCATCCCGCAGGCCGGCCTGGCTGCCGACGGTGCCGTGCAGCCCGCCAACGTAGGTCGGGGCGGCATCGAGCGGCTGGTACCAGATCGTGGCGCCCACGAAGAGCGGGTCGTCGCGGAGCTGGTTGATCGTCGAGACGTTGACACCCGCATCATCGGTCGAGAATCCCCACGCGTTGCCAACGATGAGGTTGATCGCGGCGGGCGCGATCGATTCGTCGGCGGCGCGGCCGCGCAGCGAGTCGACCAGGCTCACGAGGTCGGCGTTGGGGATGGCGCCGTCCACCACCAGGTGTGCGGTCATGCCGCCGCTATCGGGGCCGGGTGATGCATCGACGGACGCCACGTACTCGAGCGTGCCGGCCCACGCGCCGAACTCGTCGGCGTGCTCGTCAGACGAGGAGCACGCGGAGAGGGTGATGACCGCCAGGAGCACGACGGCAAGGCGGACGAACTTCACCGCACCCCCTAGCCTGTCGTGGACGGTGCCGGATGCGGGACTTGAACCCGCACGCCCTTTCGGACAAAGCATTTTGAGTGCCCCGCGTCTGCCATTCCGCCAATCCGGCGCACAACCACGCTGGAAAGAATACCGTAGGCTTTCCCCGTGACTGATCAGGAAGCTCCTCCCACCGCCCCGCGCAGGGTCGTCGTTGCCGAGGACGAGTCGCTCATCCGCATGGACATCGTCGAGATCCTCCGTGACAACGGCTTCGAGGTCGTGGGCGAGGCGGGCGACGGCGAGACCGCCGTGGCGCTGGCCACCGAGCTGCGTCCCGACCTGGTCATCATGGACGTGAAGATGCCCCAGCTCGACGGCATCTCCGCCGCGGAGCGCCTGAGCAAGAACCACATCGCGCCCGTCGTGCTCCTCACCGCGTTCAGCCAGAAGGAGCTCGTCGAGCGGGCATCCGAGGCGGGCGCTCTCGCGTACGTCGTGAAGCCGTTCACGCCCAACGACCTGTTGCCCGCGATCGAGATCGCGCTCAGCCGCTACACCCAGATCATCACGCTCGAGGCCGAGGTCGCCGACCTGGTCGAGCGCTTCGAGACCCGCAAGCTCGTCGACCGCGCCAAGGGGCTGTTGAACGAGAAGATGGGCCTCTCCGAGCCCGAGGCGTTCCGCTGGATCCAGAAGGCATCGATGGACCGCCGGCTCACCATGCACGACGTCGCCCAGGCGATCATCGAGCAACTCAGCGCGAAGAAGTAACGGATGCCCGGCTCCGTCGTCATCACCGGCGGCGGCTCCGGCGTGGGCAAGGCGGCAGCGCAGGCCCTCATGGCGCGGGGCCTCCATGTCGTCGTCCTGGTGCTCGACGCGCCGGACTGGGCGCACGACCGCCTCACTGTCGTCACGGGTGATGCGTCCGACCCCGGCGACGTCGCCCGCGCCGCCGACGCCGCTGTCGCCGCCGCGCCGCTCGTCGGCTGGGTCAACAATGCCGCCGTGTTCGCCGATGCCTTCCTGCACGACGACCCGGCTAGCGTGCTTGAGACGATCGCGGCGAACCTCGTCCCGGCAGTGGTGGGTACCGCCGAGGCGGTGAACCGGTTCCGCGCAGCGGGCACGCGCGGCGCGATCGTGAACGTGTCCTCGCACCAGGCCCAGCGGCCCGTGTCGGGCGCCATGGCCTACTCGGTGGCGAAGGCCGCCCTGGAAGGGCTCACGCGGGCGACGGCCGTCGATTACGGGCGGTGGGGCATCCGTGCGAACGCGGTTGCACTCGGGTCGATCGTCACCGAGCGATTCGACGGCGACCCCGAGGTGACCGGTGCCGCGCATCCGATGAACCGGATAGGGGAGGCGGTAGAGGCCGCCGAGGCCATCGCGTGGCTGCTCTCCAACCCCGCTGGCTTCGTGAACGGCGCAATCCTCCCCGTCGACGGCGGCCGATCGGTGTGGGGCCGCGACCCCGAGGAGACCCTGCTCGACTAGCCCGCGGGCCGGTCCAGCAGCATGTTCGTCATCCGCACCGTCGAGAGGCGGCGGCCCGCCTCGTCGGTCATGACGATCTCGTGCGTCGCGAGCGTACGGCCCAGGGAGAGCGCACGGCAGGTGCCCGTCACCCAGCCCTCGGTGATGGAGCGGCTGTGCGTGGCGTTGATCTCGATGCCCACGGCGTAGCGCCCGGGCCCGGCGTGGATCGCGGAGGAGATCGATCCGAGCGACTCGCCGAGCACCACGTGCGCGCCCCCGTGGAGAAGGCCGATCACCTGGCGATTGCCCTCGACCGGCATGCGCGCCACCGAGTACTCAGCGCTGACCTCGAGGTACTCGACGCCCATCTTGACGGTGAGTTCGCCGCCGTTGGTGCTCCTGATGATCTCCAGCATGACCGGGTCGATATCGTCGGGGAACTTGGTCACGGAGGGGCCCTTCGGTGCGGTGAGCGTGTCGGGAGCCGCAGCTAGGCTTGGCTCGTGCCGGACTCCGAAAAGCCTACCCTCCTCGTCATCGACGGCCATTCGCTGGCCTTCCGCGCCTTCTACGCACTGCCCGTCGACAGTTTCACGACGCGTGACGGGCAGCACACGAACGCGATCCACGGCTTCCTCTCGATGCTCATCCTGCTCCTGCAGAACGAGAAGCCCACCCACCTCGCGGTCGCGTTCGACATCTCGCGCTTCTCGTTCCGCACCCGCGAGTACCCCGAGTACAAGGGCACCCGCGGCGAGACCCCGTCGGAGTTCGTGGGTCAGGTACCGCTGCTGCAGGAGGCACTCGCGGCCCTGGGCATCCAGACCCTCAGCAAGGAGGACTACGAGGCCGACGACATCCTCGCCACCCTCGCCACCCGGGCCTCTGCGGAGGGGTTCGACGTACTGGTGGTCTCGGGCGACCGCGACGCGATCCAGATGGTGAAGCCGGGCGTGACCCTGCTCTACCCGAACGCGCGCGGCGTCTCCGAGCTCAAGCGCTACGACCGTGACGCGGTAGTCGAGCGGTACGGCATCGAGCCCGAGCAGTACCCGGATGTCGCAGCCCTCGTCGGGGAGACGAGCGACAACCTCATCGGCATCGACAAGGTCGGCGAGAAGACCGCGGTCAAGTGGATCACCCAGTACGGCTCGCTCGACGGAATCCTCGAGCACGCCGACGAGATCACCGGGGTGGTGGGCGAGAAGCTGCGCGAGCAGAAAGACCGCGCCATCCGCAACCGCAAGCTCAACCACCTGCTCACCGATGTGGAGCTGCCCGTCGGCCCGAGCGACCTCGCGCGCAAGCCGATGGATGTCGCCGCCGTGCGCGACGTGTTCGACAGGCTGCAGTTCAAGACCCTCCTCGACCGCGTGCTGAAGATCGCCGCAGCAGAAGGCGGTGCCGACGCGATTGCCGACAGCGCGCCCGCGGCGGCGGGCATCCCCGTCATCCGCACCCTCATCGACGAGGAGCTGGGCAAATGGCTGTCCACCCAGTCGGTCAACGGGCAGAGCGCCCTGGGGCTGCGCATCGAGAGCACCAACGGCGTCGTCACGGGCTTCGGCATCGGTGCCGCCGACGAGACCGCCTGGGTGCCGTGGGCAGCCGGTCGCCACGACTACGTCGCGCTTGAGCAGTGGCTCGCGAGCGACGCGCCGAAGGTCATGACCGGGGCGAAGGCCCAGCTCAAGATCGCGCGCGACTCCGGCCTGACGATCAACGGCATCGCCTACGACACGATCCTCGCGAGCTGGCTGCTCAAGCCCAGCACCAAGGCCGAGACACTCGAGTCACAGGTGGAGTACTACCTGGGCGAGACGCTGCAGCAGTCCGACCCGAACCAGCTCATCCCCGAGACTGAGCCGGCGAGCCCCGCTACCCAGGCGTGGTACTCGCTGCGGCTGTCGGCGTACCTCTCCGAGAAGCTCGACGCGGGCTCCCTCAACGTGCTCGAGACTATCGAGATGCCGCTCGTGCCCGTCCTCGCCACCATGGAGCGCACCGGTATCACGGTCAACCGCGCCGTGCTCGGCAGCCTCACCACCGACCTCTCGGCCAAGGCCGCCGACGTCGCCGAGAAGGCCTTCGCCGAGATCGGCCGCGAGATCAACCTCGGTAGCCCGAAGCAGCTGCAGGAGGTGCTGTTCGACCAGCTGGGCATGCCCAAGACCCGGTCGAACAAGACCGGCTTCTCGACGGATGCAGCGAGCCTCGCCGACCTGCAGGAGCAGAACCCGCATCCGTTCCTCGACCTGCTGCTGCAGCACCGTGACGCGACGAAGCTGCTGCAGATTATCGCGAGCATCGACAAGGCGGTGGACGGCACGAGCCGCGTGCACACGACGTACGAGCAGGCCGGGTCGGCAACGGGCCGCATCGCGTCGAACGACCCGAACCTGCAGAACGTGCCGGTCAAGACCGAGACGGGCCGCGTCATCCGGTCGGCGTTCGAGGCAGGCGAGGGCTACGAGACCCTGCTCACGGCCGACTACTCGCAGGTCGAGATGCGCATCATGGCCCACCTCTCCGGTGATGAGGGGCTCATCGAGGCGTTCAACTCGGGGGAGGACCTGCACCGGTTCGTCGGCGCGCGCATCTTCCACGTCGATCCCTCCGAGGTCACGCCGACCATGCGCACCAAGGTCAAAGCGATGTCGTACGGGCTCGCCTACGGCCTGAGCGCCTTCGGCCTCAGCAAGCAGCTGCGCATCGAGACGAGCGAGGCGAAGGAGCTCATGACCGACTACTTCGCGCGCTTCGGGGCCGTGCGCGAGTACCTGCAGAACGTGGTCGAGCAAGCACGCGCCGACGGATACACGACCACCGAGTTCGGCCGCCGACGCCCGTTCGGCGACCTCACGTCATCGAACCGGGTGCTGCGCGAGAACGCCGCGCGGCAGGCGCTCAACTCGCCGATCCAGGGCACCGCTGCCGACATCCTCAAGCTCGCGATGATCGGCATCGACCAGGACCTGAACGGCATGAAGTCGCGCATGCTCCTGCAGGTGCACGACGAGCTCGTCTTCGATGTGGCACCGGGCGAGCTCGACGACCTCTCCGCGATCGTGCGCTCGCGCATGGCCGGCGCCGCGCAGCTCTCGGTGCCGCTCGACGTGCAGATCGGCACCGGCCCGAACTGGGATGCCGCCGCGCACTAGCTGTGCTCGCACGCTGCGCGCAGGTTGGCGAAATGCGAGGGGCTTTCCGCGCAGGTCGCCCGCCTGCTCGCAGTGTGTCGGTGTCCCCCGACC
>CAIXMB010000180.1 GCA_903920435.1 uncultured Actinomycetes bacterium
CACCGACATCCAGTACGGCCGGGTCGCCGACCGTCACGGGTGGCTCACGCGCCTCGACGCGTAAGGCGAGTTGAGTAGGCCGTCTGCGGCCGTATCGAAACCACCCCGGTTTCGATACGCGCGCTAGCGCGCCCTACTCAACCAGCCTGCGGCTGCGTCGGCCGCCTCGGCGAGCGCCTTCTTGGTGCTCAGGCCGTGGTTCGCTCGCTCGACCCAGTTGATCTCGATCGCGGGGGAGAGGGCGTAGGTCGCTACCTCGTCGCGCGTGCCGAACTCGTCGCGCGTGCCCTGGCAGATCAGCAGCGGAGTCCGCAGCTGCTCGAGGTGCGCCGTGCGCAGTTGCTGCGGCTTCGCCGGCGGGTGGAACGGGTACCCGAAGCACACCGCGCCCGGTACTCCCAGCTCGTCGGCGACCATGGTGGCGACGCGCCCGCCCATCGACCGCCCGCCGATGAACGGCAGCCCGCCGACCGCCTCGACGGCGGCCCGGTACTCGCCCACGAGTGTGTCCGCGCGCGGCGGCGGCTTGCGCACTCCGGTGCGACGGCCGGCCATGTAGCCGAACTCGAACCGCGCGGTACGGATGCCCCGGCTCGCGAGCGCGGCGGCGAGGTCGTTCATCCCGGCGGAGTCCATCGCCGCGCCGGCCCCGTGGCCCAGCACGAGGGTCGCGACGGCGCGCTCCGGTCCCGCCCACAACAGGTCCACTGGCATGGCACGATCGTATCCATGAAGATCGCGCGTTTCTCCACGGTCGCCGGCGGCGACCCCCGCTACGGCATCCTCGACGGCACCGACCTGGTGGTTCTCGCGGGCGATCCGCTGTTCAGCGGCTTCGACACCCTCGATGAGCGCGTGCCCATCACCGAGGTGCGGCTGCTCGCGCCCGTCATCCCGCGCTCGAAGGTCATCGCGATCGGTCGCAACTACGCGGCGCACGCTGCCGAGTTCGGCAACGACGTGCCCGAGGAGCCGATGATGTTCCTCAAGCCGAACACCTCGGTGATCGGCCCGGGCGACGCGATCGTGCTACCCAAGCAGAGCTCGCACGTCGACTTCGAGGGAGAGCTGGCCGTCGTGATCGGCAGCGTCGCGCGCAACGTGCCCGAGGCCGATGCGGCGGGCGTCATCTTCGGCTACACGATCGCGAACGACGTCTCCGCGCGCGACCTGCAGAAGAAAGACGGCCAGTGGGGCCGCGCGAAGGGCTTCGACACGTTCTGCCCGCTCGGCCCGATCATCCAGACCGAGTTCGACATCGCGACCGAGTCCATCCAGTCCCGCCTCAACGGCGAGGTGCGGCAGTCGGCGCCCTTCACCGACATCGTGCACGGCATCCCGGCCCTCGTCGCCTTCGCCTCCTCGGTCTTCACCCTCCTTCCGGGCGACGTCATCCTCACCGGCACGCCCGCCGGCGTCGGCCAGCTCGCCGACGGCGACACCATCGAGATCTCGGTCCCCGGCATCGGCACCCTCCGCAACCCAGTGCGCGCCGCCTAGCGCCTCCTCCCCACCCGCGGCAGCATTGTGCCCGCCGGGGAGTCGGGTTCCGTTTCGGGGACGTGCGTCGTCACGACGTACGTTGCTGGAATGGAAACAACCTACGGTCTCGTTCGAACGTCGATCTATCTCAGTGGCGCGACCCTGGCCAAGGCCAAGCTACGTGCCGCGCAGCAGAACGTGACGGTCTCGCATCTCATCCGTGCGGCAATGGAGCGCTTCTTCGCCGCCCACCGCCCGATGCCGCGCGGTGGGTTCCTGCCGTGACGCTCGACTCGGCAACGCTGATCGCCTACTTCGATCGCACCGACCCCGAGCACTGGTCGGCCTCGGGTCGCATCGAGGCGGTCGCCGGGTATGAGGAGCTGACAGTCTCACCCTTCGTCATCGCCGAGCTGGAGTCGCTCGCGCTCGAGAGGTACGGGCTCGTGGGCTGGTTGGCGGTACTCGACGAGCTTGCGGGTGGCGCGTGGACCATTGGCGCCGTCGACCTCGAGGCAATGATGCAGAGCGTGGGGGCGGGGGCGAGCCTGGCGACGGCGGCGGTGATGACTGCCTCGTAGACTTGACCGCGATGAGCGCAGCATTCTCCACAGCCACCGGTTCCGACGTCCGCGTCAGGTTCTGCCCCTCGCCGACCGGTACGCCGCATGTCGGCCTCATCCGCACGGCGCTGTTCAACTGGGCGTACGCGCGCCACACGGGCGGCAAGCTCGTCTTCCGCATCGAGGACACCGACGCGGAGCGCGACAGCGAGGAGAGCTACCTGCAGTTGCTCGACGCGCTGCGCTGGCTGCGCATCGACTGGGACGAGGGCATCGACGTCGGCGGCCCCAACGAGCCGTACCGCCAGTCGCAGCGCACGGGCATCTACCTCGAGGTGATCGAGAAGCTGAAGGCATCCGGGCACCTGTACGAGTCGTACGCGACGGGCGAGGAGATCGAGGCGCGCAACGTCGCCGCCGGTCGCGACCCCAAGCAGGGCTACGACAACTTCGAGCGCGACCTCACCCAGGAGCAGCGCGCCGCGTACCTCGCCGAGGGGCGCCAGCCGGCGCTGCGACTGCGCGTGCCCGACACCGACCTGAGCTTCGACGACCTCGTGCGCGGGCCGATCACATTCCCGGCTGGGTCGTTCACCGACTTCGTCGTCGTGCGCCCCAACGGGGCACCGCTGTACACGTTCGTCAACCCCGTGGATGACGCGCTCATGGGAATCACGCACGTACTGCGCGGCGAGGACCTGCTCTCGTCCACGCCGAGGCAGATCGCGCTGTACACCGCGCTCATCGAGATCGGCATCGCGAAGGAGATCCCGCGCTTCGGGCACCTGCCCTACGTCACGGGAGAGGGCAACAAGAAGCTCTCCAAGCGCGACCCCGAGTCGAACCTCTTCCACCACCGCGACCGCGGCTTCATCCCCGAGGGGCTCGTCAACTACCTGGCGCTGCTCGGCTGGTCGCTCACGCACGACCGGGACGTGTTCACGATCGACGAGATGGTCGCCGCGTTCGACGTTATCGACGTCAACCCGAACCCCGCGCGCTTCGACGTGAAGAAGGCCGAGTCGATCAACGGCGACCACATTCGCATGCTGACGGTGCACGACTTCGCCGAGCGCCTGCTGCCGTACCTCGGCGACCTCGTGAAGGACGACGCCGACCGCTCGATGCTGCTCGCCGCCGCGCCCCTCGTGCAGGAGCGCATGCAGCTGCTCGGCGAGGCCCGCGACCTGCTCGCGTTCCTCTTCACCGCCGACGAGGAGCTCGAGTTCGCCGCCGACGCGCTGCCGGGGGAGGAGGGCGCCGTGGTGCTGGAGGCCGCGGCATCCGTGCTGCCCGCCGTCGCGCCGTGGAACACCGAGGGCATCGAGGCCGCCCTGCGCGTCGAGCTCATCGAGAACCGTGGCCTCAAGCCGCGCACCGCCTTCGGTCCGCTGCGCACGGCGATCTCCGGTCGCCGCATCAGCCCGCCGCTCTTCGAGTCGATGGAACTGCTCGGCCGCGAGCACACGCTCGCGCGCATTGACAGGCTCAGAGATACGCTAAAGTAGACAGTCGGCCCGGGCTTCGGTCAGGGTCATTGGGGTATGGTGTAATTGGCAACACGGAAGATTCTGATTCTTTTGTTCTTGGTTCGAGTCCAGGTACCCCAGCCACTGTGTTCATTTAAGGCCTAAAGGAAATGACACATTCCGGCCTCTCGATTCGCCCGGCGATCGACAGCGATCTCGACGAGATTCTGGCGATTCACAACGCTGCCATTCGGGATTCCCTCGCCATCTGGACCGAGCTCGAGGTCGACCGTGCCGACCGCGAGCGCTGGCTCGCCGCGCACGATGCCGCGGGGCATCCGATCATCGTCGCCGAGATCGACGGTGCAGTGGCCGGATACGCGGCCTACGGCCCCTGGCGCGAGAAGTCTGGCTACCGCCACACCGTGGAGAACTCGGTCTACGTCGCCGAGGGATTCCAGCGGCAGGGGATCGCGCGCCTGCTGATGGTCGACCTCATTGAGCTCGCGCGCGAGAACGGCATCCACGTCATGATCGCCGCGATCGAGGCGGGCAACCTCGCGTCGATCGCCCTGCACGAGCAACTCGGGTTCGAGCCGCCGCAGATCATGCGGGAGGTCGGCATCAAGTTCGACCGGTGGCTCGACCTCGCCTTCATGAGGCTGCAGCTCTAGAGGTCGAATGACTCCCCGGCCTCGAGCACGAAGAACTCGCCGCCGTTCTGCTGTGTCGCGGCCTCGATGCGCGCCTGGGTCATGGTCTTGCCGATCTGAGACAGCACGCTGTCGTGCACCGGGAACGAGCGGCGCGGCTTCAGCTCGAGCACGTAGTCCATGGCGTCGCCGATCTTGAGCCACGGCGCTCCGATGGGCACCGCGAGGGTGTCGACCTCGACGCCCTCGGGAACCGTGTACGAGTCGCCCGCGTAGTAGAGCGAGTCGTCGACGAGCACGCCCACGTTGTCGACGATGGGGATCGACGAGTGGATGACGGCGTGCTTCTCGCCGAAGAACCGCAGCGTGAAGGGCTCGACCTCCACGGTGTCGCCCCCCGCGACGGTCTCCACGGCGAAGTCGCTCGCGGCCGCGGCGACCCCCGCCGGGCCGAGGATGCGCGCCTTCGGGTTGCGGTCGAGGAGGCGGGTGAGCTGCTCCGCGGTCCAGTGGTCGGCGTGCTCGTGGGTGATGACGATGGCGACGACTCCGCTGATGTCGCTGAGCGGCATCGTGAACGACCCGGGATCGATGACGAGGGCCGCGCCGCTCTTCTCGATGACCAGCGTGGAGTGCTCGTACTTCGTCAGCTTCATCATCACAGCGTAAGCCTGCACAGTACCCCCGGGGGGTATACACTGGAGCCATGATCGCCGACATCAAGAAGCGGGCGCTGCACCGCACCAAGATCCTCGAGGGCCAGATGCGCGGCCTCGAGAAGATGATCGAGAACGAGGACTACTGCGTCGACATCATCACGCAGTCCCTCGCCATCCAGAAGTCGCTGCGCAGCCTCAACAAGCTGCTCGTCGAGAACCACCTCCGCACCCACGTGAGCGAGATGTTCGCGGGTGGGCAGGAGGATGTCGCCGTCGACGAGCTGCTGCGCGTGTACGAGCTCGAGAACAACCGGGGGAACTAGCCATGGACCACTCACAGCACATGCACCATGACCACGACCACGCCGACGCTTCGAGTGCCTCCGCGGGCGGGCACGACCACCACAGCGGGCACGAGGGGCACGACCCCGCGATCTTCCGCCGCAAGTTCTGGCTGAGCCTGGTTCTCACCATTCCCACGCTCGTCTTCTCGATGGGCCTGCAAGACATCCTGGGCCTCAGCGGCCCGCGCGTCCCGGGCAGCCAGTACATCCCGGCCGCCTTCGGCGTCGCGATCTTCCTCTACGGCGGTCTCGTGTTCCTCAAGGGGGCCGTGACCGAGCTGCGCGCGAAGCAGCCCGGCATGATGACGCTCATCTCGCTCGCGATCGTCGTCGCCCTCGGCTACAGCGTCGCCGTGACCCTCGGCCTCGCCGGCATGGACTTCTGGTGGGAGCTCGCCACCCTCATCACGATCATGCTGCTCGGCCACTGGATCGAGATGTCCGCCGTGATGGGCGCGCAGGACGCGCTCGGCGAGCTGGCGAAACTGCTGCCGGATGAGGCGGACATGCTGCACGGCGACCACGTGATGACCGTCCCGGTCTCCCAGCTCGCCGTCGGCGACCGCGTGCTCGTGCGCCCGGGCGCCGCGATCCCCGTCGACGGAGAAGTGGTGGAGGGCGACTCCGACGTGAACGAGTCGCTGCTCACGGGCGAGTCCGCTGCCGTCGCCAAGGCCAAGGGCGCCCAGGTCATCGCGGGCAGCGTCAACGGATCGGGCGCCCTCACGATTCGCGTCACGAAGACGGGCGGCGAGACGGCGATCGCCGGCATCATGAAGCTCGTCGCCGACGCGCAGTCGAGCAAGTCGAGCGCGCAGCTGCTCGCCGACCGCGCGGCGGCCCTGCTGTTCTACGTCGCCCTGGGGGCGGCGATCATCACGCTCGTCGTGTGGCTGGTCATCCGGCCCGACGACCCGGCGTTCGTGCTCGAGCGCGTCGTCAGTGTGCTCGTGATCGCGTGCCCGCACGCGCTGGGCCTCGCTATTCCGCTCGTGTCGCAGATCTCCACGGCACTGGGTGCGCGCAACGGCATCCTCGTGAAGAACCGCCTCGCGCTGGAGGAGGCCCGCGCGGTCTCGGTGGTGCTGTTCGACAAGACCGGCACGCTCACCACCGGTCGCCAGGGTGTCGTGGGCGATGTCGACGACGAGGTGCTCGCGCTCGCGGCATCCGTCGAGGCCAAGTCCGAGCACGCCATCGCGCGCGCCATCGTCGCCGCCGCCAAGGAGCGCGGGCTCAAGGTCGCCCGGGCGAAGGGCTTCAGCTCCCTCGCGGGCCGGGGAGTCACGGCGACCGTCGGCGACCGCGAGCTCACCGTCGCGAGCCGTCGCGTCGTGACGGAACGGGGCCTCGAACTGCCGGCCGAGCTCGTGAACTCCACGCGCGAGCTCTCCACCGGCGGCGCGACCGTCGTCTACCTCATCGAGGGCCCACGGGTGCTCGGCATGATCGCGCTCGCCGATACCATCAGGCCAGAGTCGGCCGAGGCCGTGGCGCTGCTCACCAAGCGCGGCGTGCGGGTGGCCATGCTCACCGGCGACTCGCGCGAGGTGGGCGACTGGGTGGCGCGCCAGCTCGGCATAGACGAGGTGTTCGCCGAGGTGCTGCCCGGCCAGAAGTCCGATGTGGTCGCGCAACTGCAGGCCGACGGCTCGAAGGTCGCCATGGTGGGCGACGGGGTGAACGACGCCCCGGCCCTCGCGATGGCCGATGTGGGCATCGCGATCGGGGCGGGCACGGATGTCGCGATCGAGTCGGCCGGCGTCGTGCTCGCGTCGAGCGATCCGCGCGGGGTTGCCGACACGCTCGCGCTCAGCCGGGCGACGTGGCGCAAGGAGCTGCAGAACCTGTTCTGGGCCACCGGGTACAACGCGGTGGGCATCCCGCTCGCGGCCGGAGTGCTGTTCGGCGCGGGCATCCTGCTGCCGCCGGCGCTCGCCGCGGTGTTCATGTCGGCGTCGACGATCATCGTCGCTGCCAACGCCCAACTGCTGAGGTTGCTCCGCCTTCGGTGATCGAGCTCGTCGAGATCGGGGGATCGGGCATACTTAGCGCGTGAGCGCGACGAAGCCCAAACGCCTGGTGGTGGCGATCAACCCGACAGCATCATTCGGCAAGGGGCGTGACGTCGGGCCCGCCGTCGTCCAGACGCTCCGGGCGCTCGGCCACGATGTGACGAGCCTGCAGGAGCCCGACTTCGAGCAGCTCATGGCAGCGGGCCGCAAGGCCGTGGCGGGCAAGCCCGACGCGCTGATCGTGGTCGGCGGCGACGGCATGGTCAACCTCGGCACGAACCTCGTGGTGGGCACGAAGGTGCCGCTGGGGCTCGTGCCCTCCGGTACCGGAAACGACATGGCCCGAGGCCTCGGCATCCCGCACCAGAACACCGAAGCGGCGATCGAGACCCTCGTCGCATCCCTCGACAAGCCCGTGCGCGCGATCGACGCGGGCCGGGTCGAGTTCATGGACGACGGCGTGCCAGCGGTGCGCTGGTTCGCGTGCGTGCTCTCGGCGGGGTTCGACGCGATCGTCAACGAGCGCGCGAACAACATGGAGAACCCGAAGGGGCCGAGCCGCTACCTGATCGCCCTCGGGCTCGAGCTCGCGAAGCTCAAGCCCATTCCGTACCGCATCGTGCTCGACGGCACGGAGCTCGTGACGACGGGGGCACTCATCAGCGTGGGCAACAACGTCTCGCTCGGCGGCGGCATGAAGGTGACGCCCGACGCACTCGTCGACGACGGGCTGCTCGACGTCCTCGTCGTGCAGGCGCTGTCGCGCATCTCGTTCCTGCGGATCTTCCCGCGCGTCTTCAAGGGCGAGCACGTCACGGATTCGCGGGTCGCCATCCACCGCGCGAAGAAGATCCGCATCGAGTCGGAGGGCGTCGTCGCCTATGCCGATGGCGAGCGCATCGGGCTACTGCCCCTCGATATCGAGGTGGTCCCGAACGCCCTGCGGATCCTCGCGCAGGGCTAGGCGTTCTTCACGAGGCACGAGTAGTGCGTGACCACCCGGCCGTCGTGCTCCTTCTTGTCGGAGACGATGTACTCGGGGGTGAGCTCCTGCTCCTGTGTCGCCTGGTAGAGCTCGAACCGGTCCTTGCAGGCCGTGAGCACCGCGATCTGCAGCGATTCGAAGTGCGCGATGCGCTGGGGCGTGAACGTGCCCCTGCCGATCACGACGTGGGTGTGCGGCTCGCTGCACGGAACGACCGTCGCGTAGGCGAGATTGCTGTTGTCGACGAACGAGAAGCAGTCGCCCACCCACGCGTCGGTGGAGGGCATCTCCACCGCGCCGACGATCTTCCCGTCGGCGTCGCGCGTGGGCGCGAGCACGTCGCATCCGGATAGCGACAGGGTCGCGATGATGATCATCGCGAGCGTGATGGCGGGTCGCCGCACTGACGTTCCTTCCCCCGTGTTTGGCGAGGCCTCACCACGTATGGCATACTCGTAAAGTTGTCGTGACGGCCCCATCGTATAGAGGCCTAGTACGCCGCCCTCTCACGGCGGTAACGCGGGTTCGAATCCCGCTGGGGTCACAGTAACCAAAAGCCCGGTCGAGCGCTCGTAGAAGCGCCGCCGGGCTTTTGCCATCTGCGGGCGCGCCGGGTTGCGTCCCCCGTTAAGTCCCCCCAAAGCGGGGTCGTATATCGGTTCGCTGAGGCACTAGCTTTCAAGTGCGCCAAGGGGGGCCATCGCGCATTGACATGCAGGGGGAACTGTCATGTTCAGCACCATCACCACGCTGCTCGCCGCCGCGAAGACCCGCCTTACCCGCGAGGAGACCGGCGCCACGGCAGTCGAGTACGGGCTCATCGTCGGGCTCATCGCCGTCGTGATCATCACCGCGGTCGGACTCCTGGGCGGCACGCTCAGCGACCTGTTCAACAACATCAACAACCAGCTGCCCTAACTCTCACCCTCGAACGCGGCCGCCCCTACACGGGCGCCGTCGTTCTCCGCCTGCGCGTGAGTGGGGAGGGTTGCCATGCGACGGCTGTTCAGGGGGATCACCTGGGGGAGTGACCGCGGCGCTGCCGCTGTCGAATTCGCCCTCGTGTTCCCGCTACTCGTGCTCATCCTGATCGGGATCGTGGAGTACGGCTCGGTGTTCAATACCCAGCTCATGCTCACGAGCGCCGCTCGCGAGGGAGCGCGCGCGATGGCGG
>CAIXMB010000181.1 GCA_903920435.1 uncultured Actinomycetes bacterium
ACACGATGAAGCCGATCGACGCGATGGCGTATCCGGCACCCGACGAACTGGCGAGCTCGGGGTTGTCGAGCGCGCGGCTCAGCAGGTTGCTCAGTGCGTTCACGGGCAACGTGAGCAGCGCGAAGAGCCCCGCCCGCTTCGCGTACACGCTCACGGGCAGGTCCGGGGTAACGACGGGATCGCTCACCCGAACAGTGTGGCGCACGATCACGGACGCCCCACACCCCGTAGGCCTTTCGACCCTAGTGCCCCATCCCGACCGGCGTTTGACTGCTGTTCGGAAGGGAGCAGCACCATGGACGAGTCCCCCCTGATCACCCTGAGCGACCACGACATCTGGGCGCTCCTGAAGTCCACCCCGGTCGGGCGCCTCGCCGTGGCCGCGGGTGGCGAGATCGATGTCTTCCCGGTGAACTACATCGTCGACGAGGGCACGATCCTGTTCCGGACGGCACCCGGCACCAAGCTGCTCGAACTCACCGTCAACGGATCGGTGGCGTTCGAGGTCGACGGGTACGGCGAGCACGACGGGTGGAGCGTCGTCGTCAAGGGATCCGCCGCGGAGCTCGAGCACCAGCAGGACATCGACCGCGCGGACGGCCTGCCGCTCACCCCCTGGGTCCCGACCCTCAAGTACCGGTGGGTGCGCATCACACCCACCTCCATCAGCGGACGGCACTTCCGCCGCGCCGCCGAGCCCGACCGCTACGACCGCTAGGACAGAGCCCATGACCTTCTTCGAATCGATCAAGACCGTTTTCCGCAAGTACGCCGAGTTCGCCGGGCGGGCATCCCGATCCGAGTTCTGGTGGTTCGCACTGTTCAGCGCCCTCGTGAGCATGGCGCTGAGCGCCCTGAACATCCGCACGGGTGGCGGCTACGGCTTCGACTACGGCGATGGCACGTACGGCTTCGGCGCGATGCGCGACCTGATGTCGAACACGATCCTGCTCGGGTCGAGCCTCTCCGGGCTCTGGTCGATCGCGGTATTGCTGCCGAGCCTCGCCGTGACGGTACGCCGCCTGCGCGACGCGGGACGTCGCTGGACCGAGCTCTTCTGGGTGCTCCTGCCCATCGCCGGCATCATCGTGCTGATCGTGCACCTCTGCGACCGCAGCGTCGGCGAGCCGGCACCGGCCGTTGCACCCGCCAGCTAGAAGAGGGTCGCGGACACCACGACGCAGGTCAGGAGCGCGGCAGAGCCCGCGACCCACCCTGCACGCCGACGCCACGCCCGATCGACCTCGCGCTTGAGGCGTGCGAACCGCGCCTCGTGCACGAGGGTCTCGTCGATGACATCGGCGCTCCAGGTGCCGTCGAGACCCGCGCGCTCGACGAGCGAGGCGACCGTGGCATCCGTCAGACGTGGCTTGCGACGGGCGAGGTAACCGGCGAGCTGCGAGGAGGCGAGCACCTCGACGCCGTCCGCGCGCTCGTTGATGATGAGGGTCGCCGGGTCGACGACGGCGATGATGGGCGTCACGACGATACCGAGCAGGTGGCTCAGACGGCGGGCCTCGTAGCGGGCATCCCTGATGTGGTGCGTGCGGTGGCCGTTGACGAGCAACTGGTCCTCACCCACCCAGACGCGCTGGCGCGAGTGGTTTCGGGTCGCGACGGTGAAGGCACCGGCCGGACCGATGACGAGGTCGGATGCCTCCTGCGCACTGTCGAGGCTGTAGAGCACCGTCCACCCGGCTCCGAGCGAGCCGAGCGTCTTGGCGACCTGGATCTCGCCAATCGCACCGCGGTACCAGCTGCGCGCGTCGGGCAGGATCGGGTCCTGTCCGAACAGCCACGCGAGGCGGTTCTGGCGGCGTGCCGTGGTCTGGATGCGCAGGCACTCCGCGATGACGGCGTAGGCCGGCCCGCGACGCGTGACGGCGTCCTCGGACGTGGTGTGGCTCCCCCGAGCCATCGTGTCAGTCATGATCCCCCCGGATCTGTAGTTCGGTGCCAGTCAACCGTTCCTGAGCATTCGCCGTGAGCCCCAGTACGGGTGTGAACTCGGAGGGAAGTCAGGAAAAGAATCTTTCGGCGCCTGTCGATCCGGCGGGGGCGCTGCGTCATGCTTGCGAGAGTGGGACACTCCCCTCCTCCACCTAAGGAGATTCGAAATGGAATACATGCTCTTCCTCGGCGAGGCCAACCCCCGCGAGCCGATCGCCCCCACCGACCCGGCCTTCGGGGCGTACATGGCCGACTGGCAGGCCTACAACCAGAAGCTCATCGACGGCGGCCACTGGATCGGCGGCGCCCAGCTGCAGCCCATCGCGACCGCCACGACGATCAAGCGCGTCGCCGGCGAGGACACGATCGTCGACGGCCCGTTCGCCGAGACGAAGGAGCAACTCGGCGGCTACTACCTGATCGAGGCGAAAGACCTCGACGAGGCCCTCGAACTCGCCGCCGCGATGCCCTTCACGGATGCCGTGATCGAGGTCCGACCGATCCAGTACCGGCCGCAGCCGTAGTGCTCGACCTCCGCGAGGCAGCAACTCGCCTCGCGCGCGAGGAGAGCGGGCACGTGCTCGCCCTCCTCGCGCACCGCTTCGGCGACCTCGACCTCGCCGACGAGTGCGTTCAGGATGCGCTCGTCGCTGCCGCCGCGTGGACTACCGTCCCGGCGAACCCCGCGGGCTGGCTGTACACGGTCGCCTACAACCGGGCGATCGATCGCCTGCGCCGTGCAGCTGCTGAGCGGCGCAGGCTGCAGGCCGCGTCCTACCTGCTTGCGCTGCCGACGGAGGAGGAGCCCGACATGGTCGTCGAGCACTCCGACGTGGGCGATGAGCACCTGCGGCTCGTGCTGCTGTGCTGCCACCCCGCGCTCGACCGCGACGCTCAAGTGGCACTCACCCTGAGGCTCGTGGGCGGGCTCACGACCGCCGAGATCGCCGCCGCGTACCTGGTTCCCGAGCCGACGCTCGCGCAGCGCATCGTGCGGGCGAAGCGCAAGATCCGGGACGCGGGCATACCGCTGAGCATTCCGGCATCGCTCGACGAGCGGGTGGACACCGTACTCGCCGTCCTCTACCTCATCTACAACGAGGGCTACCTGTCGCGGTCGTCCCAAGGCGCGCGGGTCGACCTGGTGGACGAGGCGATCCGGTTGACGTCGGCCGTGGCATCCCTCGTGCCGGGCAATGCCGAGGCGCTGGGCCTGCTCGCGCTCGAGCTGTACGGGCGCGCCCGCACGTCGTCACGATTCGCGGGCGGCGAGCTCGTGCTCCTCGAGCACCAGGACCGCACGATGTGGGACGCCGCGGGCATCGAGCAGGCCAACCGCGCCCTGTCGGCGGCGCTCGCACTGGAGGTGCCGGGTGCGTTCCAGCTGCAGGCGTGGATCGCCTCGCACCACGCCAACGCGCGCACCGCCGCCGAGACCGACTGGTCGGCGATCGCCTCGGCCTACGGGCAACTTCTCGCCCTCACGCCCTCCCCCGTCGTCGCGCTCAACCGGGCGGTGGCGGTCGCGATGGCCGACGGCGCGCCGGCGGGCCTGGCCCTGCTCGACGGCATCACGGGCCTCGACGAGTACCACCTCTACTGGGCGGCCCGCGGCGAGCTGCTCGCACGGTCGGGCGACCCGGATGCCGCGGCCCCCGCCTTCCGCCGGGCCCGCGCCCTCGCGACCAACCCCGCGGAGCAGCGCCACCTCGACCGGCGGATCGCGGCGGTCTCGCCCTAGCCTGCGCGCGGCATGGGCGAGAATGGACGGGTGACCGAGTCCCTCATCCTCGACGCCCTGCTGGCGCTCATGCTCGTCGGGTACCTGGTCTACGGCTTCCGCAACGGGCTCTCGCGCAGCGTCTTCACGATCGCGGGCATCGTCGTCGGCATCATCGCGGCGTTCTTCCTCGCGCCCGTGATTGCGAACCTCGTCCCGGTGCCGTTCCTTCACCTCGGTGTCACCGTCGTCGTGGCCATCGGCTTCGTCGCGCTCGGCCACGCCCTCGGTAGCGCGGTCGGCAGGTTCATCCGCCGCGGCATCCTGCGCGGCCCCCTGAGCGGCGTCGACCGCGTGCTCGGCGCCGTCGGCACGACCATCGTCGCGGCTCTCGTGGCCTCCATGGTCTCCTTCAGCGTGAGCCAGCTCGGCGTACCGGTGCTCTCCAAGGCGATCGCCGGCTCGACGGTGCTGCGCGTGATCAACGTGCTCACCCCCGACCCGGTCGAGGCGTTCCTCGCCCAGGTGCGCGGCGCCGTCGTCGACAAGGGCATCCCGCTGTTCACCGGCGTGCTCGACGGCACGCCGACGATCCCCGACGTCGACACCGGCAGCGGTGCGCTGAATGCAGCGGCCCAGTCCGTCGTGCGCATCACCGGCAACGCCTACGCGTGCGGTGTCTCGCAGTCGGGCTCGGGCTTCGTCGTCTACGACGATCGAGTCGTCACCAACGCGCACGTCGTCGCGGGCGTCACCGAGCCCGTCGTCGAGACCCTCGCGGGCCAGTCGCTCACGGGCACCATCGTCTACTTCGACCCCATCGACGACCTCGCGGTGCTGGCCGTACCCGGCCTCGATGCGCCGGCACTCCCCCTCGCCGCGACCCTGCCCGCCACCACGGATGCCGCGTTCGAGGGCTACCCCTTCGGCGGCCCGTTCTCGTCCGGTGCCGCCAACGTCATCTCGGTGACGAGCCCGGCCGTGCCCGACATCTACGGCGAGAGCCGCACCCAGCGGGAGGTGTACACGCTCGCCGCCGACATCAAGGAGGGCAACTCGGGCGGACCGCTACTCACCCTCGACGGCTCCGTGGCCGGCGTGGTGTTCGCGCGCAGCGGCGACACCGCCAACGTCGGCTACGCCATGACGATGGCCGAGCTGGAGCCCGTGACCAATCAGGCGGCGGGGCTCACCGACACCGTGTCATCCGGCGCCTGCATCAAGGAGTAGTGCTCCTCAGCCCTCGAAGCGCTGCGGGTCGCCGCCCGGGCAGGTGTCGGGCTCGGCGCCGGTCTGCGACGCGAACGCCGACCAGCTCCAGCCGTTGCCGATGCGCCGGATCGAGTCGCGCGGGAACACGACGGTGACGGTGCTCCCGTCGGCCACGGCGTTGTCGGTGTCGAGCTCGTCGGTGTCGGAGCGGTCGAAGTCCTGCACGAACACGCTGTCGACGTCGCCACCCTCGACGGCGACCCCCAAGAGGTAGCTCTTGCCACCGCGGTCGATGGTCAAGCCGAAGCCGCCGTCGTCGGGCACACCCGTCGCGAACCGGAACTGCGCCACGAGGTCGCCGTCGTGCAGGGCGAGCTGCACCGAGTCGAGGTCGACGACGCCGTCACCCAGTTCATCGACGCACTCGTTCTGCTTCGGCTCGGGGCGCGGCGCGGGAGCCGGCGCGGCGGGGGGCTCCGACGGCGCAGGCGCGACCGGCGCGGGTGCGCTGGTCGTCGGGGGGACCTGCGGAGCGCTCGCCGCCGGGGAGTTCACCGACCGCAGCACGAGGGCCAGCAGCAGCCCGACGGCGACCGCGAGAGCGAGCCCGCCGACGCCGAGGAGCGCGTAGCGGGTGCGCGGCGTCACCGCGCTATCCACCAGTCCGTGAACTCGCGCGCACGACCGTCGTCGGCGAGGCGGAGCACCCAGAGGTTGTCGTAGGTGCCGCCCTTGTCGCCGTTGGGGTAGGTGGTGACGCACTGGATCACCGCGACATCGCCCTCGAGGGCGACCGGGTGCCACTCGAACGTCCAGGTACCCGGCGCGTCCTGGTTCTCGAGCCACAGGGCGACGATGGCCGGATGCCCGACCGCGGGCTCCTCGTGCGGGCGGCCACGGTACGACGCGTCCTCGGTGAACACGGCGCGGATGTCGTCGGCGAGGTTGGACTGCCACGCTGCGCGGTACAGGTCGACCCACGCGGAGACGGCGGCGGGTGTGGTCATGAGAGCTCCTCTGCACTAAGGGCGTGCTCGAGGACGATGCCGTCGATCTCGATCATGCGTCCCATGACCTTCACGATACGCGGCTACGGCTGCATGACCACCGTGACGAGGGTGGCGATGAGCGAGCACACCGTCGCGTAGACGACTATCGTCGCGGCGGCAGCCCACAGGATGCGGCGCAGCAGCGCATCGTTGACCCGCGTGCGGATGACGCCGAAGTCGCGGTGCAGCTTCTGGGTGTCGAGGCCCGAGTCGGGGCTCGCGGGCCAGGTCGTGTCGAGGTCGGCGAGGTCGGAGATGTGCGCCACCTCGTCGCCCGTGAGGGTACGCGCGGCACGCGAGAGGAACCCTTCGAGCTCGCGGGAGGCGACGATCACGACATCCCCCGACGTCGCCTTGACGGTCAGCCTGAGCGGATCGACGACGACGAGCATGGGACGCACGCGCACCGGTTTGCCCGCGGCGGCGGTGAGCAGTCGCGACACCTCGGTGGCCTCGGCGGCCGCGGCGGCGATGTCGTCGCGCTGCTCACCGGCGACCGTGAGCGCAGTGCCGTCGACGCTCACGTCGTTCTTGCCGAAGTTCGCGGCGAACACGGTGAAGACGCCCGCCCTGCCGATGAGCAGGTGATCGACGATGGTGCTCTGGAGCGGAAGGTCGTGCAGCACATCCCACGTCGGGCCGAGGTTCTCGAGCGCGTCTCCGACCAGCAGTTCGCCGAGCGCACCGCGGTAGTGGGCCCGAGCTTCGGGGGTGAGCGGGCTGATGCCGAAGATTCGGGCGAGACGACCCGGCCGGGGCACTGCGCGCTGGGCGGTCACGACAGCGGCCATTGCCGACTGCCCTGCGACCCTCTCGCGGAGGATGCGGTTCTGCATCGACTCCCCCTCAGTTCCCAGGGGACGTGGTGGTGATGGGAACGTTGGGCCGGAGGCTCCCCCGCCTCCGGCCCTACTCGTTCATTCCCGAACATTCCCTCCCCCGAAGGCGTGTTCGTAAGTACAGTGTGCGCGCGGCGGTCCGTGCCGCACAGCCCCCACTAGAGGGCATCCCCGCGCGGGGGGGGTGCTCAGATGCCCGCGGGCAGCGCCCCGGACGTGACGAGGTGCAGGCGCTGAGTGGGCCTGGTCATGGCCACGTACAGCGCCGCTGCACCGCGCGCGATCTCGTCGACGATCCGCTGCGGCTCGACGACGACGACCGCGTCAAACTCGAGGCCCTTCGACTCCTGCGGCGTGAGCACCGCGACGGCGCGGTTGAGCCCTGCAGCCCCCCTGCCCACGGCGGGCCCGAGGGATGCCGCGAGCGCAGGCCACACGTCGGGCACGAGCGACTCGCTCACGATGACGGCGACAGTGCCGTCGCCGAGGGCGCGGTCGGCGAGCACGGTCTCGACGACCGCCGCGGAGAGCTCCCCCGCCCGCACGATGTCGACCGGCCACTCGCTCTCGCGCACGGCGCGCGACCGCGTGATGTTGACGCCGTGCGCGACCGCCATCGCCTCGGCGACGTCGGAGATCTGCGCGGGCGTGCGGTAGTTGACGGTGAGCTCCTCGAGTCGCCACTCGCTCACGTGCGGCTCGAGGGCCGCCGCCCAGCTCGCCGCCCCCGCGGCGGCGGAGGCTTGGGCGATGTCACCGACGATCGTGAACGACTTGAGCGGGTTGCGCCGCATGAGCAGCCGCCACTGCATGGGCGACAGCTCCTGCGCCTCGTCGACCACGATGTGCCCGTACGCCCACGTGCGATCGGCGGCGGCGAGCTCGGCGGTGGTGCCCCGCTCGACGGAGGCCTCGAAGCCCTCGGCGAGAGTGCGGGCATCCACGAGCCCTTCCACCTGCATGTTCTCGATGGCCGCCTGCGCGTTCTCGAGGTCGCGCTTGCGCTGCTGCTTGAGCTCGCGCTTGTTGGCGTCGGCCGCCGCGTCCACCTCGCCGAGCAGCTCGGCCGCCTCGTCGAGGAGGGCGACATCCGACACCGTGAACGGCTCGTCCCGCCCGCGCAGCAGGAGGGCGCGCTGCTCGGGC
>CAIXMB010000182.1 GCA_903920435.1 uncultured Actinomycetes bacterium
GCTCCGGCCGACCCCGAGGACGCCTCCCCAAGACCATCTGAGTGTCACCGATGTCCTGATGCGCGAAGTGTCACCTATGTCCTGATGCAGAATTGTCACCCATGTCCTGATACATCACAGCCTCAGTAAATCGCTGACGCTTGCCCACATTTTGCCCACGAATGCGCAGGATCACCCTGATCACGTCGACCAACCTTGATTCAGAGATCAGCTAGAGTTCGCGGAACTTCCGCCTATTCACTGGGCTCCGCTAGCCCCAGATTGTCACTGAAAATCGTGAGGTCACGGGATCGACGCCCGTCGGAGCCACCATCGAAAGTCCAGCAAATGCAAGGGACTTGGGGCCTTCTCCGCGGAAGCGGCTAGTTGCTCAGGGTCTATCTGACTACATTGTGAGCGACTTCGGTTACACCGCTGAGAAGGGTGAGTAGACCATGAGCACGCCCTCCTGCACTGCGGAGAACTATGCATCCACACGGTTTGCTCACTCTTGCCCACGGACTCCACGTGTGCGTGAGTCCTGCTGGTCGGCCTACTAAGCGTCGGCGACGCACCTGAAGCCGATGTGCGTCGTCGCCGAGTCTTCGGTCTGTGCACTCCGTGCGGCCGGTCGGTAGCGAAGGCAGTATTCGGGGGCGCACAGGTGCGAGCCGCCCTTGAGCACCCGCTGAGCGGTGCCCGGGTCGCTCGCAGGACCGCAGGAGCAGGTGGTCGCCGGGTCCACGTGCTGGGCAGTCCAGGCCGTGCTTGTCCATTCCCAGGTGTTCCCGGTCATCTCGTGCAGCCCGAAACCGTTGGGGGCGAAGGTTTCGACCGGCGCTGTGCCTCGCCATCCGCGAGCTCCCCGGTTGTCGTACGGGAAGCGCCCTTGCCATGTATTGGCGTGGGCGGCACCCGTGTTGGGCTCCTCGCCCCACGCGTAGGTCGCCGACTCGAGGCCGCCCCGGGCTGCGTACTCCCACTCCGCCTCGGTTGGCAGGCGCTTACCCTCCCAGCTGGCGAAAGCCCGGGCGTCTTCGAAGCTCACTTGGACCACCGGATGATCGTCCAGATCCGCCACGTCGCTGTCGGGTCCGTACGGCCGATCCCACCGCGCCCCCGGCACCCAGTGCCACCACTGGCGCCAGTCGCCCAGGTCGACGGGACCGTGCGTCGGCCGAAACACGAGCGATCCCGGCTGACGTTCATCGTTACTCAGGTGCTCGTATTCAGCGCCACGAAGGGGACGCTCGGCCGTGGTGACGTATCCGGTCGCCTCGACGAACCTGCGGAACCGCCGGTTGGTCACCGCGTGGGTATCGATCTCGAACGGCGCCACCCAGGCCTCATGGACCGGGCCCTCCTCACGGTAGAAGTCCGTCGACCCCATGCGGAAGGCGCCGCCCGGAAGTCCGACCATTCCCTCGGTCATGCCAGATCGCCGATCATCCACGCGGCAAGGGCAACGGCGATCGCGAGCACAGACGCGGCGATGGCCGTCACCGCACCTGATGCACTGGGCAGGGCGCGCTCGGCCGAGACTTCTCGGTGCACTCTGCGGTACCTCGCCGCCGAGACGGTGTAGGCGACCGCCGCAAGTGCGAGCACCGCGATACCCACGACGCCGGCAACAAAGCCCAGGATCGCCGCGCCTAGTTTGATCACCAGCAGCGCCGCGACCGCGAGGGAGAGGCAGGTTCGGCGCCAGGCCAGCAGCGTCCTTTCCGCTTGAAGCCCGGCGTCGAACGGCGCGTCGGTCACCAGAGGAGTCCGATCAGCACCAGTACCGCAGCGACCGCGATACCGCCCACGATCGTCGTTCCCACGGTGAGGCCGGGCAGGGCGACACCCCGCCGGAGCGAGCGCTCGGTGCGGGCCCAGCTCACCCAGCCCTGGACTATCGCGAGGACACCGAGGGCGATCAGGACGAGACCGGCGCTGAGTCGGAACCCGGAATGGGCTGGAATCTTCAGGGCCTCGAGGGCTATGCCTCCCGCGAAGAGGGCCAGAGAAGTCCGCACCCACGCGAGGAAGGTCCGCTCGTTGGCCAGGCTGAAGCGGGGGTCGGGCTCGCTGCCGACCCGGTACACCCATTGTGGGCGCCGGGAATCGGGAAGTTTGTCGTTCATCTGAGTCGGCCTTAGGAGGGAGGGTGGGGCGGCGCCCACGGACGAGGCGCCGCCTCCGATGTGCTAGCCCTGGGGCAGCTTGAGCTTCTTCACGAGCGCCGACAGGTCGTCCTGCAGCTTGCCCATGCCGTCGGCGGCGCTGACGTTGCCTGCAGCGATCTCCTGCAGGGCGGGCTCGGTGAGGTTGAGCATGTCGGTCGAGAAGGCGTAGCGCAGCGACGTCGGGTTCTCCGGCAGGTTCGCCGCAGTCTCGGCCACAGCGGCGAGCGTCGCGGATGCCGCGTCCGAGAGCCCGCTCACCTCGTCATAGGCGTCAGAACGCGTCGGAATGCCGCCGAACTCGGCGAACATCTTCATCGCCTTGGCGGAGGTCATCCACTTGATGTACGACAGTGCGGCCTTGGCGCGGTCGTCCGGCAGGCCCGCGGGAACCCCGAGAACCCAGAGACCGGTCGCCGACGATGACGTGCCATCAGGGCTAGTCGGGAGCGGGGCGTAGCCGATCTTGCCCGCGACCGCGGAGTTCGACGGGTCCTCGAGCTGCGGAGCTGCCGCCGCGACCGCGTAAGTCTGGGCCGCATCGCCCGACTGCATGGCTGCGATCACCTGGGCCTGGCCCATCGTGGTCGTTGCCGACGGGCCCAGCATCGCGAGGTCGCGAAGCCACTGCGCGGCCTTCACCGCGCTCTTGTCATCAGCCTGGGGCGTGTAGTCCGTTCCGGGCTCGGTGAACCAAGAGGCTCCGGCACCGTTGAGCAGCGCCTGGAACTCGTAGGTCATGGCGTAGGTACCGGCGACACCCTGGGTGCGGAACGCGCCGCCGTACGTGGCCAGTCCCGACCCCTGGATCTTCTTGCCGTTTGAGATGACTTGGTCCCAGGTGGTGGGGACCTTCAGGCCGAGCTCCTTGTAGATGTCGGTGCGGTACATGAAGATATCGACATTGCCCAGGAGAGGCGCGCTGGTGAGTGCGCCGTCGCTTGAGAAGATGTCGTTGTCCGCGTCCCAGCGCGCGATGTTGGAGTAGCTGAAGGTCTCCTTGTCGGGCGCGTAGTCGGGGTCGATATCAGTGAGGGGCTGGATCCACTCGTTCTCGTTGAACTGAACGAGGTCGCCCTCGTTGATCTGGTACACATCGAAGGTGTGCTGCTGGCTCTGGACGTCGTTGACCTCCTGGGTCTTGACGTCGGGGTTGGGGAACGGCCGGAGATCGACGGTGTTGCCGGTCTCCTTCTCGTACTCATCGACGAGCTTGGCGTAGGCCGGGTTCCACGGAGCCTGGCTGGTGGGCACGACCAGCGTAACGGGGGCAGCGTCGTCGCTGGCCTCGCTCGTAGGCTTGATGCTCCCACCACCACCGCTCGCGCATGCGGATAGCGCGAGGGCACCAATGGCCAGCGCGCCGACCAGCGAAGCAGCGCGTGTCGCGACTCGACCTCGAGTTCGGTTCATCATCGTCTTTCTCCTTCTATTTGGATGTGATTACAAGCTGGGCAGCTCGATCGAGCGGCCCCGCGCGGGATGCTCTAGCCCTTGACGGAGCCGGCTGTGAGTCCCGCGACGATGTGGCGGTTCGCGAAGATCGCGAGGACGATCATGGGGATCGCCGCGACCGTGCCGGCCGCTGAGAGTTGCCCCCATGTGACGGAGTACTGCTGGAGGAAGCCCGCGATCCCAACTGTGACGGGGGCGGTCGGACCACCCGAGGTCATGGTGAGCCCCATGAGGAACTCGTTCCACGCCATGATCCCGACAAAGACCCCCGTCGCGGCGAGTCCGGGACGGACCAGTGGGAGCATCACCGAGGCGAACACCTTCGGCTCGCTGGCCCCGTCCATGAGGGCGGCTTCCCGAAGTTCCTCCGGAATGCCCGAGAAGTAGGAGCTCATCAGCAGCGTCGCGAACGGGAGGTTGAACACCGTGTTGACCAGGATCAGCCCCCAAACCGTCCCGAGCAGCCCGATGCTGTTGAGCGTGACGTAAAGGCCCGGCACCAGGGTCGCCGGCGGGATCAATGGGATGATTCCGGCAAGAGCAAGGGCTGGGATCGCGAGCCAGCGGGGTGGGTTGAGCTTGGCGAGCGAGTAGCCGCTGATCGAGCCAATGACCAGGCACAGGACCACAGTGCCGACGACGATTCCCACGCTGTTGAGGATCTGGATGCCGAACACGCCGCCTTCGAAAACCTGGGCGAAGTTGCCGAGCCAGAAGGGGAAGATCCACTTGGTGCTCACAATGGCGACGTTCGGGAGGAAGGCGAGCAGCACCATCCAGGCCACGGGGAGTATGACGAGGATGATGGCGACGACGAGCCCTATCTCCACCAGGACGCTGCGCTTGCGGGGCGCAGATGCGGTGCTGGTCATGCTCTCTTTCCCAACTGACGACGGGCGAACAGGAACGCGGCGAGAACGATCGCCGTCATGAGAACCACAGCGAGGCTGAATGCCGAGGCATCCCCGAATCGAAGGTCTTGGAAGAACCAGAGCTGGATGCGCTGGGAGACCAGCGTTGTCGCCCCGTTGGGCCCGCCCGACGTGAGCAGGTACATCTCGTCGAAAACCTTGATGCCCATGACGATCCGGACGACTCCGACGGCTGCGATGGCCGGTACGAGAAGCGGAAGCACGATGTGGCGCAGTAGGCCCACCTCGTTGGCGCCGTCCATCCGGCCTGCCTCGAGCACCTCCTCATTGATGGACTGGAGCGCCGTATAGAGGAAGAGGAACACCACGGGCGTCCAGTGCCAGATGTCCACGATGATGACGACGAACATCGCACCGGGCCCCGAGTTCAGCCACTCCTGGGCGGGCAGACCGAAACTCAGCGCCACCTTGTTGATGCCGCCCACAGTCGGGCTGAAGATGAGCAGCCACATGAGGCTGACGACGACGGGGGCGATCACCGCCGGCCAGATCATCACATTCCGGGCGAGCGGGAGCAGGATGACTGCCCGATTCACCAATAGGGCCGCGATGAGGCCCATGAGCAGGCTGCCGACCACAGTCATCACCACGAAGAAGACAGTGTTGCCGATGGCCTGCCAGGCACTCGCGTCGGAGAGGACGCGGACGAGATTGTCGAGTCCGCTCCAGGAGTACGAGAAGCCGGTGGCGCCGAGGTCGATCTCGGAGAACGCCATTCGCACAACCTGCGAGAGCGGATACGCGGCGAGCGCAAGCGAGAAGACCAGAAAGGGCAGGAGGCCGATAGCGGCGAAGAGGCTGCGCTTCCTTCGCCTCCTAGGAGTTGCGAGAGTCGTGGTCACCGAGGCACCTGTCCAGTCGGGAGGACCCGGTCCTCGGGCTTGCGTGGGTATCTCATGGAAACACTTTCGGCGTCGTTGGCGATGCTAGATCGATCTAGCAGGTAGATCGATCTAGCGGATAGGTCAGAACGATAGCGGTGCAGTTCGAGAAGATCAAGAGCCTAGTTCGCGCAGCCGCAGGATTGGCGGACCTCAAGGTGGGCGGGCATCGCGGTAAAGGCGGCACCCGGATGCCCGGCCAGCGCGCCGAGCAGCCACTGGGCGGCGCGCGTCCCCAACAACTGAGGACCCACGGCGACGGAGGTCACGGAAGGCCAGAACAGCTCGGATTCCGGAAGGCCGTCGAACCCGATCACACCGATGGGCTCACGCCCAATCTGACGCAGCGCGTGGAGGAGGGCGTAGGCAACGACGTCACTGTGGCAGACCACCGCGTCGAACTGGATCCGGGACTCGATGAGCTCCTGGGCGAGCCGCATGCCTCCTGCAACGCTGGTGATCCCGCTCAGCTCGGCGACGAGCTCCGCGCCCGGATGACGCGCCGCGGCATCCCTGACCCCCCGCATGCGCTCGTCGCGCGGACCGGCACCCTGCGGGCCACCTAGATAGACCAGTCTGCGGTAGGAGTGGTGATCGACCAGGTGCTCGCCCGCTAGCACCCCGCCGCCGTAGTCGTCGGGGCCAAGGTAAGGGGCGCCACCTTCGGACTGGCGGGTTACGGCAAGAAGGGGCACAGGGTAGCTCGTCAGCTTGGCGGCGAGGTCGCTCGAGACGACAGGGGTGTAGGCGAGCGCGTCGATGGGGTACTCGAGCATCGACTGTGCCAGGCGCTCTTGGCGGCCGGCGTCGTCGAACGTGTCCGACACCATGGTCAGATAGCCCCCCTCTGCCGCAGCCTCCTCAAACCCGAGGGTCATGGCGGAGAAGAAGGGGTTCGACACATCCGTGATGAGCAGGCCGATCAATCCGCTGCGCTGCGTGCGCAGGTTCGCCGCGCCGCGGTGGTACACGTAGCCCAGTGCGTCCATGGACTCGCGGACCCGCTCGCGGGTCTGATCGCTGAGCCGGCCGGTGTTGCGCACCACCATAGACGCCGCGGCCCGGGACACCCCCGCGTGAGCCGCCACGTCCTGCAGGGTGACTCGTCGCATGAGAGCAGGCTACCGCCAGTACGGATTCGGAGTTGCGGTGGGGCGCCCATCCGTAATAGCGTCAACTCGCTAGATCGATCTAGCACACTGCTATCGGTGCCGCCCGGCGCGCACCGATCTACACACAGGGGTGACTGACCGTGCGCACAGAGGCCACGAAACCGGACATCGTCCTCATCCACTGCCACGATCTGGGTCGTTGGCTGGGCACCTATGGGATGCCCCATGTGCCGAGCCCGAACATCAACAGGTTTGCCGACGAGTCGGTCGTGTTCGATAACGCCCACTCCGCGGCGCCGCTGTGCTCGCCCGCGCGTGCTGCGCTTTTCACCGGGCGATCGCCGCATCAGAACGGTGTGCAGGGCCTTACCCATAGCGCCTGGCGCTACCGCAAGGACGTGCTCACTGCACCGGAGCAACTCCGGCCCTACGGCTACCACTCGGCGCTGATCGGCCTGCAGCATGAGGACGTCGATCCAACCGTGCTCGGTTTCGACGAGTGCCCGGGCCTCGGCTTCCTCCCCCGCGTGTACCAGGTTGCCGAGGCCACCGAGGACTGGCTGAGTTCGCTCGCCCCTCGCGCCGAGCGCGAGCCCGTGTTCCTCACGATCGGCACGTGGGAGGTGCACCGCCCCTGGCCGGACGAGGACTACGTCCCGGGCAACCCGGAGCACGTCGACGTTCCGGGGTTCCTCCCGGACAACGAGCTAACCCGTCGCGATATCGCCGACTTCTATGGATCGATCCGGCAGTTCGACAGCGGCTTCGGCGACATCCTCGCCTCGGTTGAGAAGTACCTCGACACCGAGAACACCATGGTGATCTTCACGACCGACCATGGCGCCGCGTTCCCGCGAAGCAAGAGCACCCTCTACGACGCGGGCACGGGCGTGACGCTCATCGTCCGCCCCCCTCGCGGGTGGAACGTGCAAGCGAGCCGGGTTCGCGCGATCAGCTCTCACCTCGACATTGTCCCCTCCCTGATCGAATCGGCGGGCGGCACGATCCCCGACGAGCTCGAAGGCGTGTCGCTACTCCCGCTGATCGACGGCGGCGAAGGTGACGCAGGACGCGTGATCTTCACCGCCAAGAGCTACCACGACACCTACGACCCGAAGCGGGCGGTCCGGTCGGTGGACTTCGCCTACATCCGGAACTACGAACCGGGCCCGCGCCTGCAACTCGCGATCGACCTCGAGAAGAGCCTGACACGGCAGGGCATGGGTGACGAGCATCTGCAGGCCCGCGACCAGGTCGAGTTCTACGACCGCCGTGTGGATCCCAACGAACTCCGCAACGTCGCCGGCGATGAGAGCTACCAAGCGATCCGCGATCGCTACGCGCTCCTCCTCCACGAATACCTGACCGCAACCCACGACCCGATCGAGACGGTACGGCTTCCCCCGCCGCCGATGCGGACGCGGGACGCGCAGCCGCTCGACCCCGTCGAGCCCCCCGACTGGCGCGCCCTCCGCGCGAGCCGCTGAGCCCCGTGGACGGCCAGATCAAGCTGACGGGTCCGTCCGGCGCGGTAACGGCCAAGATCCACCCCCGCGGCGCGGGCCTCCGCTCGCTGATCGTCGACGGCACCCAGTACATCCAGCAGTTCGCAGGAGACGAGCCGCCCTTCTACGCCGGCCTGACTTTAGCTCCGTGGCCCAACCGAGTGCGAGACGGCCGCTGGGCTCTCGCCGGAGCGGGCGGGCAGCTCAACCAGAACGAGCTCGCCCTGCCCAACGCGATCCACGGGCTCGTACACTCCGCACGCTTTGAGGTCGAGCGAGTGCGCGAAGACTCCGTGAGGCTCACCACGACCATCCGGCCGACACGCGGCTGGCCGTTCGAGATCGCACTCACGGTTGACTTCACACTCTCAACAACGGGGATCCGCGTCGATTATGGAGCGCTGAACGTCGGGTCGAGGCCAGCCCCATTCGCGATCGGAGCCCATCCGTTCTTCATTGTCGGTTCCACGCCGGCCACCGAGCTGTGGCTGACAGCATCTGCACGCAGGGTGCTCCTGAACGACGCGCAGGGAATCCCATCGGCGGATGTCTCGGTCGAGGACCGCCCAGAGCTCGACCTCCGCGTCCGTCGGTCCCTAGGCGAGCTGCGGATGGCGCAGTGCTACACCGACTTCGTCACAGAGGACGGAGTCGTGGGATGTGCACTCACGGACGCATCCGGCGCCGGGCTGAGGGTCTGGGCAGATCCGGCCTTCCGATACTGGCAGTTTTTCACGACCGACAGCTTCCCCACTCCCGCCGGCCCGGCCACCGCGGTCGCTCTCGAGCCGATGACGGCTCCCGGCGACGCGCTCAACAGCGGGCTGGGGATCCGTTGGATCAACCCAGATCAACATTGGGCAGGAGCGTGGGGTTGTGAGCGCCTCCGGTACGGAACTCCTGACTGAGCTCGAGCCACCTCGCGTGCCAGTCACCCGGACAGGTTGATTTCTGCCCACTTTGGCCCACGAACGAACAGAACACCATGATCATGTGGGCCCGGATCGAGTCCGAAATCCGCGATCTTTGGCGGAGGCTCGGCCTCTTTGGTGCGGTCCAGAACCGCCCGATGGTCGCCGAAAATCGTGAGGTCACGGGGTCGACGCCCGTCGTACGGCATGACGCTGGGCTGGCCGAGGGTCTTGGTCTCGGGCATGGGAAGGATCGGCGAGATGTTCGCGGACGAGGTGCTGCGCGCTCTCCTCGAACTGCCCGAGCCCGAGCGCGAGGTTCACCTCAGGACGGCTCGCACATACCTGCGTACCGGCTCCGTCGCCGAGACCGCCAAGTCCCTGTTCTGCCACCGCAACACCGTCGCGAACCGGCTGCACCGCATCCGCGAGCTGACCGAGCACGACCTCACGGTTCCGTGCGATGCAGCCGCCGTGATCCTGGCGCTGGAATACCGCGGTTTGGAGGTGTGCGCTACGTGGGCGTCACAGGTCGATTCAGGACATCGGTTTGATGGATCAGGATCCGGTGTGATGTATCCGGACATTGGTGACACTTCTGCATCAATAGATCGGTGACCATTCGGGTCTGTTTGGTGGTGACACTTCCCTTCATTGTTTGAGGGATGAGCCCAGCCCAGCCTGTTGATCCTCGTGTCCGTCTCGCGATTACGCAGTGGCCGCCCGATGCTCCGCGGGGCGCGGTGTCGACGTTCTGCGCCGAGGAGCGCATCTCGCGGAAGACGTTTTACGCGATAAAACGCAGGGCTCTCGAGGAGGGCCAAGCGGCGGCGTTGGAGCCCCGGACCCGTCGGCCGAGGTCGAGCCCGAACCGGATGGCGGACGAGGTGAAGGCTCAGGCCGTCGCGATTCGGGCCGCGCTGGAGCGGTCGGGTTTGGATCACGGCCCGATCAGCGTCCACGAGAAGATGCGAGCACTGGGGCTGACCCCGGTCCCGTCGACGGCGTCGCTATCGCGGATCTTCCGCGACGCGGGCGTCGCCCGGGTCGAACCGCGGAAGAAGCCGCGGGCGTCGTTCCGCCGGTTCGTCTATCCGGCACCGAATGCCTGCTGGCAGTTGGACGGCACCGAGTATGTGCTCACCGGGGGTCGCAAATGCGTGATCTTCCAGCTCGTCGACGACCACTCCCGGCTCGCAGTCGCCTCCCACGTGACCTGGGCTGAAACCTCGGAGGGGGCGATCGCGGTGGTCCGCAAGGGCATCACCGCTCACGGGGTTCCGCAACGGCTGCTGACCGATAACGGCGCCGCACTGAACCCGTCCAGGCGCGGAGCCGTCGGCCAGCTCGTCACCTACGTCGAGAGTTTGGGCGTCGAGGCGATCACCGGCAAACCCTACAAACCGACCACGCAGGGCAAGAACGAGCGCTTCCATCAGACCCTGTTCCGCTGGCTCGACAAGCAACCCTTGGCAGGCACGCTCGAGCAACTGCAGGAGCAAGTCGACGAGTTCGACCGGATCTATAACACCGAGCGACCCCACCAAGGGCTGCCCGGAAGGATCACCCCGGCGCAGGCCTGGGAGGCGACGGCGAAGGCCGACCCGCCCCGCCCGCGGAACCAGATGCGACCAGTCGGTTGGGACGGAATCCGAGCCACCCGAGTGGCCCGCAACGGCATCGTCCAAGTCCGCCAAACCCGGTTCCACGTCACCCGGATCATGGCCGGCCGGATCGTCTATCTCGTCGAGACCGACCAGCACCTGCTCATCTTCGACGACCAGGGCACCGAGCTCATGAAGCACCGCTGGCCGCGGCCCGGCACCAAATACGTCAGCTCCGGCCGACCCCGAGGACGCCTCCCCAAGACCATCTGAGTGTCACCGATGTCCTGATGCGCGAAGTGTCACCTATGTCCTGATGCAGAATTGTCACCCATGTCCTGATACATCACACTGTTGCGATTCATACCTTGTTTGCCCACATTTTGCCCACAATCGTGCGCAAACGTGGTCAGGGACACATGATCACAATGGGCCGAAATCCCCGTAAATATGCGGAAGTTGGCCCCTCCGCCTAGCCATCAGAAGGCCCGGTTTCGTTCTTGTAAAGCGGGGGTCGTCGGTTCGAATCCGACAGGGGGCTCTTGTGTCACCTGCGTCCGCGCGCCACTCGCAGGTCGCGCCACCCGAAACGGCCCGCGTCCGGCAGCGCCGCGCGGATGCTCTCCTCACTGAACGGATGCGACGGCCTGATGCCGAGCGGCAGCTCGGGCGCCCAGGGCGCGGGTTCGCTCACGCCCTCGGCGAGCATCCGTGCTTGGGCCTTGGCGATGAGCGGCACGACCATGGTCCACTCGGTGAGCTGGGCGAGAATCCGGATCGACCACACCGGCAGCGGCACGAAGAGCGGACGCCTCCCTGCGACGCGCGCGATGCGGCGCACGGCGTCGCCCAGCGGCAGTTCCTCCGCGCCCATCACGGCCACGGTCTCCTCGAGGATGCGCCCCTCCGCTGCGGCCACCAGCACGTCGACGAAGTCGGCGATCGGGATGGGGCGCACCGTGCGCTCGCTGAACCCGACCGTGCCGAAGACCGGCCACGTCTTCACCGCGCGACTGACGTGGTCAACCATGTGGTCGCCGCGCCCGTACATCATCGAGGCCTTGAGGATGGTGTGCGGTATCCCCGACGCCCGGATGAGCTCCTCCGCCGCCCACTTGCTCTCGTGGTAACCCGAGCCGCAGTTGGGGCGGGCCCGCAGGAAGCTGACCATCACGATCCGACTGACGCCGGCGCGCTGGGCCGCCGCGACCAGCGCCCTCGTGCCGTCGACGTGCACGCGTTGGAAGGTCTGGTCGCCGATCTCCCGGTTGATGCCGGCGGCATGCACGACGACATCGCACCCCTCGAGCGCGGCCGCGAGGGCATCGACATCGTCGATGGCTACCCCGGTCCTTCGGGAGATGACCACGGTGTCCTGAGGGTCAAGCCGTTCGGCGAGATGCCGACCGACGAAGCCGGTGCCTCCGGTGATTGCCACCCGCATGGTGCACTCCTTGCCTATTTCGCTAAATTGCTACCTAGCGAGACTGTATCTAGCAATGGTGCTATATTGCAAACATGACAGATTCCGCGAGCGACATCTTCGCCGCACTGGCTCATCCCACTCGCCGGCAGATCCTGCAGGACCTGAAAGACGGCGAGCTGGCCGCGGGAGAGATCGCTGCGAAGTTCGCGGCGTCAGGGCCGACGATCTCGCGTCACCTCGGCGTGCTGCGGCAGGCCGGACTCGTCAACGAGCGCCGGGACGCCAATCGCATCCTGTACTCGTTGGTGAGCGAGCGCCTCGCACTCTCCGTCGGCGACTTCCTGTCGACCGTGTGCCCCGAGCAGATCGTGCTGCGCGAGGTTCGGAAGCGCGTGACTACCCAGGACCGTCAGTCGAAGGCGCCCGCGACCGCGTGATCAGCGAGGCCGCTCTCGTAGGCCCGCCTGACCGGCGCAGCTAGGCTGACCCGCGGAGGCAGTCATGGGCGACACACTCAAGGTCGCAGTCGTCGGAACCGGCGGCTGGGCCGAGCAGCACGCACGCATCTTCTCGCGCCGGGCGGATACCGAACTCGTGGGCGTGCTGGGGCGGGACGAGGGCCGCACGAGGGCCCGCGCCGAGCGCTACGGGTCGCGCGGGTTCACCGACCTCGACGCGCTGCTCGCGACCGACCCCGACCTCGTCACGGTGTGCCTGCCCAACGAGCGGCACTTCGAGCCCACCCTCGCCCTGCTGCAGACGGGCATCCCGCTGCTGGTGGAGAAGCCCCTCGTGTTCGAGCTCGACGAGGCCGACCGCCTGCTCGCCGAGGCGGAGGAGCGCGACACGTTCTTCGCGATCAACTTCAACCACCGGTACGCCGAGCCCGTCGTGCGCGCGAAGGCGGCTCTCGACGCGGGCGAGCTGGGGGCACCGGTCTTCGCGACCTGGCGGTTCGGCGGGGAGGCCAACCTCGGAGAGTCCCCGCACGCCAACCTCATCGAGACGCAGTGCCACGGGTTCGACATGCTCGAGCACCTGTTCGGGCCGATCACGTCGGTAGCGGCATCCATGACGAAGAAGACGTACGGCGCGTGGTCGACTATCGCGATCGCGCTCGAGTTCGCGAACGACGCGGTCGGCACGATGCTCGGCAGCTACGACTCGAGCTACGCGTATGAGGACAGCCAGCGCGTCGAGCTCAACGGCACCCTCGGGCGCGCGGTCATCCACGACACGGTGCGCTCGCTAACCCTCGAGACGGCCGGCGACGAGGTCGCGCGGGTGTGGCGCGCCGGGTACTTCAACGACGAGGCCCGCACCTTCGAGTACACCTTCGACCGCCATGTGGATGCCGTGCTCACCGCCCTGCGCGCAGGCGACCCGCCGCCCGTTCCAGCCCGCGCCGGGCGCCGGGCCCTCGCGCTCGCGATGGCGGTCATCGAGTCGCACGAGACCGTACGCCGCGTCGAGACGTTCGGCGTCTGAACTCAGCCGCTACTCCGCGAGTGCCACCACGCACGCCGCCAACCCGCGCGCGAGCGCGGCGGTCTCGACGGGGCTGAGCCGCGAGAGCATCCGTCGCTCCACTTCGTCCACGAGGCCCTGAGCGGCATCAAGCGCCCGGATGCCCGCCGCCGTGAGCTCGGTGGGCAGAGCTCGCCCGCTCTCGGGCCGGGTCGGGCGCTCCACGAGGCCGCGATCGCCGAGCTGCTGCAGCATGACGTTCATCGACTGGCGCGTGACGAAGGTACGGCGCGCGAGCTCGGCGGCCGAGATGCCGGGCTCGAGGCGCAGGTGGAACATACACGAGTAGTGCGACACCGTGAGGTCGAGAGGCTTGAGCGCCTCCTCCATGCGGGCGTGCAAGAGGGACTGCGCGGTTTTCAGTTCGTAGCCGACCATGTCAGTATCCTGACATATGGTGTGACCATGACCATCACAGGACCAGATTTCATCGCTTTACAGGTACGCGACCTCGACAAGGCGGCGGCCTTCTACGAGGACGTCGTCGGACTCACTCGCGCCCCCTTCTCTCCCCCGCACGCCGTGGTGTTCGACACCCAGCCGACCTTCGCCGTGCGCGAGGCGGCGCCGGGCGTCGACCTGGAGGCGGGCCCGCTCGGACTCGGCGTCGCGCTGTGGGTGCACGACCCCGAGGCCGTCGCCCTTCACGCTCAGCTCGCGGCCGCCGGCGCGACCATCGTGCAGGAGCCCTTCGACGGCCCGTTCGGGACGACGTTCGTGTTCCAAGACCTCGACGGTTATGCCGTCACCGTGCACGACAAGGCGACTCGCGGTTAGTCCGCCCGCTCGACCGGGAGCCACAGTTCGGTCGTCGCCGTGCTGAAGTCGGGAGCGCGATCGAGGATCGAGACGATCGACGGGCCGGCGCGCAGCCGCCACGGGTTCGATGGGAACCACTCCGTGGCGGTTGCAGCCCACGTCGCCTGGAGCGCATCCGGATAGGGACCCGACGCGAGGAACACCGCCCACGCGCCTCGGTCGACATCGATCACGTCGAGTCCTTCGGGCACGGGAGTGCCCGCGGCAATGGCGACCCCATGCAGGTAGATCAGCTCGGTGCCCTCGGCATAATCGGGGTCGACATCAGCGCTCACCTGGAGAAGGCCAGCGGGTTCGGTGTCACTCAGCGCCTTGAGGCGGGCGTGCTCGGCCGCCGGGATGGAGGCGATATGGGCTTGGATGTGCGGATTGACGCCCTCGTGGATGAGCGGCACTCGGGCGGTGAAGCCCACGAGCCGGAACGTCGGCCGGTCTGCGATGCGAGTGTTCATTGAGCTGTTCCCTTCTACCGTCAGGCGGAACCTGAGCTGCTGTTGAGTGCGAAGGGGACCGCCATCGCGACGCACCTCGGCCGGGCTCGCGCCGTGCACAGCACGGAAAGCACGGCCGAATGCCTCGCTGGACGAGTAGCCGAACCGCACCGCGACGTCCAGCAGATTCGCGTCGCCGAGCACGTCTGCCGCGGCCACGGTCATCCGTCGACGGCGCACGTACTCCGACAGCGGCATGCCCGCGAGCGACGAGAACATGCGGCGGAGGTGGTACTCCGTCGTTCCGACGCCAGCGGCGATACGGGCGATGTCGATCTCTGCGCCGAGGTCGGCCTCGATGAGATCGACGACGCGGTTGAGGCTTGCGATCACGGTTCCCCTTTCGACATCAAGCCTGCCGAGAGGGCCGAACGGCATCCCGACAATCCCGGTTCGATGCGATCTAGGCGTTCAACTGCTCCCAGTGCCCCTCGGAGATGACGGCCACGACCCCGTCGACCACCGAGATCGCGGTCTGATCGTCGATCGCGTAGGCCCGGTTCGGGATATTCGGCGCCCACTGGCGCGCGGCGTCGAGCGTGTTGCTCGACCAGCCGGGGTAGTCGAGGTGCGGGAAGATCGAGAAGTCGACCAGCCCGAGGGCCTCGTCGCTGCCGTCGGGCTGCCAGTCGAGGAACTCGGTGCCGACGCGCGGCGTCAGCGCCATGCTCCCAGCACTCACGCCGACCCAGACCGTGCTGTCGAGCGACGGGATGAGGTCGGCGAGCCCCGACTGCCTCATCCAGCTGGCCAGGTACATCGCCTCGCCGCCGTCGACGAGCAGCACGTCGGCGTCGCGCACCCAGGCGGTCCACCGCTCGCGATCGATCGTGGGCAGCGCAGTGAGTTCGAGCACGCCGACCGACTTCCACCCGAGCTCGGTGAGGCCGGTCTGGCCGGGCCATCCACCCGCGGTCGACAGGAAGACCGTTTCGGGCGAGCACGCGGGCTGGCCCCACTGGGCGGTCGGGATGAAGAGGGCCGTGCTCTCGGAGAACGGCTTGCCGAGCATCCGTTCCAGCTCGTCGCGGATGCTCTGGTTGGTGACCCCGCCCGAGGTGAGGAGCAGCTTCATGGAACGAAACGGTACCCGAGGCCGGCGTCGGTGACGAGGTAGCGCGGCTTGGCGGGCTCCGGTTCGAGCTTCTTGCGCAGTTGAGAGAGGTAGAGCCTGAGGTACCCGGTATCCGTGGTGAACTGCGGGCCCCAGACCTCGGTGAGCAGGGTCTCGCGCGTCACGAGCTTGCCGGGGTTGCGCAGCAGCACCTCGAGCAGCAGCCACTCCGTCGGCGTGAGCCGCACCGCGGCACCCGCGCGCGTGATCGAGCGCGCCGCGAGGTCGACCGTCACGTCGCCGAACGTGACGACGGGCGCCTCGGTCGCGGTGACCGAGCGACGCGAGAGGGCACGGATGCGCGCCAGGAGCTCGTCCGCCGAGAACGGTTTCGTGACGTAGTCGTCGGCGCCGGCGTCGAGTGCCTCGACCTTGTCCCAGCTCTCGCTGCGACCGGAGACGACGAGGATCGGCACCTGCGACCAGCCCCGGATCGCCTCGATGACCTCGATGCCGGTGAGGCCGGGCATCCCGAGATCGATGACGACGAAGTCGGGGTGGGCGGCGATTGCGGCGTCGAGCGCGGTCTTGCCGTCGGGGGCCGTGACCACGTCGTATCCGCGCGCCGTCAGGGTGATGCGCAGCGCCCGCAGCATCTGCGGGTCGTCGTCGGCGATGAGGATCTTCATACTGCGGCCAGTTCTATCACCATCGTGAGCCCGCCGCCCGGAGTGTCCTCGGCGTCGAGGGTGCCGCCCATCGCCTCGACGAACCCCTTGGAGAGCGCGAGACCGAGGCCCACGCCGGTGGTGTTGTCGGTGTCGCCCAGGCGCTGGAAGGCGACGAAGGCGTCGGCCTTGCGGTCGTCGGCGAGACCCGGCCCCGTGTCGATGACGCGCACCTGCACGCGGTCGCCGAAGGCGCTCGTCGAGATCACCGGTGGCGAGCCCTCGGGCGAGAAGCGCAGGGCGTTGGCGAGCAGGTTCACGAGGGCCCGCTGCAGCAGCACCTCGTCCGCGTGCACCTGCGGCACGTCGGCGCCGAGCTCGAGCTGCACCTCACCCGGCGCGAGCGCGAGCTCGTCGAGCGCCCCACCGACGACATCGTCGAGCTGCACGTCGGCCATCGACACCGCGAGCACTCCCGCCTGCAACCGGCTCGCGTCGAGCAGCTTGGTCACGAGGCTCGCCAGTGCCTCGAGGCTCTCCTCGGCGGCTTCGAGCAGTTCCGCACGATCGGCCTCGCTCAGCCTGATCTCCGCCGAGCGCAGCGAGGTGACCGCCGCGGTCGCCGCCGCGAGCGGCCGCCGCAGGTCGTGGCCGACGGCGGCGAGCAGGGCCGTGCGCAGCCGGTCCGCCTCCGCCGCGGGCCGCATGATCTCTGCCTCGGTGGTGAGCTCGCGCTGGCGCAGCGCCGCCTCGATCTGCGAGAGGAACGCGCCGAGAATACGGCGGTCGGATGCCGGCAGCGCATGCCCCCGCAGGTACAGGCTGGCGTGCTCGCCGAGGGGAAAGGTGGTCTCGCTGTCGTCGTCCGCCGCCACGCCCGCGTCGGTGGAGGTGTAGATGGGCTCGCCGTGCGAGCGCAGGATGACGCTCGTCATGCCGAACGCCTCGCGCAGCCGCGTGACGAGGGCGTCGAGTGCGTCGGCGCCCGAGAGCACTCCACTCGCGATGGTGGCGAGCGTCTCCGACTCGGCCGCCGCACGCGAGGCCACCCGGGAACGCCGCGTGGACTGGTCGACCACGAGGCTCACGAGCACCGCGACCACGACGAAGATCACGAGGGCGAGCAGGTGCAGGGGCTCGGTAATGGTGATCGTGTAGAGGGGGTCGACGAAGAAGTAGTCGAGCAGCACACCGGCGGCGACGGCGCTCACGACGGCCGGCCAGATGCCGCCGAGCAGGGCCACCACCACGACGAAGAGCTGGAACACCAGCACGTCGCTCGTGATCGACTCGTCGGAGCGGATAGAGGCGAGCAGCCAGGTGAGCAGCGGCAGCCCGACGACGGCGAGCGCGAAGCCCGCCACCCGTCGGCGCAGCGAGAGGGCGCCGCCGAGCGACGGGAGCGTGCGCGAGCCCGCCTCCGCGTGCGACACGATGTGCACGTCGATGTCGCCCGAGTCACGGATGACCGTGGCCGCCGTGCCGGGCCCGGTGAGCAGCCGCGTCAACGTCGACCGGCGGCTCACGCCGATGACGAGCTGGGTGGCGTCCACGGAGCGCGCGAACTCCACGAGTGCCTTGGGGATCTGCTCCCCCACCACCTGGTGGAACGTGCCGCCGAGCGTCTCGACGAGTGCGCGCTGCGCCGCGAGGACGCCGGGGTCGCGCTCGGCGAGCCCGTCGGAGGTCGTGACGTGCACCGCGAACAGCTCTCCCCCGCTCGAGCGGGAGGCGATGCGCGCACCGCGGCGCAGCAGCGTCTCGCCCTCGCGGCCGCCGGTGAGGGCGACCACGACGCGCTCGCGCGCGTTCCACGTGCTCGCGATGCCCTTCTCGGCGCGGTACCGCTTGAGGGCCGAGTCCACCTCGTCCGCGAGCCACAGCAGGGCGAGTTCGCGCAGCGCCGTGAGGTTGCCGAGCCGGAAGTAGTTCGAGAGGGCCGCATCCACGCGCGCGGCAGGGTAGACGACTCCCGCCGAGAGCCGGTCACGGAGCGCCTGGGGCGCGAGGTCGACGAGCTCGATCTGGTCGGCAGACCTGAGTACGGCATCCGGGATCGTCTCGCGCTGCACGACACCGGTTATCTGGCGCACGACGTCGTTGAGCGACTCGATGTGCTGGATGTTCACGGTCGAGATGACGTCGATGCCCGCCTCGAGAATCGCCTCGACATCCTGCCAGCGCTTGGCGTGCGGCGAGCCGGGCGCGTTCGTGTGGGCGAGCTCGTCGACGAGTGCGAGCTGGGGGTGCCGCGCGAGCACCGCGTCGAGGTCGAGCTCGTCGAGCCCGACCCCGCGGTGCTCGACATCCCGGCGCGGGATGACCTCCAGCCCCTCCACGAGGGCGGAGGTCGCCGCGCGGCCGTGGGTCTCGACGATCGCGACCACGACGTCGACCCCGGTGTCGGCGAGCCGGCGGCCCTCCTCGAGCATCGCAAAAGTCTTGCCGACGCCAGGAGCGGCCCCGAGCATCACCCGGAGCCGTCCCCTACTGGTCATGCGCTCATCATCCCAGCTTCGCCAGTGCGATGTTCAGCTCGAGCACGTTCACGGTCGGCTCGCCCAGGTAGCCGAGGTCACGGCCCTGCACGAACGACTCGACGAGCCTCGAGACCACGGCCTCGTCGAGCCCGCGGGCTTGCGCGACCCGCGGCACCTGCAGGCGCGTGTACTCCGGGCTGATGTGCGGATCGAGGCCGGATGCCGACGCCGTGAGCGCATCGGCGGGGATGTCGCTCGTGCCGTCGAGGGCCTCGATCGCCGCGCGCCGGTCGGCGATGGCGGCGAGCAGGTCCGCGTTGTGGGGACCGTAGTTCGATCCACTCGAGGCACCTGCGTCGTAGCCTGAGCCGGCCGCGGAGGGGCGCGACTGGAACCATTCGGGCAGCGGGGTGCCGTCGGCATCCGTGAACGACTGGCCGATGATCGCCGAGCCGACGACCTGCCCGTCGACGCGGAGGAGCTGGCCGTTCGCCTGGTCGGGCAGGGCGACCTGGCCGATGGCGGTGACCGCGAGCGGATAGCCGATGCCGAGCACGACGGTGAGGATGACGAGCGCGCGCAGCGCTACGAGGGTCTGGCGGAACATGGTGGTGACTCCTTAGAAGCCGGGGATGAGGCTCACGACGAGGTCGATGAGCTTGATGCCGATGAAGGGGGCGATGATGCCGCCGAGGCCGTAGATCAGCAGGTTGCGGCTGAGCAGCTTGCTCGCGGAGACGGGGCGGTACTTCACCCCGCGCAGGGCGAGCGGGATGAGGGCGATGATCACGAGCGCGTTGAAGACGATCGCGCTGAGGATCGCCGACGCGGGCGAGTGCAGCTGCATGATGTTCAGCACCGCGAGCCCCGGGAAGACCGCCGCGAACATCGCCGGGATGATCGCGAAGTACTTCGCCACGTCGTTCGCGATCGAGAACGTCGTGAGCGAGCCGCGGGTGATGAGCAGCTGCTTGCCGATGCGCACGATGTCGATGAGCTTCGTCGGGTCGGAGTCGAGGTCGACCATGTTGCCGGCCTCCTTCGCCGCCGACGTGCCCGTGTTCATCGCGACGCCGACGTCGGCCTGCGCGAGCGCGGGGGCGTCGTTGGTGCCGTCGCCCGTCATCGCAACGAGGTTGCCGCCCGCCTGCTCGCGCTTGATGAGCTCCATCTTGTCTTCGGGGGTCGCCTCCGCGAGGAAGTCGTCGACACCCGCTTCCTTCGCGATCGCGGCGGCCGTGAGCGGGTTGTCACCGGTGATCATGACGGTACGGATGCCCATGGCCCGCAGCTCGGCGAACCGCTCGCGCAGCCCGTCTTTGACGACGTCCTTGAGGTGGATGACACCGAGCACCCGGGCTTCACCCGCGGCGCTCTTCGTCGCGACCACGAGCGGGGTTCCGCCCGACTGGCTCACGCCGGTGACGATCGCGTCGAGGTCGGCCGGCGTCGCCCCCACCCACGACGCCACCATCGACCCAGCGCCCTTGCGCACGAACGAGCCGTCGGCGAGGTCGAGGCCGCTCATGCGGGTCTGCGCGGTGAACGGCACGATCTCGGCACCCTTGGGCAGGTCGACCGCGCCACCGGCCAGCTCGACCACCGAGGTGCCCTCGGGCGTCGGGTCGGCGAGGGACGAGAGCCTCGCGGCCTCCCGCAGCTCCTCGACAGTCACGCCCTGCGCCGGCAGGAACTCCGACGCCCGGCGGTTGCCGTAGGTGATGGTTCCGGTCTTGTCGAGTAGCAGCGTCGTCACGTCACCCGCGGCCTCGACCGCGCGCCCCGACATCGCGAGCACGTTGTGCTGCACGAGGCGGTCCATGCCGGCGATGCCGATCGCGCTCAGCAGGGCGCCGATCGTCGTGGGGATGAGCGTCACCAGGAGGGCGACGAGCACCGTGACGCTCACCGTTCCGCCGGCGTAGCTCGCGGCGGGGTTCAGGGTCACGACGACCACGAGGAACACGATCGTGAGCGCCGCGAGCAGGATGTTCAGCGCGATCTCGTTCGGGGTCTTCTGACGGGAGGCGCCCTCGACGAGCCGGATCATGCGGTCGACGAAGGTCTCGCCCGGCTTTGACGTGATCTTGACGACGATGCGGTCGGAGAGCACGCGAGTGCCACCCGTGACCGCACTCCGGTCGCCACCGTGCTCACGGATGACCGGGGCCGACTCGCCCGTGATGGCGGACTCGTCGACGCTCGCGATTCCCCACACGATGTCGCCATCGCCGGGGATGACCTCGCCCGCGGAGACCGCGACGTAGTCGCCGAGCGTCAGGTCGGCTGACGAGACGTCCTCCGCCTGAACGTGCGCCGAGGCATCCGGCCCACCGACCTTGTGGGCGATCGTGGAGGTGCGCGTGCTGCGCAGGCTCGCCGCCTGGGCCTTGCCGCGGCCCTCGGCCACCGACTCCGCGAGGTTCGCGAAGATGACCGTGAACCACAGCCAGATCGCGATGCCGATCGTGAAGGTGGGCGCGATGGGCGTGGTGCCCGTGAGGGGCTCGACGATCGCGATCACCGTCGTGAGGGCGGCGCCCACCTCGACGATGAGCATGACCGGGTTGCGCCACATCTGGCGCGGGTCGAGCTTGCGCAGGGCTCCGGGAAGCGCCTGGACGATGGTGTTCATGATTACTGCAGCCCTTCAGCTAGCGGACCTAGCGCGAGTACGGGGAAATAGGTGAGCGCAGAAACGATGACGATCACTCCGAGGAGGAGGCCGACGAACTGCGGACGGTGGGTGGGCAGCGTGCCCGGGGTGGCGGGAATCTTGTCCTGCGCGGCGAACGAGCCGGCCAGCGCGAGCACGAAGACGATCGGCAGGAACCTGCCGAGCAGCATCGCGACGCCGAGGGCGGTGTTGAACCACGGGGTGTTCGCGGTGATTCCCGCGAAGGCCGAACCGTTGTTGTTGGCCGCCGAGGTGAACGCGTAGAGCACCTCGCTGAAGCCGTGCAGCCCGGGGTTCCAGATCGACGTGCCCGTGACATCCTCGCGAACCGCGGGGATCGCGAAGCTCAGCGCGGTGCCGACCAGCACGAGCGTGGGCGTCGTGAGGATGTACAGGCTCGCGAGCTTGATCTCCCGCGCGCCGATCTTCTTGCCGAGGTACTCCGGCGTGCGGCCGACCATGAGGCCGGCGATGAACACCGCAAGGATCGCGACGATGAGGATGCCGTAGATGCCCGCCCCGACGCCGCCGGGGGCGACCTCGCCGAGCATCATGTTCACGAGGGCCATGCCGCCGCCCAGGGCGGTGTAGCTGTCGTGCATCGAGTTCACCGCGCCCGTCGACGTGATCGTCGACGTGGTGCCGAAGATCGTCGAGCCGATGATGCCGAACCGCACCTCCTTGCCCTCCATCGCGTTACCCCCGCCCGAGAGCTCCGCCCAGGTCATGAGCGAGACGGAGACCAGGTAGAGCACGCCCATGGTCGCCGCGATCGCGGTGCCCTGGCGGTTGTCGCCGACGATGCGCCCGAAGGTGCGCGGCAGCGCGAACGGGATCGCAAGCATGAGGAACACCTCGACGAGGCTGGTCCACGGAGTGGGGTTCTCGAACGGATGCGCGGAGTTGGCGTTGTAGAAGCCGCCGCCATTGGTGCCGAGGAGCTTGATCGCCTCCTGCGAGGCGACGGGACCGCCCGGGATGACGCCGGGGTTGCCGGCGAGGGTGGTGATCTCCTGGAATCCGTTCACGTTCTGGATCACCCCGCCCGCGATGAGCACGACGGCGGCCACCACCGAGAACGGCAGCAGGATGCGCAGGGTGCCGCGCGTGAGGTCGACCCAGAAGTTGCCGATCGTGCCCGAGAGCCGGTACGAGAGGCCGCGCATGAGGGCCACCGCGACCGCGATGCCGACCGCGGCCGAGACGAAGTTCTGCACGGCGAGTCCGACCGCCTGCACCGTGTACCCGAGCGTCACGTCGGGCGAGTACGACTGCCAGTTGGTGTTCGTGACGAACGAGATCGCGGTGTTGAAGGCGAGGGGCTCGCTCGTGGGCGGCAGGCCGAGCGAGTACGGCAGCACCTGCTGCACCCGCTGCAGGGCGTACACCACGAGGATGCCGACCGCCGAGAACGCGAGCACCGAGCGGAGGTACGCGGGCCAGCTCTGCTCGGCGGCCGAGTTGACGCCGATGAGGCGGTAGAAGCCGCGCTCGACCTTCAGGTCTTTCGTGCCGGTGTAGACGGCGGCCATGTAGTTGCCGAGCGGGCGGTAGAGCAGAACGAGGGCGACGACGAGGGTCGCGAGCTGTGCAAGGAAGAGGAGCATCAGAATCGCTCCGGCTTCACGAGGGCCACCACGAGGTAGCCGATGGCCGCGACGGCGAGCGCCGCCGCGACGATCTCGAC
>CAIXMB010000183.1 GCA_903920435.1 uncultured Actinomycetes bacterium
CGTCGAAGAACGACTCGATGGTCCCCACATCCCGCCAGTAGTACTTGTCGCGGTCAGTCGAACCGGGCACGTCGTTGCGGTTGAGGTCGTAGACGCCCGCGAGCCCGCGCGACACGAAGTCGGGCACGATGTCGCCGCCCATGTCGTGGTTGGAGTCGCTGCGCTCACCATCGCGCAGCACGGCGTCGATGAGCACGTCGGCGTCGAAGATGTAGTTGCCCATCGACGCGAGCACCTCGCCGGGGGAGTCCGGCAGCCCGATGGGCTTCTGCGGCTTCTCGTGGAAGGCGGCGATACGGGTCGGATCGGCAGAGTCGACCTCGATCACGCCGAACTGGTCGGCGAGCTCGATCGGCTGGCGGATCGCCGCGACCGTGAGCCCCAGGCCCGACGCGATGTGCGCCTCGATCATCTGGCTGAAGTCCATGCGGTACACGTGATCGGCACCCACGACGATCACGATGTCGGGCTTCTCGTCGCGCAGGAGGTTCAGGCTCTGCAGGATCGCGTCCGCCGAACCGCTGAACCAGCGCTTGCCGAGGCGCTGCTGCGCGGGCACGGATGCCACGTAGGCGTTGAGCAGGCCGCTCAGGCGCCACGTCTGAGACACGTGCCGGTCGAGGCTGTGCGACTTGTACTGCGTGAGCACGACGATCTGGCGCAGCCCGGAGTTGATGAGGTTGCTGAGCGCGAAGTCGATGAGTCGGTAGCCCCCGCCGAAGGGCACCGCGGGCTTGGCCCGGTCGGCCGTGAGGGGCATGAGGCGCTTGCCTTCGCCGCCCGCGAGAACAATCCCGAATATCTTCTTCGACGCCATACCGCAACAGTAAGCGAGCGCGGCGCGCCACGATAGCGACAGGCTGTAGCGTCTTGGGAATGCGAGTAGACGTAATCAGCCGGGAATATCCACCAGAGGTGTACGGCGGTGCCGGCGTACATGTCGCCGAGCTCGTCCGCGCCCTGCGAGGCAGCCTCGACGTGACCGTGCGGTGCTTCGGGATGCCCCGCGACGAGGCCGATGTCTACTCGTACCTCGTGCCCCCGCAGCTCACTGGCGCCAACCCCGCCCTGGCCACTCTGGGCGTCGACCTGCAGATCGCGCAGGACGTGCAGGGCGCCGACCTCGTGCACTCCCACACCTGGTACGCGAACGCGGCCGGGCAGCTCGCGTCGCTGCTGCACGGCATTCCGCACGTCGTCACCGCCCACAGCCTTGAGCCCCTGCGCCCCTGGAAGGCCGAGCAGCTGGGCGGCGGGTACCGCGTCTCCAGCTGGATCGAGGCCACCGCGTTCACCGGCGCCGCCGCGATCATCGCGGTGAGCGACGGCATGCGCCGCGACATCCTGCGCTCGTACCCGTGGCTCGACGAGCAGAAGGTCGTGACCGTGCACAACGGCATCGACCTCGAGCGCTGGAAGGCCGTGGACGACAAAGACCTGGTGCGCAGCCTCGGGATCGATCCGGATCGGCCATCCGTCGTCTTCGTCGGCCGCATCACGCGCCAGAAGGGGCTGCCGTACCTGCTGCGCGCCGCCGCGCTGCTGCCGCCCGACGTGCAGCTCGTGCTCTGCGCGGGCGCGCCCGACACCCCCGAGATCCTCGCCGAGGTGCAGGCGGGCGTCGCCGAACTCCAGAAGACGCGCTCGGGCGTCGTGTGGCTCGACAAGCTCCTGAGCCAGAACGAGCTCTCCGCGGTGCTCACGCAGGCGACCACGTTCGTCTGCCCGTCGGTGTACGAGCCGCTGGGAATCGTCAACCTCGAGGCCATGGCGTGCTCCGCGCCCGTGGTGGGCACCGCCACCGGGGGCATCCCCGAGGTGGTCCAGGACGGCGTCACCGGCCGCCTCGTGCCGATCGAGCAGCTGCAGGACGGCACGGGAACCCCGACCGACCCTGACCGCTTCGTCAACGACCTCGCGCGCACCCTCACCGAGGTCGTCAGCGACCCGGTGGCGGCCAAGCGGATGGGGGAGGCGGGGCGCCTGCGCGCCGAAACCGACTTCAGCTGGACGTCGATCGCCGCGCGCACCCGCGAGATCTACGCGAGTCTCGTCTAGCGCCTAGGCTGGAGGCACCATGGCAAGTGTTCTCCAGTTCTCCGATGTCTCAGTCGTGCGCGACGGCAATCCCATCCTCAGGTCCGTCTCGTGGACCGTCGACGCCGCAGAGCGCTGGGTGATCCTCGGCCCGAACGGCGCCGGCAAGACCACGCTCCTGCAGCTCGCGGCCGCGCAGATGCACCCGACCTCCGGCCGCGTGCAGGTGCTCGACGACGCGCTGGGCAAGGCAGACGTCTTCGAGTTGAGGCCGCGCATCGGCTTCGCGTCGACGGCGCTCGCACGCAAGGTGCCCCGCGACGAGCGGGTGCTCGATGTCGTGCTCACCGCCGCCTACTCGGTCACCGGCCGCTGGAACGAGTCGTACGAGGAGGTCGACATCCGCCGCGCGCAGCGGGTGCTCGCCGAGTGGAAGCTCACCCACCTCGAAGACCGCCGGTTCGGCGACCTGAGCGACGGCGAGCAGAAGCGCGTGCAGATCGCGCGCTCGGTGATGACCGACCCCGAGTTGCTGCTGCTCGACGAGCCCGCCGCCAGCCTCGACCTCGGTGCGCGGGAGGAGCTCGTGGGCCTGCTCGGCGGGTTCGCGCGCGAGGAGCGGTCGCCGGCGATCGTCATGGTGACGCACCACGTCGAAGAGATCCCCTCGGGCTTCACCCACGCCCTCCTGCTCGCCGACGGCGAGGTGCAGGCGGCGGGCGTCATCGACGAGGTCATCACCTCCGAGAACCTGAGCGGGGCATTCGGGCTGCCGCTCGAGGTCGCCAAGCACGACGGCCGATTCACCGCTCGCGCCGCCTGACCTTTCTGGTAGGCTTGCTAGCTGGCCCTCGGCCCACAAACTTCCTTCCACATCACAGGGATTACCACTATGAAGACCGACACTCACCCCGCTTACAACGCGATCGTGTTCCGCGACCTCGCGTCCGGCGCCACCTTCCTCACGCGCTCGACCGCGACGAGCGACAAGACCATCGAGCTCGACGGTGTTACGTACCCGGTCATCGACGTCGAGATCTCGTCGGAGTCGCACCCGTTCTACACGGGCAAGCAGCGCATCATGGACTCCGCGGGCCGCGTCGAGAAGTTCAACTCGCGCTACGCGGGCTTCGGCACCAAGAAGAACTAGTCTTCACACGCGAATGGCCGCCTTCGGGCGGCCATTCTGCGGTTAACAGGTGATCGAGCGAAGCCGAGATCAGAACAGCGTCGAGCGCCGCGACATCCACAGCGGCAGGACCGTGTCGCGCGTGAGTGGCGCGAGCTCGATGCCGAACGGCTCGTCGGTCTCGATCCAGATCACCTGCTCGATCTCCTCGCTGGGCACCACGATGCGGTCGATGGACATGGCGAAGACCTCGGCACGGATGACCGTGTCTGGCTCGTTCGCGGCCTCGGCCCGGAAGCTGCCCAGGTACTCCGTCGTGTCGAGATCGACGTCGAGGCCGACCTCCTCCCGCAGCTCGCGGGTCAGGGCCTGGAGCGCGCTCTCGCCGGGCTCGATCTTGCCGCCGGCCTGCATGAACGCGGTGGTGCCGCGCTTGCGCACGAGGAGGGTGCGGCCCGTGGCATCCGTGATGATGGCCGCCGCGACGCGCAGCACCGTCTGCCGCTTGGGCGGCGGGGCCGTCGCATAGGCGGAGCCCGCCATCGGCGGCACGTAGACCTCCGCGGTCTCGCGGTTGTCCGGCGCTGTGTTGTCCGGCCCGGAGTTGTCCGGCCCGGAGCGGTCGTGCGCGGGGTTGTCGTGCGCGGGGGCGGCGGGAAGCTCGAAGCTGGGCAGTGCCATGGGCATGCCCTCGAGCTCGAGCACACCGGTGTTGAAGTCGAGGTGCGGCACCGTGCGGCTGGGCCGCGGTTCCGGCGCGGGGATGGGCTGGGTGTCGACAACGCTCGTCGGGTGCTCGCTCGTGCGCACGGGCCACGACTCGTCGGAGACGTAGGTGTCGTCGCCCTTGACGGTGCGGATGTAGTCGGCGAAGCTCGCTGCCTGCTCGGCGAACCAGATCTCCTGGCGGCCGTGCAGGTCGGCGGCCGGGATGTCGAGTTCCTCGGGGTAGGCGCGCGCGAGCGACTGCGCGACGCGCCCGGCCGCGATCGCGTCGGAGCCAGCGTCGTGCGCATCGTCGAGCGTGACGCCGTAGAGCTCGGCGGTGACCTCGAGGGTGCGCTTGCCCTTGCGGTAGCGGTCGACGGCCTTGTCGAGCACGAGCGGGTCGATGACGAGGGTGGGGGTGGCGAGTGGCACGCGGCCGTAGCGGCGGCACTCGCGGTCGAGCAGGCTCAGGTCGTACGGCGCGTTGTAGACGACGAGGGGGATGCCGAGGGCGAGCAGCACCCGCAGCGTCTGCGTGATCTCACCGACGACGTCGACCGCGGGCCGACCGAGGGTGCGTGCGCGCTCCGTGGTGATGCCGTGCACGGCCGAGGCGCCGTCGGGGATCTCGACGCCCGGGTCGGCCAGCCAGTCCCAGCGCTCGACGACGGAACCGTCGGGCTCGAGGACCGCGACGCACGCGGAGACGATGCGCGCGGTCTCGATGTCGACACCGGTCGTCTCCAGATCGAAGACTGCCAGCCGGCCCCACGTACTCATGACCTCAAGGCTAGGCGCCGCACCCGACAGCGGCCGGGAGGCTCGCTGCGCTGTGCAGGAGCTCTCTCAGCGCCGCGAGTCGCCGAGGTGCAGCCAGTAGAAGCTCTGCGTGGCCAGCGTGAGAGTCAGTTCGCCATCGGGACCCACCGTCGGGAACTCGCCGCCACCGAACAGGTCGAAGGTAGCCGAGCCCTCGTAGCCGTCGACGTCGATGGTCACCGACACGGGGTTGTGCGAGAAGCTGAAGACGCACAGCACGGCCTCGGGGGAGTCTCCGAACTGCGTGTCGGCACCCTCGTACTCCCGCACGAAGGCGAGAACGGATTCGTGGTTCGTCGACAGCACGCGCAGCGTGCCGAGCCCGAACGTCGGGTGCCCCTTGCGCACGTGGATGACGTTGCGCACCCAGTGCAGCAGCGACCGCGACTGCGCGAGCTGCGACTCCACGTTCACCAGGTTGTAGTTGTAGACGAGCGACTGCACGACCGGCAGGAAGAGCTTGCCCGGGTCTGCGGTGGAGAAGCCCGCGTTGCGGTCGGGGGTCCACTGCATGGGCGTGCGCGAGGAGTCGCGGTCGGGCAACCAGATGTTGTCGCCCATGCCGATCTCGTCGCCGTAGTACAGGAAGGGCGATCCCTGCAGGGAGAACAGCAGCGCGTGGGCGAGCTCGGTCTCGGCGCGCGAGTTGTCGAGCAGGGGAGCCAGTCGCCTGCGGATACCGACGTTGCTGCGCATCCGTGGGTCGTAGGCGTACCAGCCGTACATCGCCTGGCGGTACTCCTCGGAGACCATCTCGAGCGTGAGCTCGTCGTGGTTGCGCAGGAAGACGCCCCAGGCTGCGCCCGCGGGCACCTCGGTGGTCTCGGTGAGCACCCTCACCAGCTCTCCGGCGTGCTGGGAGCGCAGCGAGTAGAAGATGCGGGGCATGACCGGGAAGTCGAACGCCATGTGGCACTCGGGCTCCTCCTCGGTGCCGAAGAACGCGACGACCTCCTGCGGCCACTGGTTGGCCTCGGCGATGAGCATGCGGCCGGGGTACTCCCGGTCGACCATCGCGCGGATCTCCTTGATGAACTCGTGGGTCTTGGGCTCGCCCTCGCCGTTGCCGTCCTCCGACTCGAACAGGTAGGGGATCGCGTCGAGGCGGATGCCGTCGACACCCAGGTCCATCCAGTGGCGCACCGTGTCGAGCACGGCCGCGCGCACCGCGGGGTTCTCGAAATTGAGGTCGGGCTGGTGCGAGAAGAACCGGTGGAAGAAGAACTGGCGCCGCACGGGGTCGAAAGTCCAGTTCGACTCCTCGGTGTCGACGAAGATGATACGGATGTTCGGGTACTTCTCGTCGTCGTCGTTCCAGACGTAGAAGTCGCCGTACGGCCCCTCCGGGTCCTGTCGGGACTGCTGGAACCAGTCGTGCTGGTCGGAGGTGTGGTTCAGCGGGTAGTCGATCACGATGCGCATGTTGCGCTCGTGCGCCTTGGTCACGAGGTCTTTGAATTCGTCGACCGTGCCGAACTCGGGCAGCACGCTCATGAAGTCCGAGACGTCGTAGCCGCCATCGCGCAGCGGCGACTGGTAGAACGGCGGAATCCACAGCGCGTCAATGCCGAGCCACTGCAGGTAGTCGAGCTTGCCGATGAGGCCCGCGATGTCGCCCGACCCGTCGCCGTTGCTGTCGTAGAACGAGCGCACCATCACCTCGTAGAACACCGCCCTGCGGTACCACTGGGGGTCGAGGGCCAGGCCGGGCAGTTGGATGGGCGCGGTGAAGGTCACCAATCGAGTCTAGGGCCGCGCTGCAAGCGCTTGTACAGTCGGCGAACCCTAAGATTGCGACCGTGCCCGTGGATTCACCGTACTCAGCACTGCTCGCCGGAATACCCGCGCGGCAGCACACGATCGAGGTGCTCGGCGGTGACACCCACTACTGGGAGTACGGCCCCACGGATGCCACAACCACCGTCGTCGTCGTGCACGGCTACCGGGGTGAGCACCACGGCCTCGAGCCCGTCGTCGCCCACCTGCGCGGCCTGCGCATCATCAGCCCGGACCTACCGGGATTCGGCGACTCGGGCCCGCTCCCGGGACGCACCCACGACATCACCGCCTACTCCGAGTGGCTCTCCGCCTTCGTCGAGGCGCTCGGCGTGCGGGGCACCGCCGTGATCCTCGGCCACTCCTTCGGCTCGATCGTGGCCTCCGCGGCGGTCGCCGGCGGGCTGCCGACCCCGAAGCTCATCCTCGTGAACCCGATTGCCGCGCCCGCCCTGGAGGGGCCCAACCGCATCGGCAGCCAGCTCACGCTCGGCTTCTACCGCGTCGCGCGGGCGCTGCCCGAGCGCATCGGCAGGGGGCTGCTCTCGCTGCCCGTCATCGTGCGCGGCATGAGCCTCGTCATGGTGCAGACCAAGGACAAGCGGCTGCGCCGGTGGATCCACGACCAGCACGACACCTACTTCAGCCGCTACGCCAATCGCGACACGGTCGTGCAGGGCTTCGAGGCGTCGATCAGCAACGACGTGATCCAGGTGGCTCCGCGCATCGCCGTGCCGACGCTGCTCATCGGGGCCGACCGCGACCCGATCACCTCGGTCGCCGACCAGCGCCGGCTCGCGACCCTCTTCCCGGATGCCCGCCTCACGATCCTCGAAGGCGTCGGCCACCTCGTGCACTACGAGAAGCCGCGCGAGGCCGCCGCCGAGATCGTGGCGTTCTTGGGCGATGGCGAGCTCGCGTGAAGATCCTGTTCGATAGCCGCTACACCCGGCTGGGGCGCCACGACGGCATCAGCCGGTATGGAGCGCACCTCGTCGAGGAGCTCGCGAAGCTGCACCCCGTGACCATGCTCATCGAAGACGAGCGGCAGCTCGAGATGCTGCCCGACCTCCCGTGGGTGAAGGGTCCGTCGCACACGAGCATCCTCGAGCCGTGGGTGGCCCGCGTCGTCAACAAGTACGAGCCCGATGTCGTCTTCACTCCCATGCAGACCATGGGTCCGAGTGGCCGCGACTACGCCCTCGTCACGACCGTGCACGACCTCATCTACTACTCCCAGCGAACGCCGCCACGTGACTTCAACCAGTTCGTGCGACTCATCTGGCGCATCTACCACCTGTGGTGGGGCTTCCAGCGGAGCCTGCTCAACAAGGCGGACGCGCACCTCGTGGACTCCGAGACGACCCGAGCGCTCCTCGAGCGCCACCGGCTCACGAAGAACCCGGTGCGCGTCGTGCTGCTCGGCACCGAGCATCCGGAGGCCGTCCCGACCCGCACAGCGCCCGCGTCGCGGGATCTCGTGTACATGGGTTCGTTCATGCCCTACAAGAACGTCGAGTTCCTGGCGCGGGCGATGGCGCAGCTCCCCGGCTACCGGTTGCAGCTCATGAGCCGCATCTCGGACGCGGATCGGGCCAGGTTGGAGGCGCTCGCGCCGGCGGGCTCGCTCGTGTTCCGCAACGGGGCGAGCGATGCCGAGTACTCCGAGGCACTGATCGGGGCGACGGCCCTCGTCTCGGCCTCGAAGGACGAGGGCTTCGGCCTGCCCGTCATCGAGGCCCAGGCGCTGGGCACCCCCGTGCTCGTGAGCGACATCCCCATCTTCCGTGAGATCGGCGGGCCCGACGCGGGCTACTTCGACCCGACGGACATCGCGTCGTTCGTCGCCGCGGTGCACGAGCTCGACGACCCCGCGGAGTGGGCGCGGCGGTCTGCGGCCTCGGTGCGCTGGGCGCGGCAGTACAACTGGCCGGACGCCGCCAAGGCCCTGCTCGAGGTGCTCACCGAGACCTACGAGCGCCGGAAACTCAGGACACGCGCGCGACGGTAGCCGCGGTGAGCTCGGCGAGCCGGCGGGGTTCGATCGGGAACACCGAGGTCGCCGAGGCGGCCGCCGCCCACACGACGGGCAGCTCGAGGAGCGTCTCGTCCATGACGGTGCGCAGCGGTTCCGGATGCCCGAGCGGGGGCACTCCGCCGATCGACGACCCCGTGGCGAGCTTGACCCGCTTCGCGTCCGCCATGGTCACCGGTGCTCCGAGCAGCGCCGAGAGGAGCGTCGTGTCTACCCGGTTCGGGCCGGACGCGAGCACGAGCAGCGGTTCGCCGTCGGAGACGAAGACGAGGCTCTTGACGATGGCGGCGTCACTGCAGCCGAGCGCGTCCGCCGCCTGCTGGGCGGTGTGGGTGCTCTCGTCCATCTCGCGCGGCTCGATGTCGATGCCCCGCTCGGCGAGGCGCTGCTGGAAGGCCGCGGCGCGGGCATCCGTCATCGCTTCTGACCCGTCATCGCCGTGCCTCCATGGGGTTCTGCTCGCGCAGGTCCTCGCCCTCGACCGACTCCTCCTCGATGGGGTCGTCGAACGCGATGAGGCTGAGCGCGCCGTCCTCGTAGCGGAAGCTGTGCACCGAGCCGTTGGTGATCATGCCGTGGTCGCCCTCGGGGTCGACCTTGCGCAGCACCGAGCGGATGAGCCCGCCGTGGCTCACGACGACCACGGCCTCGTCGGGGTGGCCGTGGGCGATGTCCATGAGGGCCTCGATGGCCCGTGCGGCGACCGCCGACCGCTTCTCGCGCCCGGGCACGGGGGTGTCCTCGGGGAAGATGCGCTGCATCTCGGCGAAGTCGAGGCCCTCGGCCTCGCCGTAGTTGCGCTCCACCAGCCGATCGTCGGTGGTGGGCTCGGGCAGGCCGAGTTCGCCCGCGATGATGCTCGCGGTCTCGCGGGCGCGCGACAGCGGGCTCGCGATCACGGCATCCCACGCGCGCCGGGCGAGCAACCGGCCCGTTCGGGCCGCCTGCTCGCGACCCGTGTCGTTGAGCGGAATGTCCGTCGTGCCCTGGATGCGCCGCTGGTTGTTCCAGTCGGTCTCGCCGTGGCGTACGAGGTAGAGCAGCACAGAATTCCCTCCCGGAAGGGAGCCCGGTCAGGCGCCGAGTCTCTCCAGGAGCGACACGAGCGTCTCCGAAGTCCCTGCATCGATCTTAACCGAGGCGCGGTTGTCGCCCTTGGTGATGCCGCGGTTGATGATGACGATCGGCACCTTGCGGCGGCTCGCCTGCTCGAGCAGACGGATGCCCGAGTTGACCACGAGCGACGATCCGGCGATGAGCAGCGCATCTGCGGACTGGAGGAGCGCCGTGGCCTCCCCGAACTTCTCCTTCGGCACGAACTCGCCGAAGAACACGACGTCGGGCTTGAGGATGCCGCCGCACACCGTGCACTCCGGGATGACGAAGGATGAGGCGTCCTTGACCTCGACATCGCCGTCGGGGGAGAGCTCGACGGCCTCCGGCGATTCGATCCACGGGTTGGCGGTGGTGATCTGGTCGGCGATGCCGCCGCGCGCGTAGTACTGGCCGCAGGTGAGGCACACCACGCGGTCCATGCTGCCGTGGAGGTCGACGACGCGCTGCGAACCGGCGCGCAGGTGGAGGCCATCGACGTTCTGCGTGACGATTCCATCGACGATGCCCGCGAGCTCGAGATCGGCGAGGGCCTTGTGCCCGGCGTTCGGCGAGGCCGCGGAGAACCGCTTCCAGCCCAAGTGGCTGCCCGCCCAGTACCGCTTGCGGTACTCGGTGTCGACGAGGAACTGCTGGAACGTCATGGGCGTGCGCACGGGGGCGCCCTCGCCGCGGTAGTCGGGGATGCCCGAGTCAGTGCTCACGCCGGCACCGGTCAGCACGGCGACCGTCTTGCCCCGCAGGGTGGCCACCGCCTGCTCGAACGCGGGGGTCTCCACAGCTGTCTGCGACATGGACCTCCCTCTCGTCTCTGAAAGACTAAACAACGGACGTTGCGGATATGTTTCCGTGACGCCCCGATCCGGAGGTTCGTATGCAGGTTGTGACCATCACCGACCTCTCCGACGACCGGCTCGCCGACTACGCGAACCTTACCGACGTCGCCCTCCGCCGCCGCACCGAGCCCGAGGGCGGCCTGTACATCGCCGAATCGGCCAAGGTCATCTCGCGCGCCCTCGCGGCCGGCCACCGGCCGAGATCCGTGCTCATGCTCGAGCGCTGGCTCGACGAGCTCGCGCCCCTGCTGGAGCCGTTCGACATCCCGGTGTTCGTCGGCGAGGGTCCGCTGCTCGAATCGCTCACCGGCTTCGACCTGCACCGCGGGGCACTCGCGTCGATGCACAGGCCCGCGCTCGCGCCGGTAGCAGACCTCCTCAGGGATGCCCGCCGCGTCGTCGTGCTCGAGGACATCGTCGACCACACCAATGTCGGTGCCATCTTCCGCTCCGTCGCGGGTCTGGGCGCCGACGCGGTGCTCGTGACCCCGCGCTGTGCCGACCCGCTCTACCGGCGCAGCGTGCGCGTGAGCATGGGCACCGTGCTGCAGGTGCCGTGGACCCGGCTGCCCGACTGGCCGCTCGGGGCCGACGAGCTGCGCGCAGCGGGGTTCCATATCGCCGCCCTCGCCCTCGCTGACGACGCCGTGACACTCGACGAGTTCGCCGCCGACCCGCCCGAGCGCATCGCACTCGTGCTCGGCACCGAGGGTGATGGGCTCAGCGCCGCCGCGCTGCGGGCGGCCGACACCGTCGTCACGATCCCGATGCTGCACGGCGTCGACTCGCTCAACGTCGCCGCCGCGAGCGCGGTGGGGATCTACACGCTCAGGGTGCGCTGACCCGCTGCCAGCTCCTTGCCTCGCGCAGAGCGGCGAGGGCGGCGCGGCCGTCCTGCTCGTCGAGGAACCAGCTGACGTTCAGCGCGGCGCGGGCGAAGCCCCAGCGGGCCGCCCGGTCGTAGTCGACGTCGGTGATGCCCGTGACGAGCCGTAGCTGGTCGGCGAGCACAGTCTCGGGGTGCGCCTGCGACCAGGGGCTGCCGAGCTGGCTCACCAGGGGCCACAGGTCGAACGCGGCATCCCCCCGCATCGGCTTGGGGTCGATGACGCGCCACCCCCGGTCGCTGCTGATGACGTTGCCCGGGTTGAAGTCGCCGTGCAGGAACGAGTCGCGCGGCGAGATCTCGAGCAGGGCCGCGAAGGTCTCGAGACCGGCCTCGAGCACGCCCCCGTTCTCGCCGAGGAGGGGCAGGTGCTGCCGCAAGCGCGAGAGCGCCTTGTCGAGGAAGGGCCGCATCGACTCCTGCAGCCGGGGGAGCCCCTCGGGAATCTGCCGCGTGGAGGTGACCTCGTAGAGGCGCGCGGCCGAGCGCAGCGCATCCTGCGCGGGCACCTGGTAGCGCAGCAGGGGGATGCCCGGCCGCACGTCCTCGAGGAGGAGGGCCCACGTCCACGCGTCCTGCCGCAGCACCCGGGGGGCGAGCGCGGGGCCCCAGCCCTCGAGCGCCACCGCCTCCCAGATGCCCTCGACGTGCGGGTACCCCACCTTGAGCACGGCGGTGCCGCCGTCGTCGGTCGTCACGCGCAGCACCGAGGCCGCCTCACCGCCCACGAAGGCCTCACCGGCCGTCAGGTTCCAGCGTCTCAGCATCGTCGAGACGAGCTCGGCGGCCGCGGCATCCCACGCCGCCTTCGAGGGGTAGGCGTCGATCGCCGTCTCCTCGAACGGAACTGTCTGCATGCACTGACACTAAACCTGCCTCGTTGTAGGCTCGCGCCATGGCAGTCAAAGAAGACCCATCGCCCATCACCGAGCTCGGCGGCAAGGGGCTCGCGACCGGAACCCTCGGCCTGTTCGGCTCCACGGTCATCGGCCTCGCGTCCACGGCTCCCGTGTACTCGCTCGCGGCCACGCTCGGGTTCGTCGTGCTCGCCGTGGGGGCGCAGGCGCCCATCGCGTTCATCATCGCGTTCGTGCCCATGCTGCTCATCGCCTTCGCGTACCGCGAGCTGAACCGTGCGGTTCCGGACTGCGGTACGACCTTCACCTGGGCGACCAAGGCCTTCGGCCCCCGAGTCGGCTGGATGGGCGGGTGGGGCGTGGCCGTCGCCGGCATCGTGGTGCTCGCGAACCTCGCGCAGATCGGCGGCAAGTACTTCTGGCTGCTCGTCAACGCCGACCTCGCCGAGAACCCCGTCATCGTCACGGCGACGGGCGTCGTGTTCATCGCGCTCATGACCTTCATCAGCTACCGCGGCACCGAGATCGGCGAGAAGCTGCAGAACGTGCTGCTGGGCATCCAGTACCTCGCACTGGGCATCTTCGTGGTCGCAGCGATCGTCGCCGTCGCCACGGGCACCGCCCCCGCCGGGGCAACCGCACCGGATATCTCGTGGTTCAACCCGTTCGCGTTCGAGTCGGCCTCGGGGTTCGTCGAGGCCATCCTGCTCGCCCTGTTCATCTACTGGGGCTGGGACACCTGCCTCGCCCTCAACGAGGAGACCAAGGACCCGCAGCGCACGCCCGGCCGCGCGGCGATCCTCTCCACCCTCATCCTGCTGGTCACCTACGTGGGCGTCACCGTCGCCGCCATGGCCTACGCGGGCCTCGGCTCGAGCGGGCTCGGCCTGGGCAACGAGAGCAACGCCGAGGACGTCTTCTTCGCCCTCAAGGACGTACTGTTCGGGCCGTTCGCCTGGCTGCTGGTGATCGCGGTGCTCGTCTCCGCGGTGTCGTCGACGCAGACCACGATCCTGCCCACGGCGCGCGGCACTCTCGCGATGGCCGCGTACAAGGCACTGCCGCGGCGGTTCGGGGTCGTGCACCCGAAGTACCACACCCCGGCCTTCTCGACGATCGTCATGGGCGTCGTCGCGACGGTCTTCTACGTGGGGCTCACGATCGTGAGCGAGGACTTCCTCTCCGACACGATCCTCTCGCTCGGCCTCGCTATCGCGTTCTACTACGCGATCACCGGGTACGCGTGCGTGTGGTTCTTCCGCCGTGAGCTGTTCAGTTCCGTGCACAACGTCTTCTTCAAGTTCCTGTTCCCGCTGCTCGGGGCGCTCATGCTCACCGCCGCGTTCGTGTTCTCCGCGATCGACATGTTCAACCCGGACTACGGCTACACCGTGCTGTTCGGGGTGGGCGGAGTGTTCGTCGTCGGCATCGGCTCGCTCGCCGTCGGCGTCGTGCTCATGATCGTGTGGTCGTTCTTCCGCGGGTCGAAGCCGTTCTTCCGCGGCGAGTCACTCAACGAGTCGACCGAGGTGCTGGTGCCCGAGGAATCGGTGCCGGTGCGCCGCTCGGTCGATGGAGGGCTCGCTTAGGCTGCGGTGCTTATGCTTTAGGGCGTGCCGCTGACTCGACGCCAGATCTACCGACGTCGCCGCATCGCCGTGTTCGGCGGTGGGCTCGTCGCGCTCGCCACCGCGTTCTACCTGCCGCTCACGCTGCTCGCCCCGCTGCAGGCCGTCGAGCCCGCGGTGGCGGCCTACACGCCGCCCGCCGCAGTGCAGCCCGCCGTCACCTTCCCGGCCTACGGGGCCTCGGGAGTGGGCGCCGTCGGCTACCCGGGGGTGCTCGCGAGCGCGGGATCGACGGATGCCCTGCCCATCGCCTCCATCTCGAAGATCATCACGGCGCTCGTCGTGCTCGACGCCCATCCGCTGGCACTGGGGGAGCAGGGTCCCGACATCACCTTCGGCGATGTCGATCAGGGCTTCTACGACGCCCAGCTCGCCGATGGCGGGGTCGTCGAGTCGGTGTATCCGGGCATGGTCATGTCGCAGCGCAATGCCATGAACGTCATGCTCATGGAGTCGGCGAACAACTACGCCGAGTCGCTCGCGACGTGGGGCTACGGCTCCGAGTCGGCATTCATCTCCGCGGCCGCGACCTGGCTCGCCGCGCACGGGCTCACGAGCACGAGCATCGAGGAACCGACCGGGGTCTCGCCGGGCAACCGCAGCACTGTCGCAGATCTCATCGAGCTCGCGAAACTCGCCGAGGCGAACCCGGTGATCGCCGAGATCGTCTCGACCCAGGTCATGGACGTGCCCGAGATCGGCACCATCGAGAACCGCAACGGCCTGCTGGGCGTCGACGGGGTCGACGGTATCAAGACGGGCACCCTCGACGAGGCCGGCTCGTGCCTGCTGTTCTCGCAGGAGCACACGGTCGGCACCACCACCATCACCGTGGTGGGCGTCGTGCTCGGCGGGCCCGACCACGACACGATCGACGCCGCGATCCGCTCCCTGCTCGCCGAGGTCGACGCGGGGTTCACCGAGGTCCCACTCGCCACGAAGGGCCAGGTGTACGCGAACTACACGACAGCGTGGGGGGATGCCGCGACCGCCGTCGCCGCCGAGGACGCGTCGATCGCGGTGTGGTCGGCGACCCCCGTGACCGCGGCGATCGACGTCGACCCGCTCCATCTCGCCGCGGTCGGCTCGGATGTCGGCGCCGTCACCTTCACCGTCGGAACACGCACGGTCACCGTGCCGCTCACCCTCTCGGCGACCATCGACGACCCCGGTCCGTGGTGGCGGCTGACGAATCCCGGCGAACTCTTTTAGATGTTCGAGCAAGTCGCGGGCCGTTCACAGGCTCGCCCGCTACGCTTGCCGTATCTCGAGCACCTGCTCACCCGCTGTGGCTGTGAAGTCATCCGACCCGTTAGGGCCACGTGACTACTGCTGCTGCCGAACCTACCCGCATCATCAAGACGGGTAACCGCGGACTGGGCAATCCCCTCTCGGAGTTCTCGGCGCTGCTGCACACGGTGCGTGATGCGGGGCTCCTCCGCCGGCGCAAGCGGTTCTACGCGATCACGTTCGGCGTCATCACCACGGCCATGGTCGCGGCCTGGTTCGGCTTCGCGCTGCTGCACGACACGTGGTACCTGCTGCTGATCGCCGCGGTACTCGGCATCATCTTCACCCAGTACGCCTTCATGGCCCACGAGCTCGCCCACCGCCAGGTGTTCGAGTCGGGCAAGGCAAACGACTTCGGCGGCCGCATCATGGCCGACCTCCTGGTGGGCATCAGCTACTCGTGGTGGATGACCAAGCACACGCGCCACCACGGCAACCCGAACACCGTGAGCAAAGACCCGGACATCGAGACCGACTTCATCATCTTCCAGGCCGAGGAGGCCAAGGGCCTCACCGGCCTGACGAAGTGGCTCGCCAACAAGCAGGGCTACTTGTTCTTCCCCGTGCTGCTGCTCGAGGGCATCAACCTGCACCGCCACGCCTTCATCACCGTGTTCTCCAAGGGCAAGGTCGACAAGCGCGCCCTCGAGATCGTGCTGCTCGCCGTGCGCAACATCGTGTACATCTCGGTGCTGTTCACCTTCATGCCGCTCGGCATGGCGTTCGCCTTCCTGGGCGTCCAGCTCGCGATCTTCGGCCTCTACATGGGTGCGTCGTTCGCGCCCAACCACATCGGCATGCCGATCCTGCCGAAGGGATCGAAGGTCGACTTCCTGCGCCGCCAGGTGCTCACCAGCCGCAACATCCGCGGTGGGCACGTCATGAACCACTTCATGGGCGGCCTCAACTACCAGGTCGAGCACCACCTCTTCCCGAGCATGGCGCGGCCGAACCTGCGCCGCGCGGGGGAGATCACCAAGGAGTACTGCGAGGCCAAGGGCATCGAGTACACCGAGGTCGGCCTCACCTCCGCCTACGGAACCGTCGTGCGTTACCTCAACGAGGTCGGGCGCTCGACCGACCCGTTCGACTGCCCCGCAGCCGGGCGCACGGGCTACGCCGGGATCTGATCCCGGCGTCGCTCGATCACCGGTCGAATGCCGGTCGCTTGGGCGTGATGTTGTCGCCCGACGACTGGTGGCGCACGCGCCGCAGCACCCACGGCACGAGGTACTCCCGCGCCCAGCCGATGTCTTCCGCACGCGCCTGGCGCCAGCGCCGGGGCGGCAGCGGCTCCGGGTTGTAGGGCTCGAGCGCGTGATCGATGTTGAGCGCATCGAGCACCATCGCCGCGATCGTGTTGTGACCGATGGGGGAGAAGTGCAGGCGGTCGGGAGCCCACATCCGTGGGTCTGCCAGCTCGCGCAACGCCCACATGTCGGCGACGATGCAGTCGTGCCGCTGCGCTATCGCGCGCAGGTTCTCGTTGTAGATCGCGACCTTGCCGCGCACGCGGCCGAGCACCGGGGTCATGCCGATGTCCGGGCCGTTGAACATGACGACCGTCGCCCCGTCGCTGCGCAGGCGCTCGATCATCGACTCGAAGCGGCGTGACACGTCGTCGGCGTCCGTGCCGGGGCGGATGATGTCGTTGCCGCCCGCTGAGACGGTGATCAGGTCGGGCTTGAGCTCGAGCGCGGCGTCAACCTGTTCGTCGGAGATCTGCTGCAGGAGCCGCCCGCGGATCGCGAGGTTCGCGTAGGCGAAGTCGTCGGTCTGCGCGGCGAGCACCTCGGCGACGCGATCCGCCCAGCCGCGGTGCCCGCCCGGGCTCTGGGGCTCGGGGTCGCCGATGCCCTCCGTGAACGAATCGCCGATCGCGACGTACCTGCTCCAGGGATGCTGCTGTGCCATGCCTCAAGCATTACTCACGCGATGCCCGCGCAACTACCAGACACGGCGCGCAACGGCAAGGGGCAGTCACGCACCGGGCCCCCGTGGTTGTGTTGACGAGGCGCCGAGACCCGGTGCCGCAGTAAATGACCGACTGGGAGGTCGTCATGGGAATCATCGGCTGGATCGTACTTGGACTTGTTGCCGGCGCCATCGCGAAGGCAATCCTGCCGGGCACTCAGGGTGGCGGATGGATCATCACGCTCGTCCTCGGTGTCGTGGGCGCCCTTCTGGGTGGCTTCATCGGCAGCGCCGTCTTCGGCATCGGCCTGGAGGGCTTCTTCTCCATTCAGACCTGGCTGCTCGCCATCGGAGGCGCCATCGTGGTGCTCCTGATCTACGGGCTCGTCACGCGCGGCAGTCGTCGGGCGTAACTCCTCGACTCACGGAAGGGCGGCGTGCTTCGGCAGGCCGCCCTTCTACTGTTGCCGGGGGCGCCCGTACTGCCACACTGGGCCTGCACGTCGCAGTCGCGTGTGCATAACCATCACCCCTGGAGTATCCGACATGGGATTCATACCGTTCCTGATCCTCGGCATCATTGCCGGCGTCATCGCCAAGCTCGTCCTTCGCCAGAAGGTCGGCTGGTTCCTGACGATCATCCTGGGCGTGCTCGGCGCCATGCTCGGCGGCTGGGTCTCGGGCTTCTTCTTCCCCGACCTCTACGGCGATAACGGGTTCTGGTCGATCACGTCGTGGCTCTTCGCCATCGGCGGGGCGATCATCGTGCTGCTGGTCTTCGGCCTCATCTTCCGCCGCCGCCGCGCGTAGTGGCACCTCGGGCGGGCGCTCCTCGGGGCGCCCGCCTTTGTCATGCCCGGGTGGGAGGATTGGCGCATGGGCAAGCAGGACGGCACGGGGCGCCACGTCACTCCGGCCGGCGTCGACGACAGCACGGCGACGATCCTGCACGTCGACATGGATGCGTTCTTCGCCTCCGTGGAGCTGCTCGATCATCCTGAGCTCAAGGGCAAGCCCGTCATCGTCGGCCACCGCTCCGCCCGCTCGATCGTCACCGCCGCGACGTACGAGGCTCGCAAGTTCGGGGTCAACTCCGCGCTGCCCATGTCGATAGCGCTGCGGCGCTGCCCCGACGCGATCGTGCTCGAGCCGCACTTCGAGCGGTACCAGCACTTCTCCTCGATGGTCATGCAGATCTTCGACGAGGTCACCCCGATCGTGGAGCGACTCGGCATCGACGAGGCCTTCCTCGATGTGGCCGGTGCGCGCACGGTGTTCGGCTCGCCGCTGCGGGTCGCCGAGCTCATCCGCAGCCGCGTGCGGGCCGAGACGGGCCTCATCTGCTCGGTGGGCGCCGCCTCCACCAAGTTCGTCGCGAAGCTCGCCTCCGGCCTCTCCAAGCCCGACGGATTGCTCGTGGTGCCCGCCGATCAGACCATCGCCCTTCTGCATCCCCTTCCCATCGCCAAGCTGTGGGGCGTCGGGGGCAAGACCGAGGAGGTGCTGCGCGGTCGCGGCCTGCACACCATCGGCGACATCGCGCACGCCTCGCGCGACACCCTGCTGCGCGCCGTGGGCGAGGCGGGCGCCGACCGGCTGCACGACCTCTCCTGGGGCATCGACCCGCGCCGCGTGCACACCCGTGCTGAGGAGAAGAGCGTCGGCCACGAGATGACCTTCGAGACGAACATCACCGACCCCACGGTCATCCGGGCCGAGCTGTTGCGCATGTCGAACATGGTCGCCGTGCGACTGCGGAAGGCGAACCTCGTCGGGCGCACCGTCGTACTCAAACTGCGGTTCGGCGACTTCACGACGATCACGCGCTCGCGCACGATCGCCGAGCCCACCGACCTCGGCAGGAAGATCTACGAGGAGGTACGCGAGATCTACGAGGCACTCGGCAAGCAGGACGCCCCGATCCGACTCGTCGGGGTGCGCGCAGAGCAACTGCAAGACACGGCCTCCACCCAGTTCGGCCTGTGGGACGAGTCCGAGGGCTGGCGCGAGGCGGAGGATGTCATGGATGCCGCGAGCGCCAAGTTCGGGCGCGGTGCCGTGAAGCCCGCTCGCCTGCTCGGCCACAACGGGTACGAACGTCCGCGGATGGGCCAGCGCGACTGATCGGTGTCAGCGGGCTCGGGTAAAGTTCCATCAAGTGAGCACTCCCTTGCCCGGCCCTACGGTGTTCAACAGAACCGTCGGTACTTTCGCGGCCGAGCACCTCTCACCCTCCTACCCCGAGCGCGCCGCCCGCGGAACCGCGGACAAGCTGCGCGCCTGGCAGGCCGAGGCACTCGACGAGTACTTCCTCCGCGAGCCGAAGGACTTCCTGGCCGCAGCAACCCCGGGCGCCGGTAAGACCACGTTCGCGCTGCGGCTCGCGGTGGAACTCATCGCGCGCCGGGTAGTCGACCGGGTCACCGTCGTCGCCCCCACCGACCACCTCAAGCGGCAGTGGGCAGACGCGGCGCACAAGGTGGGCCTGCGCCTCAACCCCGAGTACAGCAACGGTGACGGGTACGGTGGGCGGCGGTTCCACGGCATGGCCGTCACCTACGCGCAGGTGGCCATGCGGGCATCCCTGCACCGGGAGATCACCGAGTCGGCCCGCACCCTCGTGATTCTCGACGAGGTGCACCACGGCGGCGACGCGCTCAGCTGGGGAGACGCGATCCGCGAGGCGTTCGGCCCCGCCACGAGGCGCCTGTCGCTCACGGGCACGCCGTTCCGCAGCGACCTCGCCCCGATACCGTTCGTCACCTACGCGCCCGATGAGAAGGGCATCCGTACCTCGGTCACCGACTACAACTACGGGTACGGGCGGGCCCTCACCGACGCGGTGGTGCGGCCCGTGATCTTCATGTCGTACGCGGGCAAGATGCGCTGGCGCACCCGCATGGGCGACGAGATGGAGGCTCGTCTCGGCGAGCCGGACACCAAGGACGTAACGGCCCAGGCTTGGCGCACCGCCCTCGACCCCAAGGGCGACTGGATGTCTGCCGTACTGCGCGCGGCCGACCGGCGGCTGACCGAGGTGCGGCACGCGGTGCCGGATGCCGGCGGGCTCGTGATCGCGACCGACCAGCAGTCGGCGCGCGCGTACGCGAAGCTGTTGCGCGACATCACGGGGGAGCCGGCGACGGTCGTGCTCTCGGACGAGAAGGAGGCCTCGGCCCGAATCGAGACGTTCTCCGCCGGGGAGACCCGGTGGATGGTCGCCGTGCGCATGGTGTCGGAGGGTGTCGACGTGCCGCGGCTCGCCGTCGGGGTCTACGCGACGTCGTCCTCGACGCCCCTGTTCTTCGCGCAGGCGGTGGGGCGCTTCGTGCGCGCGCGCCGCCGTGGCGAGACGGCCACGATCTTCCTGCCGAGCGTGCCGACCCTGGTGAATCTCGCGGGCCTGCTCGAGCTCGAGCGCGATCATGCCATCGACCGCCGGCAGCCCGAGAACGAACTGCTCGACGACAGCCTGCTCGACAAGGAGAACCGCGAGGAGGCCACCAGCGAGGAGCTCACCGAGGAATTCGTGTGGGAGGCGCTGGAGTCCGACGCGAACTTCGACCGCGTCTACTTCGGTAAAGAGGAGTTCGGCTTCGCCGCCGAACCGGGAAGCGACGAGGAGCTCGACTTCATCGGGCTACCCGGCATCCTCGAGCCCGACCAGGTGCGGGAGCTGCTCTGGCACCGCCAGCAGCGCCAGTCGCGCCGCTCGGCGGCGAAGCCGAGCCAGGAGCAGGAGCCGGCCCTGTTCCGCAATCTCAAGGAGCAGCGCAAGCTGCTGAACGCGCTCGTGGGAATTCGCGCGAAGACCTCGGGGGAGCCGCACGCGCTCATCCACGCCGAACTGCGCCGGGTGTGCGGCGGCCCGGCGGTGGCCCAGGCGACGGTCACGCAACTCCAGTCGCGCATCGATTTCCTGCGCAAGGGCCTGCGGGCTTAACGGAACTGCGGGCTTAACGGAAAACGCCCCCAGCAACGGAGCTGGGGGCGTTTCCTTACTGAGCTATCAAGATCAGAGGGGGCGGATGTTCTCCGCCTGGGGACCCTTCGGTCCCTGAGTGATGTCGAACTCGACCTTCTGGTTCTCGTCGAGAGACTTGTAACCACTGGTCGCGATCGCCGAGTAGTGGGCGAACACGTCAGGACTTCCATCCTCAGGGGCGATGAAACCAAAGCCCTTTTCCGCGTTGAACCACTTGACGGTGCCTAATGCCATTTAAAACTCCTCCAGGAGCGTTCTACTGGCCCCGACAGTCGAGGCCACATCGACAACTCCCGAGGAAACTGCCGACGATGAGGCAAGGCTATAGCAGGATGTACCCCATCACGCCATGTATTTCACAATCGGTGCGAGATGGTAACAATCGTTCAGCTATCGGAAGTCCCGTGACGCTGTCTTCGGGGCCATCGCCAGCACCTCGAATTTGTCGGCGATGACGTTGGTCACCCCCTCCGCGGTGCGCTCGAGAATTCCCCGCACGATGAGCGCCGGCGACTCCCGCGCGATGCGCCGGTACCGCGTCCACACCCCGACGCTGCAGATGACGTTGATGAGCCCGGTCTCGTCCTCGATGTTGAGGAAGGTGATGCCGCTCGCCGTCGCCGGGCGCTGCCGGTGGGTGACGACGCCGCCGATCTCGATGCGCCTGCCGCTCTCGGTGGTCGCGAGCGACGCAGCGGTACGGATGCCCCTGCCCGCGAGCACACCGCGCAGGTGCTTCACGGGGTGGCTGTCGGTGGACATGCCCGTCGCCCACAAATCGGACATGAGCTCGTCGACCTCCGACGGCATGCTGAACAGCGGCGGCTGCACCGACACGATGCTGCCGGGCAGGTACTCCTCGCGGTCCTGGGCGGCGTTGCCCGCGTTCCACATCGCCTCGCGCCGTGCGAGCCCGAAGCAGTCGAACGCCCCGGCAGCGGCGAGCACCTCGAGCTGGGCGGTGGTGAGCCCCACTCGTCGCACGAGATCGTTCATGTCACGGAACTCGCCGGCGCGGTCGCGCTCGGCGACGATCTTCAGCGCCACCTTCTCACCGATGCCGTTCACCTCGTCGAGCCCGAGGCGCACGGCGAAATTGCCGTCGCGGCGGTGTTCGTCGGTGTCGAAGTGGGCCGTGCGGTCGAACACCTTGTCGACGGGAGGCTGGTCGCGGTCCAGGCAGCGATCGCTCCCTGAGGCCGCCGAAGGGCGCCCTTCGAGGGCCTCAGGGTCCACAGCCTCGAGCCCGGCGTACGCCCCCGAGCGCTGGATGTCGGGCCTGAGCACCTGCACACCGTGGCGGCGGGCATCCGCGACGAGGCTCTGGGGCGAGTAGAAGCCCATGGGCTGGGCGCGCAGCATCGAGGCCAGGAACGCCGCCGGGTAGTGCAGCCGCATCCACGCACTCGCGTAGACGAGCAGCCCGAAGCTCAGCGCGTGGCTCTCGGCGAACCCGAACCCGGCGAAGGCCTGGATCGCCCCGTAGATCTTGTCGGCGTCCTCGCCGTGGATGTCGTGCGAGGCCATGCCCTCGTAGAGCTTGGCGCGCAGCTTCTCGATCTTCTCGATGCCGCGCTTGGAGCCCATCGCCCTGCGCAGGTGGTCGGCGTCGTCGGGGGTGCAGCCGCCCACCGCCACGGCGACCTGCATGAGCTGCTCCTGGAAGATGGGGATTCCCAGCGTGCGCTCGAGCGGCTCCTTGAGCTTGGGGTGCAGGTAGGTGACCTCCTCGACGCCCATCTTGCGGCGGACGTACGGATGCACGGCACCGCCCTGGATCGGCCCGGGCCGCACCAGCGCGATCTCGACGACGAGGTGGTAGAACTCGCGGGGCTGCAACCGGGGCAGCAGCCCCATCTGCGCGCGGGACTCCACCTGGAACACCCCGACGGCGTCGGCCCGGCAGAGCTGGTCGTACACGCCCTGCTCCTCCGCGGGGATCGTCGCGAGCTCCCAGTGCTCCCCGAGCGTGGCGTCGACCATGTCGAAGGTGTACTGCAGGGCGGAGAGCATGCCGAGCCCGAGCAGGTCGAACTTGACGAGGCCCATCCAGGCGCAATCGTCTTTGTCCCACTGCACGACGGTGCGCTTCTCCATGCGCGCGTGCTCGATGGGCACAACCTCGCCCACGGGCCGCTTGGTGAGCACCATGCCGCCCGAGTGGATGCCGAGGTGCCGCGGGAACTTCATGACCTCGAGCGCGAGCCCCACGACGTTCTCGGGGATGTCGTGGTCGTCACTCGAGATCACGGCGCCCCAGCGCTCGACCTGCTTCGACCACGCATCCTGCTGGCCCGGGCTGTGGCCGAGCGCCTTCGCCATGTCGCGCACGGCGAACTTCGGCCGGTACTGGATGACGTTGGCGACCTGGGCCGCGTTCTCCCTGCCGTACTTGTCGAAGACGTACTGGATGACCTCCTCGCGGCGGTCGGAGTCGAAGTCGACGTCGATGTCGGGCTCCTCCTCGCGCATCGCCGAGATGAACCGCTCGAACGGCAGCCCGTACCTGATCGCGTCGATCGCCGTGATCATGAGCAGGTAGCAGACCGCGGAGTTCGCGGCAGAGCCGCGACCCTGGCAGAGGATGCCGCGGCTCCTCGCGAAGCGCACGATGTCCCACACGATCAGGAAGTAGCCGGCGAAGTGCTTCTCCTCGATGACCCGCAGCTCGTTCTCGATGCGCTCGCGCTTGGCGTCATCCATCACCATCTGCCGCTTCTCGACCCCCTCCCACACGAGCTGGCGCAGGAAGCTCATCGGGGTGTGGCCGTCGGGAACGTCCTGATCGGGCAGGTCGGGCTTCGCGGAGCGCAGCTCGAACCCCACCTCGTCGGCGATGACCACCGAATTCTCGACGGCGCCCGGGTAGCGCGCGAACCGCGCGGCCATCTCCGCACCCGACCGCAGGTGGGCGGAGCCCGACGAGGGCAGCCAGCCGTCCATCTCGTCGAGGCTGCGCCGCGCGCGCACCGACGAGAGCGCGGTGTGCAGGTGGTGCTGCTGCGGGGTCGCGTAGTGCACGTTGCCGGTGGCGACGACGCGCAGCCCGCGCTCGAGAGCGAGGCCGTAGAGCACGTCGTTGCGCGAGCTGCCGAGCGGGTCGCCGTGGTCGAAGAGCTCGACCACGACGTTCTCGGCGCCGAAGAGCTCGACGAGGTGGTCGAGCTCGGCACCGGCGGTTCCGGTGGAGAGCCCCTGCCGCACCGCGCCCTTGCGGCAGCCGGTCAGCACCAGCCAGTGCCCGCCCGCCCATTCGGCGAGGCCCTCGAGGTCGTAGACGGGCCGACCCTTCTCACCGCCGCGCAGTTGCGCCTCGGTGATGGCCGCCGCGAGCCGGTGGTAGCCCTCCTCCTTGCGCGCGAGCACGAGCAGGTGGACGCCCTCGGGGTCGGCGACGCCGTTCTGCGGTGCGCGCAGGCCGAGCGAGAGCTCGGCACCGAACACCGTGGCGACGCCGAGCTCCGCCGCGGCCTCCGCCATGCGGGCGATGCCGTAGAAGCCGTCATGGTCGGTGAGGGCGAGGGAGTGCAGGCCCAGTCGTGCCGCCTCTTCCGCAAGCGATTCGGGCATGCTCGCCCCGTCGAGGAAGCTGAAACTCGAGTGGGCGTGCAGTTCGGCGTACGGCACGAGGGTGCCGGGGGCGGGTGCCGCGGCATCCGGCGGCGCCTGGTAGGCCTTGCGCTTGAGCGACCAGCCCGGGCTGTCGCCGCCGTCGGCGCCGAGCGGTGGCGCGGTGCCCGGGCGGGAGGCGTCGCTGAGCTTCTTCTCGAACTCCGACCACGGGATGGGCGGGTTGTTCCAGCCCATCAGCGGGCCCGGTTAGTCATAGCGGGCCTCTGCCCACCAGCCGCTCGAGTCGAGCACGAGCAGCCACGCGCAGCCGGTCTCGTCGACGGCCTGGAAGCGCCAGGCGCTGCGCGCCCCCTCCGACCACCAGCGCTCGTCGAGCGGCCACGGGCCTGCCCACGCGATGATGCCGCGCACCTCGCTGCCCGTCGCCGAGAAGCGCGCGGGCGGCGCAGAGACCGCGCCGCGCTCGTCGACGGCGACGGTCGCCGAGTCGGCGGAGAAGACGTGCACCGGATGCCGCGGCAAGAACACCGTGCCGGGCAACGGGTTCGGCAGCCGGCCGGGCCACGGCTGCTCGACGGGCCGCGCGCCGACGGGTCGGTCGCCCCACGCCACGAGCTGCTGGCGGTCGGAGAGCGTGCGGCCGCCGCCCACGGCGGGCATGAGCACGGCGCCGTGGCCCAGCATGCTCTGCACGCGCGAGAGGCCGTGGTGGATGCGCTCGTCGGGGCCGGCGCCCCACAGCCCGCTTTCGTGGTTGCCGATCGCGTCGACGGCCTCGGGGGAGATGCGCACGCGCGTGACCCCCGACCGCAGGCCGACATCGCCCGCGCCCTGCAGCTGCCAGCGCACGCGGTCGACGACATCCGCGGGCGTGAACGAGCGCGGGTGCAGCCACACCCGCTCCGACTCGTCGGTGCCGTCCTGGCGACCCGAATCGGAGCGCAGCTCGACGCGGATCGCCGTGCACACGAGCTTCGCGGCGGTGAGCGAGTCGACGAACTGCTCGGCGACAGCGCGCACGCCGAACGCGACCTGATCGACGCGGTCGAGCGCCGGCTCGAAGTCGACGACGACGTCGAGGTCGCGCGGGGGAGTGCGCGGCGTGATCGGCCACGAGTCACGCCCGCTCGCGAGCGCGTGCAGTCGGGCACCGCCGTGCCCGAAGCGCGTGAAGACATCGTCGGCTCCCAGTTGTGCGAAGTCACCGAGAGTACGGATGCCCAGCCTGCGCAGGAGCGTCACGAGCTGGGGATCGTCGAGGAGTCCGATGCCGAGGGGCTCGAGGAATCCGGCTGCGGCCCCGGGAGCGACGATGCGCACGGAGTCGGTGCGCCGCGCCGCCTGGTCGGCCGTGAAGATACCGTCGGCGATACCGACGCGCGCGCCGCCAGCGCCCTCTTCGTCCGCACGGCCGGCGAGGAAGAGCCCCGCGGCCTTCTCGCCACCGTAGTAACGGGCGGCGCCGCGGATGCGCACGGCGCACAGCCCCGGGCGCAGTACCTGCACGCCCGGCACGAGCGCCTCCATCGCCGCGATGACGGGCTCGAACGCCCGGCTGTCGAGGGCGGGATCGTGGTCGAGGACGATGAGCTCCGGATGCCTGGCCTGCGCCTCGCGCACGCGGAGCCCGCGTTGCACGCCCTGGGCGCGGGCGGTCGCAGAGCACGCGAACACGAGGTTCTTCGTGACGAGGGCGATCGCGGAATCCGGCGGCAGCTTCTCGTGCTGGAGTGCGGCAGTCACCGGCCAGTCGGGGCACCACAGCACGGCGACGCGCGGGGGCTCGGCGCCGGGGAGTTCGGCGCCGGGTTTTCGGTCAGCGGAGACGCTGGTGGAGCTCGTGCGCTCGAGCTGCAGGGCGGGAGCGCGCCGGGTGCGGGGGCTCACGCGAACCGCCGCTGCTTGTCGTGACCGAGCTCGTCGTGCTGCACGTCGGAGCGCCGCACGGCCTCGCCCGCATCGGGCAGCCACAGCCGGGCGCTGCGCGGACGGGTGGCGGTGCGGCTCGTGACCGTGACGGTCACCTCGCGCGCGGAGAGGTGGCCGTGCCCCTCGCCGATGCCGTGCCACTCGCTGCGCGAGAGGGAGAGCATCGCCTCCGTCTGCGGCCACGGCCCGAGCACCAGCAGGGTGGTGCCGCGCTGCCGCAGCCGCGCGGCGAGTCTCGCGACGCTCGAATCGGTAGCGCGCCGTGGCGGGCGCGTGACGACGATGCCCATGACGTCGGCGATCGCGGCGGTCACCGCGAGCCACTGGTCGCCCGGATGCGGCACGAGCACGAGCCGGTCGAGGTCGACGCCGAAGTGCTGGGCGGCCTCGACGCCGAACTCGGGCATGCCCACGATGCCGCACCACGTACCCGCGGCGGAGGGCGCGGCGAGCAGGGTCATGAGCAGCATCGCCGAGCGGTCGAGCGAGTAGGCGGCCCCCTGCTGCAAACCGCCGCCGGGGAGGAGACCGGCGAGGGCGGGATGGGTGGGCAGGAGCTTCGAGTCGAGTTTGCGCGCCTGCATCGAATTGATGCGGGCCTTGAGTTCGGCTACCGTCTGCTGTTCCGGAGCGCGCTCGAGTACGGCAGTTGCCGTCAGCGAGGTTGCAGGGGACACCTGTTCATAGTCGAACATATGTTCGAGTGTGTCAATTGCCGCCGACACTGAGCGGCGTGTCGCGCTACAGCGCTCCGAACGCTCCGAACGCCGCGGCGACGTACAGCACGACGAGCACGGCGTCGATGGCGAGCACCACGAGGGCCGCGGCACCCAGCGCCCTGCCGCGACGGAGGAAGATCGCGAGGATGCCCAGCACGAGGGCGGCGAAGGCGGCGAGCGGCACGACGAACCAGCCGAACGCGGAGACGTTGGCGAGCACGGTCACGGCAGCGGGCGCGTCATCGCGCGTCGCGAGCAGCACGGAGTAGAACCCGCCGAACAGCCACACCGGCGCGAGGATGGCGCACACGAGGGCTCCGATGCCGAGGGCGCGGCGCGGCTGCGGTGATGCGACTGTCGACATGGGGTTCACGGTAGCGGGGCGGGCGGGCATCCGGACACAGGGAAAGCGCGCAACAATGCACCATGACCAAGAATTGGACCCCGCTCGCCGTGATCTGGCTCTCCCTCGCGATCATCGGACTCATCGGCACCTGGACCTTCAACACCCTGGCGATCGTGCAGCTGCGCGACTTCATCGGCGACTGGGTGGGAAGCGGCCCGGCCGTCTCGTCGCTCACCGTCGACCTGCTCGTCGCGGCGGTCGCCGGCTGCATCCTCATCGTCGTCGAGTCACGCCGTCTCGGCATGAAGCGCGCCTGGCTCTACATCGTGCTCTCGGGGGTGACGGCGTTCGCGTTCACGTTCCCGCTCTGGCTCGCGATGCGCGAGCGGGCGCTGACCGCTGCCCGCTCCTCGGCCTCCTGAATCGGCCCTACTCCGAGTCCCGCCGGTCGTGGCGGTCGCCGTGCCCGAGCGATCTCGGGTGCTCGGCCCGCCGCAGGTGCAGCGGGAACACGTGGGCGACGGGCGTGCCCATGAGCGGCTCCACGAACGAGCCCTCGATGATGCCGCGCACCTTGGGACCGCTCGTGGCGTAGTCGCGGTCCAAGGCCGCGAGCAGCGTGAGCACCGGGGCAGTCGGACCCTGCCGCACCGCCCAGCTGCTCACCATGCCGAGGAACACCTCGGCGTCGAGCCCGCCGTTCGCGCGCACGTGCGACTCGTAGTACGGCGTGAGCTCGGGCACCGCCGACACGAGCCCGAAGACCCACTGCTCGACGAGCCTCACACCGGGTCCGGGTCGCGGTAGCCGAACTGCACCTGGCCGCCGAGGGTCATCTGCGAGGGTACGTCGACCCAGCCCTCCTGCGTGCGCATGAGCGGGCGGCCGCTGAGCCGCGGCGACGGCGGCGTTCCGGTGAGCAGGTAGCGCTGGGCGACCGAGAACGACACGCGCGTCGCGTACTCCCACACCTCCACGATCACGGCGGTGACCGGTGCGCCGTCGACCGTCACGAAGCCGTCCACGGCGAAGGCGATGAACTCGGCATCGGTGCGCGAGCGCGCATACTCCCGCACGGATGCCGCGGCCCGCTCGAGGCTCGCATCCGTCATGGTCACCTGCTCCCAGGCGCCGTCCTTCTGCACGATCGCGAACGCGGGGAACGAGCGCGACTTGGTGGCGAGCTCCATGATGCCCGCGAACATCGCGCGGTTGCCCAGGGGAGTCTCGTTGCGCTGCAGCGGCACCGTCGGGTAGCTCGGGAGGGCGGCGGGCTTCGCCGGTACGTCGACGGGGTGCGCCGCCGTGGTCGGGGCGCTGTCGGCGATGGGCGCGCGAACGGGCGCAGCGACCGGCTCGGGACGAGCGACCGGCTCAGGCGCGGGAGGGGCGACCGGCTCTGGCTCTGGCGCTACCGGCTCGGGGTCGGCGGCGGGCACGAAGTTGGCCTGCGGCACCGGCGACCCGGGCGGCGGGAACCCGAGCACGGGCGCGGTCGTCGGCGGCGGCCCGAAGTCGGGCTGGGCGGGCGGTTCGGGGGTGACGGTCGTCGGGCCGACGGGCTCCGGGGGCGTGAGGGTGGGCGCGGGCCAGCTGGGCAGTTCGCGCGCCGGCATCGGCTCGGGCTCGGTCGTCGGCGGCGGGCCGAACTCCGTGGGCGGCGCGGAGAACACGCGGGGCAGCGCTGGCGGCTCGGCGGCCCGAGCCAGGGGAGGCGGCGGGGCGATGTCGGCGGGCGCGATGCTCTCGGGAGCGGGCGGGGGTCCGTAGCCCTCATCCACCACGGGCAGGTCCATGACGGGCAGCGCCACCGCCGGGGCGACGGGCACCGGGTCGGCCGCCGGCATCGGCACCGGCGCGCCCGCGACCTCGGGGAAGGTCGGCGCCTCGGCCGGCTCGCCCTCCTCGGGGTCGAACCAGCCCTCTCGACCCAGGTGCAGCGGGCTGCCGATGAGCGAGGGCTTCTTGCGGATGCCCTTCAGCTCGTACCGCAGGCCGACGCGCGCACCCCGGTTGGTCTGGAAATTCCATGCCTCGACGATGATGCCGTCGCTGCGGCTGCCGTTGTAAGTGATGTAGCCGTCGATCGCGTAGGCCGTGGCATCCGCACCGACCTCCTCCGCCGCCATCTGCTTGGCGGCAGCTGCGGCCTCCTCGACGCGGTCGGCGACGACGCGCCGCAACTCGATGGCGCCCGCCCGCTGCACCTGGACGATCGGCAGGAAGGGGGAGCCCATGACCATGAGCGAGTCGATGGCAGCGGCGAGGGTCTTCGTCGCGAGCTCGAGCGCCTGGGGGTCCACGCTGCCAGAGTAGCCCGAGTGTCACACGGCACCGTGTAGCGCAACCCCCTCACGGGCATCCGGTCGCCGACGTAGCGTCGAAGTATGTCGCAGATTATCCAGACCATCGACGTGGACGTTCCCGTCACCGCCTCCTACAACCAGTGGACCCAGTTCGAGGAGTTCCCGAAGTTCCTCAGCTTCGTCAAGCAGATCACCCAGCAGGACGACACCCACAACCACTGGGTGGTCAACGTCGCGGGCGGCGAGCGCGAGTTCGACACGGTGATCACCGAGCAGTTGCCCGAGGATCGCATCGCCTGGACGTCGACGGGCGGCGAGGTCGATCACGCCGGCGTCGTGACCTTCCACAAGCTCAGCGACACGTCGTCGCGCGTCGCCGTGCAGATCGACTGGGAGCCGGCGGGCTTCGTCGAGCGCGTGGGCGCCGCGCTCGATGTGCCCGACCGCGCGGTCAAGGCCGAACTGGAGAACTTCAAGCGGTTCATCGAAGAGCGCGGCGTCGCCGACGGCGCGTGGCGCGGCACCGTCGAGAACGGATGACACCGCCGAGAACTAACCTCGTGGGGTGACGATCACCTGGGCTGCCGTGACCGCCCGCCGGATGGCACGGCAGCACCTCGTGGCGCCGGCCCCCTCCATCGACGCTGCCGTGACGGCAATGGTGAGCGCGCACGCCCAGGTGGCCTCGGCCGCCGAGATCGCGATCGGGATCCGCACGGCGGGCACCACCCGCGCCGACGTGCGCGCAGCGGTGGCTAGCGGCACCCTGACGAAGACAGTCGGCCTGCGCGGCACCGTGCACCTCCTGCCCACGCGCGATCTCGGGCTGTGGCTCGGCGCCCTCGACTCGCTCCCCGACACCACCGGGCTGCCCGTCGCCGCACGGCTCGAGCCCGACCAGCTCGCCGCGGTCATCGAGGCGATCGGCGCGGCGCTCGACGGCGCCGACCTGACCGCCGACGAGCTCGACGAACTCGTGGTCGCGGCCACGGGTCCGTGGGCCGCCGACCCGGTGGTCCCCGCGTTCGGCGGCTGGTGGCCGCGCTGGCGCCAGGCCATCGCGCGAGCGGCGAGTGCGGGCGCCCTCGCCTACGGCGCCGGGCGCGGCCCCAAGGTCACCTACACGCGCCCGCCCGCGTTCGTCGTGCCGGACGACCCCGCTGTGCTGCTGCTGCAGTAGTACCTCCACAGCTACGGACCGGCCACGCAGCGCGAGTTCGCGCAGTGGCTCAACGCGCCGGCGGGGTGGGCGCAGTCCGTGTTCGCGCGGGCCGAGCTCGACACCGTCGAGGTCGAGGGTGAGGAGCGCTCGGTCAACCACGGAGACGCCGGGTTCACGGATGCACCGGCCAGCGGCATCCGTCTCCTGCCGTACTTCGACCCCTACGCCGTCGGATCGCACCCGCGCAGTGTCCTGTTCCCGGGGCGCGCCGCGGAGCGGGCGCTGGGCCGCGGCCAGGCGGGCGTGTTCCCGGTGGTGCTCGTCGACGGTGTCGTCGGGGGAGTGTGGCACCTGAAGCGCACGGGCGCGCGCGTCGCCCTGACCGTCGAGCCGCTGGTGGCGTTGCCCGACCGGCTGGACGAGTGCGTCGAGCGCATCGGCACCGTTCTCGAGGCCACGGCGTCGGTGACGATCGGCACGGTGACCGTGGGTCCGCACGCCTAGGCGCGGTCGGGGTGCTTCTGCGACTTCCGCAGGTTGCCCTGCTTGTCGTAGTGCTTCCACTCGCCCGAGCGCTTGCCGTGCACCCAGAAGCCCTCGTCCATGAGCGCTCCGGTGTCGTGCCAGCGCTGCCAGAAGCCGTGCTGCTCGCCGTCGACGAACGCACCCTTCTGCAGCAGCTCGCCGTTGTCGCGCCACCACACCCAGTCGCCGGTGAAGGCGCCGCCTGCGAACGAGCCCTCCGCCTTCTTCTGGCCGTTGCGGTACCAGTACTCGCACGAGCCAGACTTGACCCCGTCGACGTAGTGCTCGACACCGTTGAGCCTGCCGTCGCTGAAGTGCACTTCGTGCCGCCCTGTCACGGGCGGTTGCGCATCGTTCATAGACCGACGGTACCGAACCGGGCAGGCTGATGGTTATGGACCACATGACTCTCGCCATCACAGGCTCCACCGGACACGTCGGCGGAATGGTCGCCATCCACATGCGCGATCTCGATCCGCTGCTGCTGGTGCGCGACGTCGATCGCGCGCCCGACGGCTACCGCACCGCCGAGACCACCTACGCGGACGCGGCACGCACCCGATCGGCGCTGACGGGCATCGACGTGCTCTTCATGGTCTCGGCGTCGGAATCACCGCACCGCCGCGAGGAGCACCGCACGTTCATCCGCGCCGCCGCCGACGCGGGCGTCGCGCACATCGTCTACACGTCGTTCTTCGGCGCGGATCCCGGCGCGATCTTCACCCTCGGCCGCGATCACGCCGACGCCGAGGCGGCGATCCGCGAGTCGGGCATGCGCTTCACGTTCCTGCGCGACAACTTCTACTCCGACTTGCTCCCGTTCTTCGCGGACGAGTCCGGAGTCATCCGCGGCCCGGCGGGCGACGGCAGGGTGGCCGCGGTCGCTCGAGCCGACGTCGCGGATGTGGCGGCCGCCGTGCTGCGCCAGCCCGCACACCACGTCGACGCCGTGTACGAGCTGACCGGGCCGGAGGCCCTCACGCTCGACGAGGTCGCCGCTCGGGCCGGCGCCGTGATCGGCAAGCCGCTGCGCTACGAGCGGGAGACGCTCGCGGAGGCCTACGGTTCTCGCCGCCAGTACAGCGAGGAGCAGTGGCAGCTCGACGCCTGGGTGAGCACCTACACGGCCATCGCCGACGGCGAGGTCGCGCGGGTCACCGACGACGTGCAGCGGGTCGCGGGGCATCCGGCGCGCAGCATCGAGGAAGCGCTGCGCTCGACCGTATAGCCATTCTGAGCGCGGCGATCAATCCCCCTCCCGCACGCAACCCGTTTGCCTATCCTGAAACGAACCAAGATCAGGAGGTGCATCGTGACTGACGGGTTGCAATCGAGGTACCGGCTGGGCGAACTGATCGCGAGCGGCGGGATGGCGCAGGTCTACCGCGCCCGTGACGAGTTCTTGGGCAGGGATGTCGCGGTCAAGATCTTCCACGCGAGCGCGACCGCGGAGCTGGATTTCCGGCGTCAGGAGGACGAGGTCAACGTGCTCGCGCGCCTCAACCACCCCAACCTCGTGACGCTGCTGGATGCCGCAGTCGACAGGAGCGACCCCGCCGCCACCCGCATCTACTACGTCATGGAGCTCGTGGAGGGCACCGACCTCAAACGCCGACTCGACGAGGGGCCGCTCGGCGCGCGCCAGATCGCCCAGCTCGGGTACTACGCCGCCTCCGCGCTCGAGTACGTGCATGCGCAGGGGATCGTGCACCGCGACGTGAAGCCCGCGAACGTGCTCCTGAGCATCGACGAGGACGGATCGCGCCTCACAGCCAAGCTCGGGGACTTCGGGGTCGCGTCGATCGGACCGGCCGAGCCCATCTCCGACGACGAGGTGGTCACCGGCACGGTGGCCTACCTGAGCCCGGAGCAGGCTCGCGGCGAGGAGGTCGGTGCCGCGAGCGACGTCTACTCCCTCGGTCTCGTACTCCTGCAGTGCTTCACGGGCGAGCTCGCCTTCCCGGGCCCGCCCCAGCATTCCGCGATGGCGCGGCTGCTCGACGATCCGGTGATCGGCGATACGGTGCCGCAGGACTGGGCGCCGCTGCTGAGCGCGATGACGGCGCGCGAGCCGCGCGAGCGCCCTGACATCCACGACGTCGCGCTGGCGCTGCGGCAGATGTTCGCTGCGGAGACCGGCCGCCACAAGGCCGACCCCGAACGCCCGGAGAACGAGATCGAGCGCCTTGGCGCCGTGCGCCGGTACGACGTGCTCGACTCGCCGCCGGATGACGCGTTCGACCGCATCACGGCAATGGCGGCACGCGTGCTGCGGGTGCCCGTCTCGATCGTGAGCGTCGTGGACGACGACCGCATCTGGTTCACGTCTGCCCACGGCCTGGATGTGCGCGAGATCGCCCGTGACCCAGGGCTCTGCGCGTCCGCGATCCTGTACCACGAGCCGTGGGTCATCGAGGATGCCCGCCACGACCCGCGCGCGGCAGCCAACCCGCTCGTGGCGGGGGAGTTCGGCCTGCAGTTCTACGCCGGCGTTCCCCTCACCACCCCCGACGGCTACAACCTCGGAACGTTGTGCGTGCTCGACTTCGCGCCCCGCACGATCTCGCCCGACGAGCTCGCGACGCTCTCCGACCTGGCGTCGATGGTCATGCGCGAGCTCGAGCTGCGCCGGGAGGCGAGGGAGTTGCAGGCCAAGGAGGCGCTGCTCCTGAACTCGCCGGACACCGACGAATACGGGTCGCTCATCACGAACCGCTCATCCACCGGGCCCATCGAACTGGCCACCTCTCCGTGAGTCGTGCCCCGGCCGCTCGGGGGCCCGCGGGTTAGAATTGGGGTACGCGCAACCCGCTCCATGGTTGGCGCCATCCGGGTTCACCGTTCGAAGGGGAGCGATGCTGGGGTACATCCTGCACGGTATCGCCAACCCCGTGGGCAGGCTCTGGATGGCCACATCGTCGCAGTCGTGGCGCCACCTGCCGACTCCGTCGGACGCGCCACTCGTGCACGCCCCCGGTTCCGACTCAGACCGGGTGCTCCTCGTCGGTTCGGGCGTCGCGGTGGGGTACGGCGTGATGTCCCATGACCTCGCCCTGGGCGGGCACCTCGCACGCGCACTGAGCGCGCACACCGGGCGAGGGGCATCCGTCGACATCCTCGGTCGCCGCGACATGTCTCCCTCGAACACGAGCGCGTACCTCGCGAGCCTCGACCTCGCGCGCTTCGACGCCCTCGTGCTCATGCTGGGCGGGCTCGAGGGCTTCACCCTCATGCCCCCGACGCTGTGGCGCAGGCAGCTGCGGCAGCTGCTCGTCGACCTGCAGGCGATGGCGCCCGCGAGCCTGAAGATCTTCGCCGTGGAGATCGGCACGCCACTTCTCGGCGGCATTCCCCGCGGCTACCGCTCCCTCATCGCCCATCACGTGGCACGACTCAACGCCGAGACCCGGTCGCTGTGCGGGGAGTTCGACGGGGTGACCTTCGTCGCCTTCGCCCCTGCGCACGGCGACGTCAGCACCCTCACGGGCCGCACGACGTACCAGGGGTGGGCGGAACTGATCGCCCCCGTTGTCGCCGACGTGCTCGATGGCGAGGTGCGCACGCGCGCGTCGCTCTCCATCGATGAGCACGCGCGATCGGCGGCCATCGACTCGCTCGACCTCGACGCGCCGAACCCCGAGTTGGACGCGATTGTCGAGACTGCGCGCGACCTGTTCGGCGCCACCGGCGCGTCGGTGACCATCATCGACCACGATCTGCAGCGCACGCGGGCCGCCGTGGGCATGCCCAGGCACCCCATCCCGCGCACAGAGGCGATCTGCGACCTCACCATCCGGGGTACCGGCGTCTTCGTCGTCGAGGACATCACCACAGACGCCCGGCTTGCCGATTCGATGTGGGCGGATGGCACGCTCGCGCGCTTCTACGCGGGCTACCCGGTCGAGTCGCCGGACGGCCAGCGCATCGGCGCCCTGTGCATCGTCGACAGCACCCCGCGGACCTTCAGCGACACGGATGCCGCCCTGCTGCGCCAACTCGCACTGCGCGTGCAGTCCGCGCTCTGGGGAACCCGGGTCTTCCGCTAGCGCCGGCGCGGCCGCTTCTTCGGGGTGACAGCCCTGGGAGCGCGCGGAGGCTTGGGCGTCTTGGGGGTCGGCTCGCCGCGCGAGCTGTTCGCAGTGCGTCCGCGCACGATGCCGATGAACTCCTCGACCTCGGGGGTCGTCGTGAGCCAGACGAGGGCCACCTGCGTGTCGGGCGCGTCGACGACGGGGCGCGCGACGACATCCTTGCGGCTGAGAGCGCGCGCGACGGACTGCGGCATGACGGCGACGCCCACGTTCGCGGCAACGAGCTCGACGTTCGCGGCCCAGTCGCCCTCGAGCACCCCCTCCAGCTCGGCCAGGTGCACGGAGTCGAGCGCCTCGACGACGTGGCCCTTGGGCACCACGACCACCGGCTTCTCCACGTAGAGCGGTATCGAGCTGAGCGACTGGTCGTCCAGGGGGAGCCTGAGCAGCGCCACATCGGCGGCACCCGCCACGAGGGCGGCGACGGCGTCGGCGGAGGAGACCTGCGAGAGCGTGAGCGGATGCCGCGGCATCCGCTCGTTCCAGATGCCCGCCCACTTGCCGGGCGTCACGCCCAGCACGTAGGCGACGGTGAACATGGCCTCAGGCTACCCTTGACCCTGTGCCAGACCAGACCATGAAGCCCGCCACCGCGGCGAAGAAGCTCAACATCTACCTGCCGGCGACCCCGCAGGAGTTCCAGGACGGCGAGGTCACACGCAGCCAGTTCGTCGAACTGCAGGAGAACCCGCCCCAGTGGCTCCTCGACCTGCGCAAGAACGGGCCGCACCCGCGGCAGGAGGTCGCCCGCAAGCTCGGCATCTCGACGTCGGGCCTCGCCCGCGCCGGCGCCCCCGATGTGATGACCAGCGCCGAGATCAAGTCGCTGCTGGAGCAGAAGCCCGAATGGCTCGTCGTCGAGCGGGCCACGCACGCCGCGGTTCAGGAAGACAACGCGCGCATCAAGACCGAGCGCGCCGCGAAGGCGGAAGCGCGCGAGACGCGCGAGTCTGGCGGTGGCCGCGGGCGCTGAGCCCGGCGGTCGTGCGCGGTACGGATCAGCGGCTCCCGCGTTCTGGGGGCAGTAAGTGATTGATTCTCGCAATACACTGTCTTCCGAGGGGGAGGCAGACCATGATGGAGTCGGTTCGCAAAGCGCTCATCGCGCCGCTGGTCGACCGGTGGTTGGCGACGTCCAGCCAGTCGTGGCGCACCCTTCCCGTTCCCTCGGGTCCGCCCGTCGCGCACACCGACGGCCCTGACCCCGACCGCGTGCTGCTCCTGGGAGCCGGCATCTCGATGGGCTACGGGATGAAGAGCCACGACCTCGCGCTGCCGGGCCAACTCGCGCGCCAGGTCTCGGACCTGACGGGTCGTGGAGTGCAGATCGATGTCGTGACGGGGGAGCACCTCACTCTCGACAACGCCTTCGCGAACCTCTCGGAGGCGCGGCTGCGCGAACTCGACGTCGTCATCGCGACCCCCGGCTCCCTGGAGAAGCTGCTACTCATGTCGGTGCCGGTCTGGCGCCAGCGGGTGGAGTTGCTGCTCGACCATTTCGCCACCAACGCGCCCGCGAGTCTGCGTGTGCTGTTCATCGGCGTACCCGAGGTGTCGCACCTCGTCCGGATGCCCCGGCTCCTGGCCCTCATCGCCGACCGGTCCGCCCGCGCACTCAACACCTCGCTCGCGTCGGCCTGCGCCGCGCGTCCGTACGTGCAGTTCATCCCGTTCCGCCCCACGGAACCGGTGGGGCGCGACGGCACGGGGCGCACCTACGAGCGGTGGGCGTCACTGATCGCCCCGCAGGTCGCGGGCGCGCTCGACGAGCACCAGCGGGTTTCGCACTAGCTGTAGCGTTGAGGGTGGCGCACGTGCGCCGCGCAACACGAAGGACGAACCCCAGTGCCAGAGTGCATCCACGGCCTCGAGATCCCGCTCTGCGATATCTGCTACCCCAAGACCCCACCGCCCAAGGTCGCTGTGGTGCGCGCGCCGCGGGTCTCTGCGCCCCGCCTCGCAGGGGCGGTGAAGACCTCCCGCACGTCGATCGATCCCGCGCGGCAGCGCGTGTACCACGTGACCCACATCCGCAACCTCGAGGGCATCCTCGACACCGGCGCGATCAGCGCCGACACGCCACCCGTCGTCGACCTGAGCGCCGACCTCACGCGCGAGCTCAGGCTCACCGCCGAGGTCGCTCCCGGCAGCAGCGTGGCGCAGCACGTGCCCTTCTACCTCGCGCCGAGTGCGGCGCTGTGGGACGACCTGCGCCGGGGCGCGGACGACGAGACGCGGTGGTCCGCCGCCGCGCGGTCCGCGGCATCCGCCGACTTCGTGGTCCTCGTGACGACCGTGGCCCTGCTCGGCGAAGGCGCGGTGATCGCCGACGGCGACGCTGCGGCGACCTTCACGCGCTTCGCTACGGGAGACGAGCTCGGCCGCGCGCTAACCCGCCTGCACGACTCGGAGGGCCTCGACGCCGCCGAGGTTCTCGTGCCGTCCGCGGTGCCCTACGACACGATCCAGCTCATCGGAGTCGCCAACGACCGGGTGCGCGACCGCGTGCGCGAACTCACGTCGACGAAGGTCGCCGTCTACCCGCCCTGGTTCATCGCCGAGCTGTAGCGCCTAGGCGGCGAGCGTGCCGATCAGGCGCCATACCGTGCGAGTGAGTGGCGGATGTGCGAGTGCGATCTGCCGGAGCACTCGGTACTCCCGGGTCGGGCTGGGGCGCGCACCGTCGTTGGCGCTGATGGCATCGGCGCGCAGCAGGTAGACCACGAGCTCGTCGACGGTCGGAAGCTGCTCCATGAACTCCCACGGGTCCTCGCCCGCGAGGAGCCGCTCGTGGATGACGGTCTCGAGCTCCTGCGCGGCCTCGGCGCGCAGCACCTCGAGGCTCGCCCGTTCGAGCCCCCGGAATTCGCCCACCACTCGACCCTATGCGCCCTAGCCTTGGAGCATGATCAACGCCACGAATGCCCCGCTCGATCCGGTCTCCGAGGCGACGCTCGCGTCGCGCGGGCTGCGCCTGGGGCTCGTCGACACGGCCGATCGCGCGGCCTTCACGACGTGGCTGCGCGCCGACCACCGCGGTTTCCACATGCCCGAGCAGAGCGACGAGGTCATCGAGGCGAACCTCGCGGGGCTTGCGTACCGCCGCACGACGGGGGTGTGGGACGGCAGCGCGAGCGACGCGGCATCCCCGGTTGCGACGGTCAACTCCTGGGTCGCCGACCTGACGGTTCCGGGCGGTCGGCACGTCGACGCCTGGGCGATCAGCTCGGTGACCGTTGCGCCCACCCACCGGCGCCGTGGCATCGCACGAGCGCTGCTCGAGGGCGAGCTGCGCACCGCGGCCGGCCTGGGAGTGCCGCTCGCGACCCTCACGGTCAGCGAATCGACGATCTACGGCCGGTTCGGGTTCGCCGCGGCGACGTTCTCCGCCGACGTCACCATCGACACGCGCCGAGCGACGTGGACGGGCCCGACGCCCGACGGGCGCCTGCACTTCATCACCCTCGCCGAGTTCCGCACGCTCGTCGAACGACTGCACGACCAGCAGCGGGCGACGGCGGCGGGCCAGCTCGACGGGTGGGCAGCGCGCTGGGACGCGCTCTCGGGCGCCGTCAACGACGACAAGGACCGCACGAAGAACCTCCGCGCGATCCGCTACGACGACGCGGCGGGCGTTGCCCAGGGCGTGGCCCTGTACCGGGTGTCGAACGGCGAGGTGGACTACGCGGCCCACACACTCACCCTCGAGCACCTCGTGAGCGTGACCGACGACGCCTACGCGGCCCTCTGGCGCTTCGTGCTCGAGGTGGATCTCGTGAGCACGGTCAAGACCTGGGACCGCCCGGTCGACGAGCCCGTGATCTGGCAGGTCGCCGACCTCCGAGCCGTCAAGCTGCAGCCGTACGACCACGTCTGGACGCGCATCCTCGACATCCCGGCCGCCCTCACCGCGCGCGGCTACGCGGCCCCGCTCTCGACGGTACTCGAGGTGAGCGACGAATTGGGGTTCGCGTTCGGCACGTACACGGTGACCGTCGTCGACGGCTCCGCGACGGTCGACAGCACGGATGCCCCGGCCGGCCTCAGCCTGCGGATCAACGAACTCTCGGCGCTCTACCTGGGCGGGGTGTCGGCAGCGGCACTCGCGGCTGCCGGTCGCATCCACGAGCGGGAGCCCGGCGCGGCGGCAGCGGTGGACGCCGCGTTCCGCTCGGCACGCGCGCCGTGGTCGAGCATCTGGTTCTAGCCCCGATGTTCTAGATTCTCCTCATGACGTTCCAGGCCTACCTCGACACCATCAAGGCGAAGACGGGTCTCGGCCCCCAGGAGTTCCGCGAGCTCGCGGAGGCGAAGGGCTACCTGCAGCCCGGCGTGAAGACAGGCACCATCACGGCCTGGCTCAAGGAGGACTACGACCTCGGCTCCGGGCACGCGATGGCGATCGTCGCCACCTTCACGGAGCAGCCGTCTGACGAGGCGCGGCTGGCGAAGCAGTTCGCGGGGGCGAAGTCGGCCTGGCGGCCGACGTTCGACGCGCTCCTCGCCTCGGTGCGGGAGTTCGGCACCGTCGACACGGCCCCCACCGACACCTACATCAGCCTTGTGAAGCCGACAGCCAAGGGCGTCGCGAAGTTCGCGGTAGTAGCGGTCACCGCGGATCGGCTCGACGTGGGCATCAAACTCACGACGGCGCAGGCCGAGGGCCGGTTCGAAGTAGCCGGCTCCTGGAACTCCATGGTCACCCACCGTGTGCGGGTCACGGACGCCGCCCAGGTCGACGCGGAGCTCCTCGACTGGCTGCACCGCGCGTACGACGCCGCCTAACCGCGGTTGGCGCACGCGACACACTGCCGCGCCGCCGGCCGCACCGCCAGGCGCTCGGGCGGGATCTGCCTGCCGCAGGTGACGCACACGCCGTAGGTACCGTCCGCTTCGCTCGCGAGCGCGGCGTCGGCGAGCTCCAGCTGCACGACGGCGTCCGCCCGCAGGCCGGTGAGGCGCGACCAGTCGCTGGAGAGGGTGGAGCCCTCCGGGTCGTGCTCGTCATCGGCCGGGTCGCTCGCGCGAGCGGTGCGCAGTGCTGCGAGCTCGTCGTCGAGGCGGGCGAGGCGTTCCACGACCTCCCGGCGGTGCTCGTCGAGCGAGCTCATCGGCCCGCGGCGTAGCCCTGCGCGCCGCGCGGGTTGGCTGCGCCGAACAGCAGGCCGTCACGGGTGACGCCCACCGCCGAGAGCCTGCCGAGCTCCCAGTCGCCCGCCACGGTCACGACATGACCGCGCGCCCGCAGTTCGTCGATGACGGATGCCCCGAGCCGCGCCTCGACCACTGCCCCGCCCGGCACCCACTCGCGCGGCCAGAACGAGTCGGGGAACGCGGTGGAGTGCAGCGCCGGCGCATCGATCGCCTGCTGGGGGCTGTAGCCGCCCACGATGGTGCGCAACAGGTAGAGCAGCTGCCAGGTGTCCTGCTGGTCGCCGCCGGGGGAGCCGAGCGCCGTGACGGGCCTGCCGTCGTGGAGCACGAGGGTGGGCGTGAGTGTGGTGCGCGGCCGCTTGCCCGGGGTGAGCGCGGAGGGTGCAGCGGGGTCGAGCCAGGTCATCTGCAGGCGGGTACCGAGGCAGAAGCCGAGACCCGGGATTGCGGGGGACGACTGCAGCCACCCGCCCGAGGGGGTTGCCGACACGATGTTGCCCCAGCGGTCCACCACGTCGAGGTGGCAGGTGTCGCCGCGCGACTCCCCGTTCGGCAGTACGGGCAGGACGCCGCCGGTCAGGCCCGAGGACTCCCCGGAGATCGAGGCGTGCAGGGGCGGGCGGAAGCCGCCGCGCTCGGCGAGACCGGGCCGGAACTCGTGGGACGCGGCATCCGTGATGAGGTCGCGGCGGAATGCCGCGTACCCGACGGAGAGCAGCACGTCGAGTGGGACGGCCGCGTCGCCGTACCACGCCTCGCGGTCGGCGAGGGCGAGCTTCTCGGCCTCGAGGATCGTGTGTGCCCCCAGGGCCGTCGACGGGTCGAGGTGGTCGTCGTCGAAGCCGTCGAGCAGCTGCAGCATCTGCAGCAGCGCGGGGCCCTGGCCCCACGCGCCGGACTTCGCGATGACGTGCCCGCGGAACTCGGCGGTGACCGCGGGCTCCCACGACGCGCTGAAGCGCTCGAGGTCGCTGCGACGGATGACGCCCGCGTGGTCACCTCCCGTGGAGTGCCGGTGCGGGGTACGCACGAAGGAGTCGATGGCCTCGGCAACGAAACCCGAGCTCCACGAGGTGCGGGCCCCATCGATGCGATCCTCCCGGGTGGAGCCGCGCGCCGCGAGCACCAGCCGCTCGTAGGTGTGCGCGAGCTCGACATTGGTGCCGATGGCGCGCCCGTCGCCGTACGCGGACCAGAGAGCGCGCGAGGTGGGCCAGTGCTCCTCGAAGAGCGGCGCGACACGGGCGATCGTGGCGCGCACGCGCTCCAGCACCGGATGCCCGTCCCGCGCGTACCCGATGGCGAACCCGAGCACGTCCGCGAGTTCCCACGTGCCGTGGTCCCGTAGCAGCAGGAGCCACGCGTCGACCGCACCCGGGATCGCCGCGGCGAGAGCGCCCGCACCGGGCACGAGGTCGAGGCCCTCCGCGCGGTAGTGCTCGATCGTCGCTCCGGCCGGAGCGGGGCCCTGACCGACGAGCACGCGCGGCTCAGCGCCGGCGACCGACACGATGCCGACCATGTCGCCGCCCGGCCCGTTGAGGTGCGGCTCGACCACGTGCAGCACGAAGGCTGCTGCCACCGCCGCGTCGAAGGCATTGCCGCCCTGCTCGAGCACGGATTGCGCGGACGCCGTCGCGAGCCAGTGCGTGGAGGCGGCCATTCCGAAGCTGCCCTCGAGGGTCGGCCGCGTGGTGAACGCCGGCGGGGGAGTGAAAGTCATCCCTTCGAGGCTAACCCAATCCGAAAACCGGGGTACAACGAACTACCTGCATGCCCCGACGCTCGCGCTACGCACGACACGTCGCCATCGTGCCCAAGGGGAAGGGCATCCTCGAGCGCCTGTTCGGCTTCACGCCCAAGCCCGAGCACCGCCGGGCCACCTTCGTGAAGGCCTAGGAGGCCAGCGAACGCAGCTTGGCCTCAAGGTCGGCGTTGCTCGGCTCCACCTGGTGGGTGCCGTCGGGGAACACGATGACGGGGATGTTCGTGCGCCCGCTGATCGCGAGCGCGTCGGCCGCGGCCTCGACCACGGCGTCCACGTCGATGTAGGTGTAGCCGACGCCGCTCGCGTCGAGCACGGTCTTCGCCCTGCGGCAGTCGCCGCACCAGTCGGCGCCGTACATGGTGATCTCGGGTGCAGTCATCGTTCCAGCGTAACCGCGACGGCGATCGCGAGCCCGCGCGCGATCTCGTCGACCGGCAGGTCGCGCTCGCTCGGCACGTGGATGAACCCCGCAGTCACTCCGGGCCCGACGCTCGCGAGCAGCCGGTACATCACGGCGTTGCACACGTAGGCGCCGGCGCTGAGCGACACCTGGGCGGGGATTCCGGCGGCGGAGATCGCGTCCGCAATAGCGCGCACGGGCAGGCCGCTGAAGTATGCGGCGGGGCCGTCGGGGTCGACCGGGAGGTCGCGCGGCTGGTCGCCCGCGTTGTCGGGGATGCGGGCATCCGTGAGGTTGATCGCGACGCGCTCGGGCGTGATGGCGGTGCGGCCGTCGGCGAGCCCCACGGCGATGACGACGTCGGGGCGGTGCTGGGCGATCAGGTCGGCGAGCACGACGGATGCGCGGCCGAACTCGACCGGGAGCAGGCCCGTGACGACCCCATCGACCCGTTGCACGGCCTCCCACGACGAATTCGTCGCCGCGCCGTCGAACGGCTCGAAGCCCGTGAGGAGGGTTGTCATCCCTTCACGATACGCACGTAGGGTGGTAGACCATGGCTACCACCACCACGACACCCGCC
>CAIXMB010000184.1 GCA_903920435.1 uncultured Actinomycetes bacterium
CCGGATGCCCGTCAGCTGCTCGCGTAGCACGCGGTTGATCGCGTCGATCCGCTTCTGCATCCTGCGGAAGTGCGGAACCATCCGCCAGATGATCACTCCGACGGCTCCTAGGAGCACGGGGATCGCGACGACCATGATCCACGACAGGCCGACGTCCTGCTGCAGGGCCGCGATGACCCCGCCGATGGCCAGGATCGGCGCCGAGACGAGCAGCGTGCACGTCATGAGCACGAGCATCTGCACCTGGGTCACGTCGTTCGTCGTGCGCGTGATGAGCGAGGCCGCCCCGAACCGCGAGACCTCGCGCTCGGAGAACTCCCCCACCCGCACGAAGATCGCCTCGCGCACGTCGCGCCCGAATGCCATCGCCGCGCGCGCGCCGAAGTAGACGGCGGCGATCGCCGCGGCAACCTGAACGAGGGTGATGCCGAGCATCATGCCGCCGATCATGAGGATGTAGCCCGTGTCGCCCGTGGCGATGCCGTTGTCGATGATGTCGGCGTTGAAGCTCGGCAGCAAGAGCGACGCTATCGACTGGATGAGCTGGAACACGACGACGCCCACGATGAGCGCCGCGTGCGGCCGCAGGAAACGGCCGATGAGTTTCAGGAGCATTTACGGGCCTTCCTTGGGGGCAGTACGCAGTACCCCGTGCTTGAAGAGGTCGAGGAGTTCGTCGATGGTGAACGGGATGGTGTCGCCGAACACCGGAAGGGCGGTGGTGAAGGCCAGCACGCGTGCGAAGTGCGCGACCTCCTCCGGCGAGATGCGCAGCTCGTCCGCGTGCGGGGCGAGGAGTTCGCCGATCACTACGGCGAAGTCGTTGGTCGGGTCGCCTTCGCGGCGCGGCGGCGGGCCCTGCCTTCCGAGAGCCGCCATCATCCGGATGACCCCGCTGAATCGATCGCGGAGCAAGCCCATGATCGTGCGCAGCTTGTCGTCGAGCGACAGGTCCGCGTCGATGGAGCGCAGGCTCGTGCGCAGCGCCAGCGGATCGAGGTAGCGCTCCACGGCCTTCGTGATGAGCGTCTCCTTGTCGCCGAAGGCACGGAAGATCGTGCCCTCGGCGATGCCGCACGCCTCCGCGATCTGCTTGGAGGTCAGATCGCGACCGTGCTCGATGATCAGCGGGATGACGACGCCGATGATCATGTCCTGCCGCTCAACGAGCCCCATCGGCTTCGCGCGCGCTGAGGTCTCGGTGGTCACACCGGAATGCTAACTGAGTGAGCACTCACTCACAAGCGCTCAGGAGAAGATCGCGGAGATCTCGTCGACCTGCTCGGCGCTCGGCTGCCACGCGGTCGCCGCCTCGGCGTTCTGGCGCAGCTGCTCGGGCTTCGTGGTCCCCGCGATCACGCTCGTGAGGCCCGGCTGGGCCAGCAGCCAGCCGAAGGTCGCCTCGAGCATCGTGACGCCGTGCGCGGCGCAGTACGCGGCGTACGCCTCGAGCACGTCCCACGGGGCATCCTCGACGAGGTGCGGGCGCTGGCGCATGATGCGCGTGTCCGCCGGGCGCTCGGTGCGCGTGAACTTGCCCGTGAGCAGGCCGTTCTGCAGCGGGAAGAACGGCAGGAAGCCGAGGCCGTGCTCGCGCACGGCGGGCAGCACGTCCTGCTCCGCCTCGCGCACGAGCAGGCTGTACTGGTTCTGCGCGGAGACGAATCGCCCGCCGGCCGCCGTCGCCTCCGCGATCTGGGCACCCGAGAAGTTGGAGTGGCCGTAGTGCAGGATCTTGCCCTCGTCCACGAGCTCGTCGAGCGCCGCGATCGTCTCGGCGATCGGCGTGACCTCGTCGGGCGTGTGCAGCTGGTACAGGTCGACGTACTCGGTCTGCAGTCGACGCAGCGAGCCCTCGATCGCCTCACGGATGTACGCCCGCGAGCCCTTCGGCGTACCGGGCAGGATTCCCATGTCGAACCCGCTGTGGCCGAACTTCGTGGCGAGCACGACACTGTCGCGCCTGCCCTTGAGCGCATTGCCCATGAAGGTCTCGCTCTGGCCCGGCGCGCCGCCGTACATGTCCGCGGTGTCGAGCAGCGTGACACCCAGGTCGACGGCGGCGTCGATCACCGCGTTCGTGCCCTCCTGCGTCTCGGTGAGCGTGCCCGCGCGGCCGAAGTTGTTGCAGCCGAGCCCGACGGTGGAGACCATGGGGCCGTCTGCTCCGAGCATCCGGCGTTCGATATTCGCCATGTTCCTATCCTCCCCCTCCCGCGCGGGGCGCGCGTTCATCCCGTGTCCGAAAAGTGCCAGAAGCGTGACGGATGCCGCGGCTACAGTCGAGGCATGCACACAGCAACCGCACCCGACTACCTCGCCCGGGTCGACTCCCCCCTCGGCCGCATCGAGGTCTTGAGCGACGGGGAGTCGATCACCTCCCTCTCCATCGAGCGCGCGGGCGAGTTGCCCCACGACCACCTTCCCGAGCGGTCCGCGCCCGTGCTCGAGCGTGCGGTCGACCAGCTGAGGGAGTACTTCGCCGGTACCCGCACCGACTTCGACCTGCCCGTCGTGCTCGCCGGCACCGAGTTCCAGCGGGCGGTGTGGCGCGAGCTCGCGGAACTGCCGTTCGGCGGCGTGATCTCCTACGGCGAGATCGGCAGCGCGACCGGTCGGGCCACCGCGGGGCGCGCCGTCGGCGGTGCCGTGGGTGCCAACCCCGTTCCCATCATCGTGCCGTGCCACCGCGTTCTCGCCTCCGACGGCCGCATCACGGGCTACAGCGGGGGCAACGGCATCCCCACCAAGGTGTGGCTGCTCGACCACGAGGGCATCGCCCACAAGTGAGCGACCTCATCATCGGGCCCGACGGGGTCGCGCGCTGCCGCTGGGTCGGTACGGATGCGGAGTACGCCCGCTACCACGACGAGGAGTGGGGCACACCGCTGCACGGCGACCGCCCGCTCTTCGAGAAGATGTGCCTCGAAGGCTTTCAGGCCGGTCTCTCCTGGATCTCGATCCTGCGCCGCCGGCCCGGCTTCCGCACGGTCTTCCACGACTTCGAGCCCGCTGCCATCGCCGCGTTCACCGACGAAGATGTAGAGCGCCTGATGCTCGACGACCGCATCATCCGCAACCGCGCCAAGATCCTTGCGACCATCGGCAACGCTCGAGCGACTCTCGAGCTGACGGCGGGCTCCCCCGGCGCCCTCGACGCGCTCATGTGGAGCTTCGCCCCCACCGCGCCCCGACCGCGCCCGCAGCGGTTCGCCGACCTCGCTGCCATCACGCCCGAGTCGACGGCCCTGAGCAAAGCCCTCAAGGGGCTCGGCTACCGGTTCGTCGGCCCCACGACGATGCACGCGCTCATGCAGTCGGCGGGCATGGTCGACGACCACATCGCGGGCTGCTGGAAGGCGAGCTAGGCGGTCGGCGCGGCGCTGTCAGCACCCGCGCTGCCGAACCCCGCGAGCGGGCGGGGGTACCCGGCCCGCACGATGAGCTCGGGGTCGTAGGTCTCCTGCGGGCGCGAGAGCAGGAACGCCCATACGAACGGCAGGAAGATGCCGAGCACCACCCAGCCGCTCTCCTTGCGGAAGGCGATGCCCGAGCGGTACATGCCGATGTAGAGGAACACCGACGTGACGATGCCGCCGTACGGGATCAGCGAGAGCAGGGAGAACCAGCCCGCCTGTCCCCCGACCTCGAGCCACTTCCAGGTCGAGTAGAACGGCACCCAGGCGATCCACGGCTCGACGCCCACCTTCGCGAAGAACCGTGAGAGCGCGAGCGACATCACCACGTAGTACGCGACGACGAGCACGAGCGTGATCAGGAGGATGACCGCGTACACGGCGAGAATGATCCCGAGGACGTAGCCGTTGTCGGGATTGATCGGGTGCGGGTCCATGGCCCTACCCTACGACCAGGTCGAGCTCGCCCGGGGCACCCGCCTCGAGCCGGATGCCCGCGCCCGCCGCCCACGCCACGAGCGACTCGACCGTGGCGTGGTCGGTGCCTGCGGCAATCACGGCACGGGTGAACTCGCCCTTGCCCTTCTTGTTGAAGTGGCTGAGCGCGACGCGTCGGCCCTTCGCATCCTCGGACACCACGCGGATGTACGTCGCACCCTCCGGCGCGGGGCCGAGGTGCGCGTACGACTCGGAGCGCAGATCCAGCACGAGGCCCGGCTCGGCGGCGAGGGTGGCCGTGATCGCCTCCCGCCAGTGGCGGCGCAACGACAGCCCCGGCAGCCGCGAGTCGTGCGAGAGGCGGTAGGCGGGAATCCGGTCGCCCGCCCGAACGAGCCCGAACAGGGCTGAGTGGATGACGACGTGCTCGGCGGCGAACTGCCGCTCGGCGGTGCTGAGCGACTCCACCTCGAGCCCGTCGTACAGCACGCCGGTGTACCGCTCCAGCGCCGGCATCACGGGGGCCGTGGCCAGCGCGCGGTTGCGGTCGATCTCGAAGCGCTGCGTGGGGCCGAGGGCGAGCGCCTGCATCGATCCGCCGACCGAGCGGGAGAGGGTGCGCAGGGCGGCGAGAGCGGCTCTCCGCTGCGGCGTGAGCTCAGGGAACGAGAGCGCCGCGAGGTCGAGGGGCGTGGCATCCCCGCCGTCGCGCTTGGTCTCGGACGGGGGCAGGACCAGCAGCACCCTAGGACTCGAGGAAGGCTAGTGCCCGTTCGACGTTCACGCCCAGGGGCTCGACCGAGTCGAGGGTGATGCGCGCGATCGCGGCGCTGGGGCCCGACCACTCCGCGTAGTCCTCGAGGCTCTGCTCGACCGCGTTCCAGGTCAGTTCGAGGTGCGGCAGCGATCGTTCGCGGCTCTCGATGCGCTGGCGGTGCAGCTCGGGGTCGGAGCAGATGACCTCGATGAACTTGAGGGGCTCCTCGAGCGTCGCGGCGAGGGTGACCCACTGCTCGCGCGCGGGGTTCACCGCATTGACGGCGTCGACCAGCACGCTCCGGCCCGACTCGAGCAGCGTCGCGGCCTGCATGCGCGCGACCAGGTAGGCGGCGAGGCCGGTCGGCTGGTCGCGGGCGATGCCCGCGCGCAGGATCGCCGACTCGATCGGGTCGACGGACACCACGGGCACGTTGAGGCGGCCGGAGAGTACCTGGCCGATGGTCGACTTGCCTGCGCCGGGGAGCCCGGCCATGGAGATGAGCACGTTAAGGAAACTAAACCAGCTCGGCGTTGCGCGCCACGATCGTGACCGTGTCGTGCTCCACCGAGAGGAACCCGTCGTCGGCGGACGCCGTGATGACGGCGCCGTCGACGGGTGTCACGCGCACCTCGCCCTGGGCGAGGATCGCGAGGATCGGCACGTGGCCGGGCAGGATGCCGATCTCGCCCTCCGTCGTGCGGGCGATGATCTGCTTCGCCTGCCCCGACCACACCTCGCGGTCGGCCGAGACGACGCTGACCTTGAGCTCGGCCATCGTTAGCCGTTCTCCTTCTGGATCTTCGCCCACTGCTCTTCGACATCGGAGATGGCGCCGACGTTGAAGAACGCCTGCTCCGCCACGTGGTCGAACTCGCCCTTGGTGATCGCATCGAACGACTCGATCGTGTCCTTGAGCGGCACAGTCGAGCCCTCGACACCGGTGAACTTCTTCGCCATGTAGGTGTTCTGCGAGAGGAACTGCTGGATGCGGCGCGCGCGCGACACGGTGATCTTGTCTTCCTCGGAGAGCTCGTCGACACCGAGGATCGCGATGATCTCCTGGAGTTCCTTGTTCTTCTGGAGGATCGCCTTCACGTTGGTCGCGACCCGGTAGTGGTCGGCGCCCAGGTAGCGCGGGTCGAGGATGCGGCTCGTGGAGGTGAGCGGGTCGACGGCCGGGTAGAGGCCCTTCGACGCGATCTCGCGGCTGAGCTCGGTCGTCGCGTCGAGGTGGGCGAACGTCGTCGCCGGCGCGGGGTCGGTGTAGTCGTCAGCGGGAACGTAGATCGCCTGCAGCGACGTGATCGAGTGACCGCGGGTCGACGTGATGCGCTCCTGCAGGATGCCCATCTCGTCGGCGAGGTTCGGCTGGTAACCGACGGCGGAGGGCATGCGGCCCAGCAGCGTCGAGAACTCGGAACCGGCCTGCGTGAAGCGGAAGATGTTGTCGATGAACAGCAGCACGTCCTGCTTCTGCACGTCGCGGAAGTACTCCGCCATCGTGAGCGCGGAGAGGGCGACGCGCAGACGCGTGCCCGGCGGCTCGTCCATCTGGCCGAAGACGAGGGCGGTCTTGTCGAAGACGCCCGCCTCTTC
>CAIXMB010000185.1 GCA_903920435.1 uncultured Actinomycetes bacterium
CCGGCAAGATGTGGATCTGGTACCTCGTGCTCTACATCGCCTTCATCGCGCTCAACTCGGCCGGTGCGAGCATCTCGTTCAAGTTCGCGATCGTCGTCTCGATCATCTCGATCGCGATCCTCCTGGTGTTTTCCTTCATGGCGATCGGCTTCATCGTCGGCGGCACCGGTGCCGGCACGTTCGACTTCTGGGGCTCGCTGTTCAACATCGCCCCCGACGCCGGCCAGTCGACGTTCCTGCCCCACGGCGCCCTGCCGATCCTCTTCGCACTGCCGTTCGCGATGTGGTTCTTCCTCGGCATCGAGGAGCTTCCGCTCGCCGCAGAGGAATCGGTCAACCCGTCCAAGGACATCCCGCGCGCCGGGTTCATCGCACGCGGAACGCTCATCGTCACGGGCATCCTCGTGCTCGTGCTCAACACCGCGGTGATCGGCGCCGAGGCGACGGGAACGGCCGGCGAGCCGCTGCTCGACGGCTTCCGCGCGATCGTGGGCGACCAGCTGGCCGCCGTGCTCTCGCTGTTCGCGCTCATCGGCCTGCTGGCATCCCTGCAGGGCATCATGTTCGCCTACGGACGCAACATGTACTCGCTGAGCCGTGCCGGCTACTACCCGAAGTTCTTCTCGCTCACCGGCAAGCGCCAGACCCCGTGGGTCGCCCTGGTCGTCGGTGCCGTGATCGGCTTCGTCGCCCTGATCGTGCTCGACCTGCTCGCGAACGTCGAGGGGGTGGGTGCCGTCGCCGGTGCCATCATCCTCAACATCGCGGTCTGGGGCGCGGTACTCGCGTACGCGCTGCAGATGGTGTCGTTCATCATCCTGCGCCGCAAGTTCCCGAACGCCGAGCGCCCGTACAAGAGCCCCTGGGGCCTGCCGGGCGCGTGGACGGCGCTCATCATCGCCGCGCTCGTGTTCGTGGGCTTCCTGATCAACCCGACGTTCCAGCCCGCGATCATCGCGATCGTGATCGTGTACGTGGTGATCCTCGCCGCGTTCGCGATCTGGCGGCGCCACCACCTCGTACTCTCGCCCGAGGAGGAGTACGCGCTCTCCGGCGGGCTGCACGGCGACCCGCAGAAGGAGGGCTACGACGCCATGGAGGGCGAGGTCTTCGACAAGAAGTAGGACTCACTCGGAGAGGCCTCCGTCCGGTAGCGTCGAATCGACTACCGACGGAGGCCTTTCCCATGCCCACAGACAGCGAGCGCATCGAGGAACTCGAGCGCCAGGTGCGCCGACTGGACGACCTCGTCGGCGTGCTCTACCGCCGCGCCGGAATCGGCCAGCTCGAGACCGCGGGGATGCTCACCGCCAACGGCGGCTACCCCGACGTCGTCGACGCCCTCAACCAGGGCAAGCTCATCGAGGCGATCAAGCTGTACCGCGAGCACACCAACGTGGGGCTCAAGGAGGCGAAGGACGCCGTCGAGGCGCTCGCGCGCGGCCTGTAGCCGCGGCATCCGTTCTCACAGTTCGTCGGCGCGGAGGTTTTGACCCCATGCGCGGCCGGTACCCGGCGCATGACGTCAAGAGGTGCGCATGGGCATCCGAGTCTTCTCCTCGAGGGCCGGCAGAGTAGCGATCCAATCACCGCCGCGCCGCCGCCCTCTCGCTGGGTGAGCGGTGCTGTCACCATGGCCGGATGCTGGAGATCCTGTACAGCCGAGAACTTGCCGCGATCGGGATGGACCGTCAACTGAGGTCGTGGTTCGCTCGAGGAATCGTCACGCGGCTGGTGCCCGGCGCGTATGTCAGAACTGCCGAGCTCGCGGCAATCGATCGCGACGAGAGGTACCGTTTGCGAGCCGTCGCACTGTCACATCTGTACCCGGGCCAGCAGTTCTCGCACGATTCCGCGGCTGCCCTCTGGAGGTTGCCGACTCTCGGGGCGTGGGCCCCGAAGATCCACGTGACGTCGGCTCCGACCGACGGCGGCCGATCGACAACCCTCTTCGTGCGTCATGGTTTCGGTCTCGACCCGCGGGCCGCGGTGATCGATGGCGTGCGGGTCTCTTCGCTCTCTCGCACTCTCGCTGAGGCCTCCACGCAACCACGATTTGCGCGGGCGATTGCCATGCTCGACGACGGGCTGAGAACGCCTGAGCACGGGGACTTCCGATTCGGGACGAGGGCGCCGACAAAAGCGGAGGTCATCCGCGAGCTGGAGGACTTGGGAAGGGTTCCCGGCTTCGTGCGCGGAGCCCGGGCCGTCGAATTCGCGGATGGGGCGTCGGGTTCGGTCGGCGAATCGCTCAGCAGAGTGCAAATGCGTGCCATCGGTGTCGATCCGCCACAGCTCCAGGTCGCGTTCTTCGACGCCGACGGCCACATCGCGGATACCGACTTCTACTGGCCCGAACTCGGCGTCGCCGGTGAATTCGACGGTGACTCCAAATACGGGGACGCCCGTCGTTTCGGGCGCCACCTCACAGCGCAGGAGGTGCTGGTTGCGGAGAAGAGGAGAGAGGACCGGTTGAGACGAGTCGTCCGAGGGGTGGTCCGCTGGGATTGGGCGATAGCACTCGACCGGCGAGCACTCGAGAGTCGTCTCGCGGAGCACGGGATCGTCGCTCGAACGCGCAGGCGGACCGTCTGACTTCATGCGGAGGTTTCGGCTAGCGCATGAGGTCAAAAGGTCCGCGCGGGCGGGGGTTGGGGCAGACGCCCGGCGCGCTAGCCGTTGAAGCGCGGCTCGCGCTTCTCGATGAACGCCGCCATGCCCTCCGCGCGGTCGTCGAGCGCGAAGAGCGCCCCGAACGCGCGCTTCTCGAACCGCAGGCCCTCGGCGAGGGTGGACTCGAACGCGACGTTGACCGACTCCTTCGCGGCATACAGCGCGGCGAGCGACTTCGACGCGATGAGGGTGGCGGTCTCGATCGCAGTGGCGAGCAACTCGTCCGCCGGAACCACGCGCGCGACGAGCCCCGCCGTGAGCGCCTCCTCCGCGCCCATCGTGCGCCCCGTGAGCACGAGCTCCATGGCGCGGGCCTTGCCGATCGCGCGGGTGAGGCGCTGGGTTCCGCCGAGACCGGGGATGACGCCGAGGTTGATCTCGGGCTGGCCGAACTTGGCGCTGTCGGCCGCGATGATGAAGTCGCACATCATCGCGAGCTCGCACCCGCCGCCGAGCGCGTAGCCGGCGACCGCCGCGAGGGTGGGCGTGCGCAGCTGCGTGAAGCGGTCCCACCCGGTGAGCAGCCCGTCGAGGTACACCTGCTGGTAGCGCAGCGAGGCCATCTCCTTGATGTCGGCGCCCGCGGCGAAGGCCCGCTCCGAGCCGGTGACCACGATGCAGCCGATGTCGCGCGACGAGTCGAAGTCGGCGGCGGCCTCGACGACCTCGGCCATGAGCCGTGCGTTGAGGGCGTTGAGCGCCTCCGGCCGGTCGAGCGTGATGATGCCGACGCGCCCGCGCGTCTCTACCGTTATCGTGTCCACAGTTCCCTCTCCAGCGGGGCGAAGTACTCATCCACCCCGGTCACGTCCTCGACCCGGGCGGGGTTCCACCGCGGGTTGCGATCCTTGTCGACGACCTGGGCACGGATGCCCTCCGCGAAGTCCGGCGAACGCAGGCACCGCACCGACACCCGCAGGTCTTGCGCGAGCGCCGCCTCGAGGTCGGGAAGGCCGCGCGCCCGGCGTAGCGCGGCCAGGGTAACGGCGAGCGCCGTCGGCGACTTGGCGCGGATGACCTCGGCAATCGGGTGGCCCTGGATGCGGGCGAGGATGGTGCCGAGGTCGTCGCCGGCGAAGGCCCCGTCGATCCACTCGCGCTCCTCGAGGAGCTCGGTGGGCGGGGGCGTCGTCGCGAGGGTGTCGAGTGCCTCGACCGGTGAGTCCGCCGCGAGCAGTGCCGGCAGGGCGGCCGACGGCACGTAGTGGTCCGCCAGCCCGAGCGCTATGGCGTCGCCGGGACCGACCGACGTCGCCGAGAGCGCGAGGTAGGTGCCGAGCTCGCCGGGCGCGTGCGAGAGCAGCCAGGTTCCGCCGACGTCGGGGATGTAGCCGATGGTGGTCTCGGGCATGCCGACCTTCGACCGCTCGGTGACCACGCGGTGCGCAGCGTGGGCCGAGATGCCGACGCCGCCGCCGAGGGTGACCCCGTCCATGATGGCGATGAAGGGCTTGGGGTACCGCGCGATGAGGGCGTCCATCGCGTACTCGTCGCGCCAGAACTGCTCGGCGGCGGAGCCGTCACCGGCCGTGGCATCCGTGTACATCGCGACGATGTCGCCACCGGCGCACAGGCCGCGCTCGCCCGCGCCGGTGAGCACGATCGAGCGCACGGAGTCGTCGGCCGCCCAGGCCTCGAGCCGCGCGATGATCGCGGAGACCATGCCCTGCGTGAGCGCGTTGATGGCGCGCGGCCGGTTGAGCACGATGTGCCCGACCGTGCCAGTGACGGAGAACAGGACCTCGTCGTCTTCCATCCGCTCAGTTAACTACAGAGCACCGCCATCGCGGCGAGTCCCGCCGCGGTCAGGCCGCCGGATGCCACGACTCCCGCACGCGGCATCGCGCCGCCGCGCCTGCCGAGCCACACCCGCGCCACCGCCCACGCCGCCACGACCGCGGCGAACGTCCACCCCGACTGGAGTGTCACCACGTGGTGCCCGCGCCCGCCCCAGGGCATGAACGCCAGCAGCGCGAGCGCCATCGCCCACAGGTCGAGCACGTGGGCGCGGAACGGGTCGCTCGACCGGGAGAGGGCGGCGCACGGCACTGACACCACCACGAGCAGTGCCGCGCCCGCAATCGACGCGATCGCGGAGTGGGAGGCCATGGCAGCCGCCATCACGCCCAGCATGAGGGCGTGCAGCGGGGCCTCCCGACGGAGGTGCCGGGCTACGCCGTCCACACCGTCTTCGCGTTCACGAACTCCCGGATGCCGAACTGGCCGAGCTCGCGGCCGTAGCCCGAATCCTTCACGCCTCCGAACGGTAGTCCGAAGAACGACGCCGTGTTGCCGTTCGCGAAGACCGCACCGAACTCGAGCGCTGCCTGCATAACATCGAGCTCTGCAGCATCGGTAGACCACACGGATGCGGCCAGACCGAACTCGGAGTCGTTGGAGAGCGCGATGGCCTCCTCGACCGAGGAGACCTTGTAGACGCAGGCGACGGGGCCGAAGCACTCCTCGCGGAAGATGCGCATCTCGGGCGTGACGCCGGTGAGCACGGTCGCCGGGTAGAAGAACCCGGGGCCATCGGGCAGCTCTCCCCCGGTGTGCACGGTCACGCCCTTCTGGATGGCGTCGACGACGAGCTCGTGCGCCTCCGCCCGCACCGACGGCGTCGCCATCGGGCCGAACGAGGTGTCGGCGGCGAACGGGTCGCCGGGCTTCATCGCCGCCATGCGGGCGGTGAACGCGGCGAACCACTCGTCGTAGATGTCCTCGTGGATGTAGAACCGCTTGGCGCAGATGCAGCTCTGGCCCGAGTTCTGCGTGCGGGAGTTGGCGCCGAACTCGGCAGCGCGGGCGATGTCTGCCGAGGGCATGACGACGAAGACATCCGTGCCACCCAGCTCGAGCACGCTCTTCTTGATGTTGCGGCCGGCGGCTTCGGCGACCGCCGCGCCCGCCCCCACGGAGCCGGTCAGGGTGACGGCGCGGATGCGGCGGTCGTCGATGAGTTTCGAGGCCGCGGCACCCTCGATGAGCAGTGTCTGGAACGCGCCCTTCGGGAAGCCCGCCCGCTCGAACAGCTCACCCAGGTAGAGCGCGACCTGGGGCACGCTCGACGCGTGCTTGAGCAGTCCGGTGTTGCCGGCCATGAGGGCGGGCGCCGCGAAGCGGATGACCTGCCAGAACGGGTAGTTCCACGGCATCACCGCGAGCACGGTGCCGATGGGCTGGAACACGACGCGCGCCGCAGAGGCGCCCACGGACGCGGCGGGCACGGGCGTCTCGTCGGCCAGGTACTCCTCGGCGTGGTCGGCGTAGTGGCGCATGCCGTTCGCCGACTTCGTGACCTCGTACTTGGCGGTGCCGATGGTCTTGCCCATCTCGGTCGAGGCGAGGGCGGCGACGGTCTCGAGCTCCGCGTCCATGAGGTCGGCGGCGTTGTGCATCCACGCCGCGCGCTGCGCGAAGGTCGTCGCGCGCAGGAGGGCGTTCGCCTTGCCAGCGGCGTCGAGGATCGCCTCGACCTGGGCCGGCGTGTGCGGCTCGAAGGTCTTCTCGACCTCGCCGGTGGTGGGGTTCACGGTTGCAATAGCCATCTCAAGACTCCTGTGTCTCATATAGTCGCCGCGCGAGAGCGAGGGCTCCCACGACGGGTGGATCGGTGAGCAGCACGACCTCGAGCTGCGGATGGGCCGCGGCGACGCCGCGCACGAGCGCGTCGAACAGGCGCGGCTGGCCCACGATGACGCTGCCCGCGGCGACGACCGTGGAGCCGACGGCGCCCCGCGCCACCAGCTGGCCGACGAGCGCCACGAGGTTCGCCCCCGCGGCCTCGATCACGGATGCCGCGAGCGCCGAGCCCGCGTCGGCCGCGGCGAACACGGCCGGCGCCCGCGGGCCCCAGTTGTCCATGGTCGGCTCGTCGTTCACGGCGCGCGCGAGGCGCTCGGCACCGTCGACGCCGAACGCGGAGCAGAGTGCGGAGAGCAGCCCGTCATCGGCAAGGGAGTCGTCGTGCGCGCGCAGCGCGGCCTTCGTCGCCTCGCGCACGATGCCCGCGGCGCCGGCCTCGTCGCCGATGACCCAGCCCCACCCGCCCGTGATCACGTAGCTCCCGCTCGCGTCACGGCCCACGCCGATGGAGCCGGTGCCCGCGATGAGGCCGAGCCCCTCCGCGAGCCCCGCGGCGGCCGGCAGCAGGGCGGCGTCGTTGACCGCGACCGCGGGATACGCCACCGCGGCCGCGAACTCGTTCGAGATCTCGTTGCTGTCGAGGCCCTGTGCGCCGATGCCGACCGCGACCACCTCGTGCCCGGCGGGGACCACCGACGCGATGCAGCGCTCGATCCACGCGACGCCGTGCTCGAGCGGCTCGGCATCCCAGCCGTCGGAGGGCACCACCGTGTCGACGAGCTCGCGACCGGTGACCGTCTCGACGATCACCGCGGTCTTCGTGCCGCCCACGTCGAGGCCCACCAGGACAGCGGTCACTGCGCTTCGACCTTGGTATCCGAGTTGTGGAACACGAATTCCTCGATCTCGACGTTGTGGCGGTGGGCCACCTCGCCGACCAGGATCTGCATGACGAGCGCCTCCAGCACCGCGCGCTGCGCCGGCGCCACCTGCGGCAGCTTGACGGTCTGGAGGTGGGCGCCCTCGGCGACGGTCTCGCCCGAGATCAGGATGACGCGGTGCCCGGCGGCGCTGAGCGTCGCGGCGACCTCCAGCTCGCGGTCGTCTCCGAACAGCACGTGCACACCGTCACCGGCGGATTCCATCGAGCCGTGCAGGTACTGCCGCGTGCTCATGCCGGCCGCGTGCACCCGGGCGACCTCGCGGAACAGGAGTGCCCCGGCCTCCGCGGAGCCCACCGACGGGCCCGCGCCCACGAAGTCCGCCGTGGAGACGCCGTCGAAGGTCGCGGCGAGCTCGGCAGCGCGCGCGCCGACGGTCTCCTCGGTCCAGCGGAACAGCTCCGGCAGCTTGGACCAGCCGAGATCGACTTCGCCGCCGGCCCACGCGTCGGCGATCATCCCGAGGCCCGTCACGGTCGCGGTGTAGCCGATCGTCGAGGCGTAGCTGTCGGGGATGTTGCCGAGCGACAGCACGTGGTCGCTCAGCTCGGACATCGGGGACGGGTCGCTGTTGACCACCGCGTAGCGCAGCGCGGGGTCGATGGAGTCGAGCACTGCGATGGTCTCGGTGCTCTTGCCGCTCTGCGAGATGCCGATGATCGGATGCACGGAGCCGGGGAACGGCAGCGGGAAGTCGCCCGACCCCAGCCGCCACGAGTGGATGCCGCGCGCGCGAAGCGCCCACACGGGAGCACACGCGGCCGCGAGGCTGGCGCCGATGCCCACGAAGATCGGGCCTGGACCGGTGAAGGCCCCGCTCGCCTGCTGGTTGCGCACGTCGTCCGCGATGGAGGCGATCGCCGCCTCGAGAGCTTCAGCCTGCGTCGCCCTCGCGCTCGCGAAGGTGATGTAGCCGCGCATATCTTCCGCCGTTCCGTTCAGTGCACTGCAGTCCAAGATGAACCACAGCCTAGCTTTGGTCTATTGATGTATCAAGAGGTATGTCTAATGACCGTGGTGGTCATGGCCCTCGTGGCCGCCGTGATCGTGCCCGGAGGGCGCGCAGTGATCGCCGGAGGACTCGGGGATGTCCATCGCGGGGTTGCGCCCGAAGAAGCCGTGCGGCTTCAGGACGAAACCACAGGTATCCACGGGCATGATCGGCCAGTCCTCGACTCGGGGGAAGTGCGTGAGCCCGAAGGTGTGCCACAGCACGATGTCGTTGTCGTCGACGTTGCGGTCGGCCTTGGTCCACGCGGGCAGTCCGGCGCCACCCGGGTGCAGGTTGACGAAGTCCCCCGCGGGGTAGAGCTCGCTCGGCTCGTACTCGGTGACCCAGAGGTGCTTGGTCGAGAAGGTCGCACGCTTGTGGATGTCGCTCTCGGCATCGGCCAGGAGCACGGGCCTGCCCTCCGGGAGCAGGACCCAGCCCACGTCATTGCCCAGGCGGTTCTGCACCGACGGGTTCGTGACGAGCCACGCGCGGCCCTTCGCGTTGTCGGCGAGGCGCTGGGCATCCGTCTCGGTCTTCAGTCTCGTGACGAGTTGGGTGAACCCGGTGCCCGTGGGGTTCTCGGGCCCGCGCGGCACGAGGGCCGCCTCGAGCTCGTCAACCGAGTTGCCCAAGCCGTCGACCATCATGTCGAGCCGAGCGCTGAACAGGTGCTGGTGGTAGGGCGCGCCCAGCCCGGGGGCGAGCTCGGACGCGAACAGGTAGTGAGAGGACCCAGTGCCCGCGCCCGGGTAGGCCGACGTGAACACGACGCCCGTGGCCTTGACCTCGAACTCGATCGTGCCGTCGAGACCGAAGTACCAGTAGAAGCCGTAGTCGTAGTTGCCGACGGTGACGAAGAAGCTCACGACGAGGCGGCGGTTGCGGCGGCTCACCGACGAGCCGTTCCAGTTGTCGGTGTGCTTCCAGAGGATGCCGGTGTCTTCCTCGTGGATGCAGATCGCCTGCGGGATGACGTTCGGGTGACCGTCGTTGCCCGCGACCACCGCGTCGAGGTAGGTGATGTCGCCCACGCAGTCGCAGCCGAGCTCGAGCGAGTTCGCGAAGCCGCCCAGCAGGTACTCCCCGCAGTCGAAGAAGTTCTGGAACCAGCGCTGCGGGCTCGGGTCGCCGTAGGGCACCATCATCTCCGCGATCGACGCCCGGTAGATGACCGGGCGCGCGGTGCCCTCGTCGTCGATGGTGATGTTGTGGAAGACGAGCCCCTCGCGCTGGTCGAACCCGACCTGCAGGTTCCACCCCAGCCACGACAGCCGGCCGTCCTGCCCGATGGTGAAGCTGGGCCCCTGCGGCTGCGTGATCTCGATCGGCTTCACGCCCTCGCGGTCGGGCCCGCGCCAGCTCGCCAGGTGGAAGTTCCCGCTCTCGAGCGGCACGGGCAGCTCGACGTAGTCGACGACCTCCAGCACCTCCTGGGTCACGACGTCGAACATGACCGTGACGCCGTCGACCGGATGCGCCCAGCCGAGGTCATCCGGCGAGTCCATGACGAACGTGAAGCAGCGCTGGATGCGGCGGCCCGTCTCGGCCTCGCTGAGCACTCCGGCCGAGAGGGGGTTGATCACGAGCTTGTCGAAGTCGGTGAGGCCGCGCTTGGCCATGGCGGCCTGCCACTCGGGGTTCTGCTTGATGACCTCGACGACGTGGAACTCGTCGAGCACGACGGGAACCTGGCCGTCGACGGCGTGGTCGAGCTTGTGCGTGGAGACGATGGCGCCCTGGGCGAGCGACACCACGACATCCCACGAGTCGTTCGTGGCCATGTCGACGAGCATGCTGCGCACGCGGCGATCGGCGGTGCCGTCGACGAGGAGGGCGCGCTTGTCGGGCTCGACGAGGCCGACGTAGGAGAAGTGCACGTCGGGCCCGGCGAGGCCCTCGCGCTCGAGGATTGCCCGGTTGGAGGTGATCTCGTCGGCGGTGAGCGTGGCGAGGGAAGCGCTGATCGGCATGGGAGTTCCTTGTTCTAGGCGGTTCGGGAGAACACTGTGCGCAGCCGGTAGCGGTCGCCCGCGTACCGGATGTCCGACGAGAAGATGGGACGGTCGGCGCCGTCGACGACGACCTGGTGCATCACGAGCATGGGAGTGCCGGGCTCGACGAGGAGGTGCGCGGCGAGGTAGGCGTCGGCGGGCTTCGCCTCGATCGTCGACTCCGCGCGCAGCAGGTCGAGACCGGCGCTCGTGAGGGCCTGGTAGAGCGAGGCGTGGGTGAAGTCGATCTCGTCGAAACCGGGCACCAGCGCCGCCGGCACGCGCGACGCGTCGAGGGCGATGGGCACCTGGCTGAGCATCCGTACCCGCTCGAGGTGGAAGAGCGGCGTGCCCGGCGCGATCGACAGCTCCTCGGCCTCATCGATGGTCGCGGGCGAGATGCCCGCGCGCAGGATGCGGGACGAGGCCTCGAGGCCCATGCGCTCCGCGGTCTCGCTGAACGACTCGAGGCTGTTGGGCCAGTCCTTCTGCTGGCCCACGGCGACGAACCAGCCGCGCCCGTGCGACGAGTGCAGCACGCCGTCGTCGACGAGCTTGAGCAGCGCCTTGCGCAGCGTCACCCGGCTGATGCTGAGGTGCGCGCACAGTTCGCGCTCCGGGGGCAGGCGCGACCCGGCGACGAGCCGCCCCTCCGCGATCTCGCGCATGATGTGCTCCACCGCCTGGATCCACAGCGGGTCGGCGCTGTTGGCCAGCACCGCGTCCGGCCGCGGCGCCGCGGGGGCGAGCGTCACGCGAGCACCTTCTCCCACACGCCCGACTTCATCGAGCGGTAGCACGCGTCGAGCACGCAGTTGACGATGTAGCCGTCCTCGAACGTCTCGTCCGGCTCCTGCCCGTTCTCGAACGCAGTGACGAAGTGGCGGAACTGCTGCGAGAAGCCGTAGGCCCTGGCCTCCTCGGGCACCGGGTAGACCCAGCCGGTCTCGGCGTCGGACTTCTCCACGAGGTAGCCAACGGGGTTCTGGATGAAGCCCCAGACCGGGGTCGCCGAGCTGTCGGTGACGAGCCGGCCCGCGCTGCCCACGAACTCGTGGCGCAGCTGCATGCCGCCCTTCTCGATCCACGACGACTCGACGGTCGCCATCTGGCCGCCCGCGAACTTGAGCATCGCGACCGCGGTGTCCTCCCCCGTCGTCTTGTCGCCGTGCACGAGCGTCGCGCCCCAGGCCCAGACCTCGGTGATGGGGTTGTCCTTGCCGAAGAAGTGCCGGGCCGACTCCACCGTGTGGCAGCCCATGTCGAGCAGGGCGCCGCCGCCCGCGGTCTCCGCATCCCAGAAGTGGGGGGCGTGCGGGCCCGAGTGGCCCTCGCGCGCGCGCATGGTGAGCAGGTCGCCGATGCCCCCCGCGCGCACCATCTTGTAGGCCTTGACGACGTTGGGTGAGAACACCGAGCACTCGGCGTAGCCGGCCCAGATGCCCGCCTCCTTCACGATCTCGACGATCTGCTTCGCCTCGGCACCGGTGCGCGCGAGGGGCTTCGTGCAGATGACGCCCTTGCCGTGCTTGGCCGCGAGACGCACTGCCTCGACGTGCACCTCGTTCGGCAGCGCGATGATCACGAGCTCGACGGCCGGGTCGGCGCACAGCGCCTCGATGTCGTCGTACTGGTTCGGAATGGGTCCCCACGGCCCCGACCACTTCGCGGCGAACTCCGTGGCCCGATCGAGCGTGCGTGAGTAATTGGCGACGAGGGTCGCGTTCCGCACGTCCTGCAGCCCGTCGACGTACTGGTCACTGATGAAGCCTGACCCGAGTATCCCGATGCCGACCACGTGGTACCTCCTGCTCGCGTACGTCCCTCGTACGCAAACCACATGATAGCTAGAGGTTTTAGCTTGGTCTACCAATATCGAAATATTAGATACCTCTTGCTACCTCTTGTAACTGCCCCCTATAGTCGCTCATACAACGCGAAGCCCTTGCGGCACAGCCGTGTTGAGCTTCACCCGAAGCACCAAGTGTTGAGAGGAGACACCATGCGTTCCAAACTTGCACCGCTCGCGGCCCTGACCGTGGCGGCAGTCGGCCTGACGCTTGCCGGTTGTTCCACCGGCGGCGACGCCGGAGACAGCGGCGACGTCACGACGATCACGTTCGGCAACTGGCGGGTCGAAGACCAGGCCCTGTGGGAGGAGAACGTCATTCCGGCGTTCGAGGCCGCCCACCCGGACATCAAGGTCACGTACCAGCCCACCGGAACCGACGACTATAACGCGGCAATCCAGTCGCAGATCGAGAGCGGCACCGGCCCCGACGTCATCATGTGCCGTCCGTTCGACGTCAACCGCGCGTGGATCGAGGACGGCTACTTCGACGACCTGACCGGTCTCGACGGCATCGACGGGTTCACCGACACGGCCCTCGCAGCGTGGCAGGGCAACGACGGCAACCCGTACTGCGTGCCGATCGCTTCCGTTCTCGCCGGCTTCTACTACAACAAGGCGATCTTCACGGAGCTCGGCCTCGAGATCCCCACGACGATGGCCGAGTTCACCGACGTGCTGCAGGCCATCAAGGATGACGGCAAGTACACGCCGCTCGCCCTCGGCTCCGCTGACGGCTGGCAGCTCTCGTACAACGTGCTCGACAGCATCGGCCCGAACTACTGGAAGGGCGAAGACGGACGTCTCGGCCTCATCGACGGCACCAAGAAGCTGACCGACCCCGAGTTCGTCGAGGCCTTCCAGGCGGTCTCCGACCTCAAGTCGTTCATGCCCGACGGATACCAGTCGCTCACGTACGAGGACCAGATGCAGCTCTTCACCCTGGGCAAGGCAGCGATCATGCCCGACGGCTCGTGGGATGTCACCGCGGCCACCGCGACCGGCCTCGATGTGGGCGTCTTCGCCCCGCCGGTGGTCAACAAGGGTGACCAGCGCTACCTGCAGGAGATGCCCGACCAGGGCGTCGGCCTCAACGCCGACAGCAAGAACAAGGATGCCGCCAAGGTGTTCCTGTCCTGGCTCGCCTCGAGCGACTTCCAGAGCATCTACGTCGACAAGGTCCCCGGGTTCTTCTCGATGGGCTCCGAGCCGGTCACCTACACGAACGCCCTCGCGCAGGAGTTCGCCGACCTGAAGACGGATGCGCTGCTCACGCCGCGCCTCCAGCTCGACCGCCTGAGCGCCGGTAACCCCCCGCTCGACGACAACACCTGGGCCGTGCTCCAGACGGTGTTCAACGACGGAGTCTCCGCCAAGGACGCCACGTCGAAGCTCCAGACGGACCTCGACAGCTGGTACACCCCAGCGGGTTGATCCACGTGAGCGGCCCGTGCCAGCATCAACGGCACGGGCCGCTCCGCCTTTTTCCACCACCGACTATGGGAGCACCATGATCCGCACCGGCACCCGCTACCGCCTGCTGGCCCTCTTCGTGCTGCCGGCCCTCCTCGTGTACGGCGGTTTCGCCGTCTACCCGCTGCTGAGCTCGGTAGCCCTGAGCTTCTTCGACTCCGACAACGGCGGGTCGTTCGCGGGCCTGGGCAACTACATCTACCTCTTCACCGACCCGTACGTGAGCGAGCGCTTCTGGAACGCGCTGCGCAACAGCGTGCTGTTCTTCGGCATCCACCTCGTCGTCGAGCTGCCGATCGGCCTGCTCATGGCCGCGCTACTCACCTCGAACTCGATCCGGCGGTCGCGCGGGGTGTACCGCACCCTGCTCTTCATCCCGGCCACGCTCTCGGTGGTCATCGTGGGCTTCCTGTGGCGCCTCATCATCAACCCGCTGTGGGGGCTCGTGAGCTTCCCGCTGCTCGGCGATGCCGCGACCGCGCTGCCCACCATCTCGCTCATGTCCGTCTGGCAGTACATCGGCATCCCGATGATCTTCCTGTTCACGGCGCTCATCGCGATCCCGAACGACATCCTCGAGGCCTCCCGTATCGACGGCGCTCGCGCGTGGGCCACGTTCTGGCAGATCAAGTTCCCGCTGATCCTCCCGCAGTTCGGGCTCATCACGATCCTCACCTACATCTGGACCTTCAACGGGTTCGACATCGTCTACGCCCTGAACGGCTCGGCTCCCGGCCCGAACTACTCGACCGACATCCTCGGCACGATGTTCTACCGCACCTTCTTCGGTTCGAGCGGGCAGGTTGCCGATACGGATCTCGGTGCGACCATCGCATCCGTCGTCTTCTTCATCATCCTCGTGACCACCGCCGCCTACTTCGTGGTGCTGCAGCGCCGCCTGAAGACCTACGAGCTCTAGGACCGACCGTGACTACCGTTCCCTTCAAGCAGCGCCGCGTCCGCCTCCAGAAAGGCGAGGCCGCCTCGGCGACCCTCGTGCACGCCCTCCTCATCGTCTTCGCGATCGTCGCGATCCTGCCGATCCTCGTCGTAGTCATGAACTCGTTCAAGACGACCATGGGCATCTTCGGGGCGCCCTTCGCGATCCCCTCGGCCGAGACCTTCAACCTCGACGGCTACAAGAACGTGTTCACGCGCGGCAACTTCGCCGCGAACTACGCGAACAGCATCATCGTCACCGTCGCGACCATCGCCGCGACCATCGCGCTCGCAACGGGCGCCGCCTGGGCGCTCGTCGAGTACAAGGTGCGCATCTCCCCGCTCCTGACCGGCTTCTTCATCATCGGCATCATGCTGCCGATCCGGCTCGGTACGGTGCCGATCATCAAGATGATGGTGGCCACCGGGCTCATCGACACGCTCGCGGCCCTGGTGCTCGTCTACACCGCTATGCAGCTTCCGCTGGCCATCGCCCTCATGATGACCTACTTCCGGTCGGTGCCCACCGAGCTCAAAGAGGCTGCCCGGATGGACGGGGCCGGCGAGTTCCGCACGCTCAGCATCGCCCTACCGCTCGTGCGCCCCGGCATCGCCGCGGTGGCCTCGATCACGATGCTCCCGGTCTGGAACGACCTGTGGTTCCCGCTCATCCTCGCGCCCTCGAAGGCCAACCAGACGGTGACCCTAGGGGTGCAGCAGTTCGTCGGGCAGTTCCAGAGCGACTACCCCGCGCTGCTCGCCGCGCTCACCCTCGGAGCGCTGCCGCTCATCGTGCTGTTCACGGTGTTCTCGCGGCAGTTCATCCAGGGCCTCTCCGCGGGGTACGGCAAGTAGATCCCGGCGGGTTGAGTAGGCCGCCCGCGGCCGTATCGAAACCTCACATAGGGGCGACTCGGTTTCGATACGTGCGCCAGAGCGCCCTACTCAACGCGCCCTAGCGGCGGGGGCCGCGCGCGAAGAAGGTGCGGAGGCGGTACCGCTCGCCGCTGTACTGGATCTTGGAGGCGAAGAGCGGCTTGTCCGAGGCGTCGACCACGAGCTGGTTCATGACGAGCAGCGGCTTGCCCACCTCGAGGTCGAGGTGCTGCGCGGCGTAGGCGTCCGCCTCGCGGGCCTCGATCGTGGCGTCCGCCCGCACCGGGGCGAGCCCGGCCCGCAGCAGCACGTCGTACAGCGACGCGGTGCGGAAGTCGGTGCTCTCGAAGTCGGGCACGAGGTCGGCCGGGATGCGCGTGTAGTCGATGGCGATGGGCACATCACCGAGGTACCGCACGCGGTCGAGCGCGAAGAGCCTGGTGCCGGGGGCGATCGAGAACTCCTCGGCCTCGTCGATGGACGCGTGCCGCACCGCAGACGCGAGCACCGTCGAACTCGACGTGAGCCCCATGCGCGCCGCCGTCTCGGTGAACGACTCGAGGCTGTTGGGCCACTCCTTGTTCGAGCCCGCCGAGGCGACGTACCACCCGCGGCCGTGCGAGGCGTTGAGCAGACCGTCCTGCACGAGCTGGTTGAGGGCCTTGCGCAGGGTCACGCGCGAGATGCTCAGCTGCTGGCAGAGCTCGCGCTCCGGGGGCAGGCGCATGCCGGGCTTGAGCACGCCGGAATCGATCTCCGACGTGATGAGGTTCACCGCCTGGATCCACAGTGGTTCGGGGTAGTCAGGGCGGATCGAACCGGGGGTTTCCAGCGCTGTCGACACGGCTCATGTATACCACCCAGACCAGTGTTCCCCGGGGACCCGCGCGTGGCAGGAGCGCATTCTGAGCCCGTCTGGTACCCTGTTAAACGCTTGCTCTCGCGCCCGTGCACTTCCGGGACGCGTCGTAGGCCAGTGTCCGGTCGGATGCGCCCGATGTTCGTTGATTCGAATCGGGTGTGCGACTGAGGCGAAACCAGGGGGTTTCAACTGGCCGATTCGGTTTCAACTGGCCGAATAACAAGACCCGAAAGAGATTTTCTTGAAACGCTCCCTGACGCTGTGTGCTGTCACGACCCTCATCATCGGCGTCAGTGTTCCGGCCGCGGCCCTCGCCGGATCCGGCCCGTCGGTCTACGTGTCCTCGCCCGCGGCACCCGCCCAGAAGACCGGTGAGGTTCAGACGTTCTCCTACGCCGGCGCTGCGGCCCCCGCGACCGTCACGCGCGACGCATTCGGCGTCGAGACGATCGTCGAGGCGCCCGCCGCGACGTTCTCGTCCATCACGGGCACCCTCGCGCAGTGGCCGGCCAACACGACGGTCGTCAACGACGGCTTCGGCTACCGCGACGGCGGCGAGTTCCACGGCGGCATCGACATCATGGCCCCGGGCGGTTCGACGATCATGGCGGCCTCCCCGGGCACCGTGGTCACCGTCGCGGAGGATGACGGCTGGGGCGCCTACGTCAAGGTCGACCACGGCGGCGGCATCTACACGCTGTACGCACACATGATCTCCGGCTCGCAGACGGTCTCCGTCGGCCAGTACGTCAACGCCGGCGACGGACTCGGCCTCGTCGGCCAGACCGGCTACGCGTCGGTTCCCCACCTGCACTTCGAGGTCTACGCGGGCGGGTCGCGCGTCGACCCGATGGGCTGGCTGCCCTAGAACCAGGTGCGCACGAGGTCGACGACCCGCGGGTCGTCGCCCTCCACATCGTCGAGCACCGGGATGAGCTTCCACTTGTCGAAGGCCGTGCACGGATGCGACAGCGCGAGCCGCAGGACGTCGCCCACCCTCGGGGCTTCGAGAGCCTCAGCCAGCGGCAGGTACCCGTGCTGGTCGTTGAGCTTCGCGAGCGGCCCGTAGGTCGTGGCGGGCAGGTCGAGGTCGTACGGGAAGTCGCGCTTGCCGCCGTCCAGGATCGCGAGCCCGGGCTCCGGGCGCGAGAGCACCCGCGCCCACCCGTGCATCGCCGAGCGAAGGCCGGGCAGCGGGGTGATGCCGCGGTAGAAGCCCTCGTCGTGCAGCTGGTACGCGCCCGAGCGCAGCACCACGGTGGCCCTGCCGACCAGCGGGCCGAGCCGCTCGGCGACGAGGTCGAAGTACGCGCTACCACCCGCGGTCACCAGGGGCTTCACGCTCCACTGCAGCGCGTCGTGCACGGCGACGATGCGGTCGAGGTAGCTGCGGACGGCATCGGTATCCGCCGTCGAGCGCGTGCTGCCGGCCGACCCCTCGTACCCGCCAACGCCCACGAGCCTGAGCTCGGGGGCGGCGTCCACCGCCGCGGCGATGGCGAGGGCATCCGTGACGCTTGCCGCTCCCGTGCGCCCCGAGCCGAGCTCGATCACGACGTCGACGGGCCGCGCCGCGCCCGCGAGTCCCGCGCGCATGAGCGCCACGACTTCGAGGCTGTCGACCCAGCAGGTGAACTCGAATGCGGGGTCGGCGAGCTCGACCCCCAGCCAGTGCAGCGCGACCGGGTCGATGAGCTCGTTGGCGAGGATGATGCGGCGGACGCCGAACGACCGCGCGAGCTGCACCTGCCACGCGGTCGCGAGGGTGATGCCCCAGGCTCCGCCGTCGAGCAGCTGCTGCCAGAGCTGCGGCGCCATCGTGGTCTTGCCGTGCGGCGCGATCTCGAGCCCGCGCTCGACGAGCCAGTCGGCCATGACCGCGACGTTGTTGATCGTCGACGGCCGGTCGATGGTGAGCAGCGGTGTCGCGAAGGCCGAGAGGCGCGGCTCGGCGGCGAGGAACTCGCGCTGGGTCATCCCCCAGCTCGACGCCGGGAACGACTTGGCCCACGGCCCGAGCGCGACGTCCTGCATGCGTTCAGGCTAGCGTTGGCAGCATGAAAACGAGGATCGCCACCGACGCCGCGCCCGCCCCCATGCCCGTCTTCTCGCAGGCCGTGCGCAAGGGGCCGCTGCTCGCGGTGAGCGGCCAGGGCGGCGCCTTCCCCGAGACCGGCGAGTACTCCACCGACGTCGGAGAGCAGACCCGCCAGACGCTCGAGAACCTGCGCGCGATCCTCACTGCGGCGGGCTCCTCCTTCGAAGACGTCATCATGCTGCGCGTCTACCTCACGACGCGCGACGACTTCGCGGCGATGAACGCCGTCTACGCGATCTTCATGGACGAGCACATCGCGAGCGGCGTGCTGCCCTCGCGCACCACGGTGTTCCCGGCGCTGCCGCTGCCGCAGATGCTCGTCGAGATCGACGCCCTCGCGGTCGTGGAGTAGACGGATGCCCCGGCTCGGCATCACCGTCGACTACGCGGACGACTTCGCCACCTCGGCCACCGAGGTCACCGAGTTCGAGCGCGCCGGAATCGACGTCATCGCGGTCGCGGAGGCGTACTCGTTCGACGCCGTCAGCCGCCTCGGCTACCTGGCCGCCATCACCGAGCGCGTCACCCTGCTCTCGGCGATCCTGCCGATCTTCTCGCGCACTCCCGCCCTCATCGCCATGACCGCGGCCGGGCTCGATTCGGTGTCGGGCGGTCGCTTCGAGCTGGGGCTCGGGTCATCCGGTGCGCAGGTGGTGGAGGGGTTCCACGGCGTTCCGTTCACGGCGCCGCTCAGCCGGCAGCGCGAGATCGTCGAGATCTGCCGCGCGGTCTGGCGCCGCGAGAAGCTCGAGCACGCGGGCAAGAGCTACACGATCCCCCTGCCCGGCGGGCTCGGCAAGCCGCTCAAGCTCATCAACGAGCCCGTGCGCGCGAGCATCCCTATCGCGCTCGCCTCGATCACCCCGAAGGCCGTCGAGCAGACCGCCGAGATCGCCGACGGATGGCTCCCGCTCTTCTTCCACCCCACCCGCAGCCGCGCGGTCTGGGGCGAGGCGCTCGACGCCGGCGCCGCGAAGCGCGACCCGGCGCTCGGAGCGCTCGACGTGATCGTCACCGTGCCCTTCCACGTCGGCCCCGGAGCGGAGCTCGCCCTCGAAGGGCACCGCCAGCGCCTCGCGCTGTACGTGGGCGGCATGGGCGCGAAGAACGCGAACTTCTACAACGACCTCGCCGTGCGCTACGGCTACGAGGATGAGGCGGCGCGCGTGCAGGAGCTGTACCTCGCGGGCGAGAAGGCCGCGGCCGCCGCGGCGCTGCCCGACGACCTCGTGCGCGACACGGCCCTCATCGGCACCGAGCAGGAGGTGCAGTCGCGCGTCGACGCCCTCGTCGCGGCGGGAGTCTCGACCCTCATGATCGCGCCGCTCGCCCCGTCGCGCTCGGGCCGCATCGCCGCCGTGGAGGCCGCGCGGGCCATGCTCCCGGCGTAGGGCTCGCAGCTCGCGGCTCCCGCGCACCGGTTTCGGGCTGACGCGCCGACGCGCGTCGGCGCGTGGCTCCGAAGTCGGCGCGTGGGCCGAACGTGGCTCGGCGCGCGGGCTACGCCGCCGCGAGCATCCAGCCGCCCGCGCCCACCACGTGGATGAGGGGCTTCCGGTCGCTGTTGACCAGCGTGCGCATGCGGTCGAGCATCCGTTGGGCGAGTTCGCGGGGCACGCGCGTGCCGCGCACCGCGAGCGAGCGCAGCACCTGGCCGAGGGTGAGGGGCGAGTCGTGGTGGTCGAGGAGCGCGCGCAGCATCTCGTACTCGATGGGGGTGAGCGGGATGCGCTCGTCATCGCGCCACACCTCCGCCGTCGAGTCGTCGAGCACGAGGTCGGCGTACGAACGGCTGGTGGGAGCGAGGCCGAGCCGGCGCACGAGCGGGCGCAGGTGCTCGACCACCTCCTCGAGGCCGAACGGCTTCGTGATGTAGTCGTCCGCGCCCGCCGCGTAGCCCGCCATGCGGTCGTCGTCGGATGCCCGGCCGGTCAGGAACACGACCGGGAGGGTGCTGCCGCTCGCCCGGAGCCCCGCGACGACGTCGGTGCCGAGGGCGTCGGGCAGCATCACATCGAGGAGCATCAAGTCGGGCTCGAACTCGGCGAGGGCGTCGAGGGCGCCCGCACCCGTGGGCACGACGCGCACCGCCCAGCCCTCGAGCTCGAGGGCGACGCGGAGCACGTGGGTGAGCGCCTCCTCCTCGTCGACGACCAGGATGCGCGGGGCTCGTGTCGTAGTCATGAACCCACTCTCCGCCCCGAGGCTGGGGAAAGCATCGGCCCCGGGTATGAGATCGCCTACTCTCCCGGGAGTATCACGGGGGCCTCCCGCTCGCCCCGGGCCGCGGCGCGCACCGCGCCCATGCTCGCGATGACGACGAGCACGATCGCGATGATGTCGGGGATCGTGACCGCCTGGTGCAGGATGAGCAGCCCCGCGGTCGCGGCGAGCGCGGGCGAGAGGCTCATGAGGATCGAGAAGGTCGCGGCGGGCAGGCGGCGCAGCGCGAGCAGCTCGAGCCCGTACGGGATCGCGGACGACAGCACGGCCACCGCGACACCGATGAGCAGCACGTCGACGTGGAACAGCCGGGGCCCCGCCGTGGTGACGCCGAACGGGATCGCGACCACAGCCCCGATCGCCATCGCGATCGCGAGGCCGTCGAGCCGAGCGAAGTGCCGGCCGGTGCGCGCCGACAGCAGGATGTAGCAGACCCACATGATGCTCGCCCCGCAGGCGAACAGCACGCCGACGGGGTCGAGGTCGTCCCACCCGCCCCAGCCGAGGATCGCGACCCCCGCGAAGGCGAGCACCGCCCAGAGCCAGGCGGAGGCCTTGCGGCTGACCACCACCGAGAGGATGAGCGGACCGAGCACCTCGAGCGTGACCGTGGTGCCGAGCGGCACGCGCGCGATGGCCTCGTAGAACAGCCCGTTCATCAGGGCGAGCGCGAGGCCGAACGCGACCACCGTGAGCCAGTCGGCGCGCGAGCGGCCACGCAGCCGCGGGCGGAAGACCGCGAGCAGGATGATCGCCGAGAACGCCAGGCGCAGGGTGACCATGCCGAGCGCGCCGACCTGCGGGAACAGGGTGACCGCCGAGGCTGCGCCGATGTCCTGGCAGATGAGGCCGATGAGCACGAGCCCGGCCGCGCCGACCGCGCCTCCCCTATTCACGGACCTCACGCTAGCGCGGTACGCTGACACCGTCCGACCGCCGCAGGTCGTTGCTCGAAAAAAGGGCAATAGCGCAACTCGCGAGACACACATGGACCCCATCCGTGTCGTCGAATCGAGTTCGCATGACCACTCTCTCCGCGCGTATCGCCGAGGCCCTCGCCCGATCCGTCACCGACGTGTTCGGCGTCATGGGCAACGGCAACGCCTACTTCCTCGACGCACTGCCCCGCGCGGGCGTGCGCTTCACCGCGATGCGGCACGAGGCCGGCACCGTCGCCGCCGCCGATGCGTTCTTCCGGGCATCCGGCCGCCTCGCCGTCGCGACGACCACCTACGGCGCGGGCTTCACGAACGCGCTCACCCCGCTCGCCGAGGCGGTGCAGGCCCGCATTCCGCTCGTGCTCGTGGTCGGGGATGCCCCCACCGACGGCGCGCGGCCGTGGGATGTCGACCAGCTCGCCCTGGCCGCCGCCGTGGGCGCCGAGACCGTCGTGGCCACCCTCGCCGACCCCGGAGCGGACCGCGCGGTCGCGCTCGCACTCGCCCGGCGCACGGCGGTCGTGCTCGCGATCCCCCACGACCTCGCCGCGACCCCGGTGGTCGAGCCCGCCGAAC
>CAIXMB010000186.1 GCA_903920435.1 uncultured Actinomycetes bacterium
CTCACGTACTCGCCGCCCGGGGATCGCGCCAGCACGGTCTCATCCGCGAAGGTCCTGGTCTTGGGGTCCACGGGCGCGTTCGCCTGCGCGATGGTGTCCTTCTCTTCTTCGTAGGCCGTCAGCCACTCGATCTCGTCGGTGACCTTGCCCTTGACCGCCTTGCGGTACGGGGTCTCGACGAAGCCGAACGCGTTGATGCGGGCGTAGGTCGCGAGCGAGCCGATCAGGGAGATGTTCGGGCCTTCAGGGGTCTCGATGGGGCACATGCGGCCGTAGTGCGAGGGGTGCACGTCGCGAACCTCGAAGCCGGCGCGCTCGCGGGACAGGCCGCCGGGGCCCAGCGCCGACAGGCGGCGCTTGTGGGTCAGGCCCGCGAGGGGGTTGTTCTGGTCCATGAACTGCGACAGCTGGGAGGTTCCGAAGAACTCCTTGATCGCCGCGACCACCGGACGCACGTTGATGAGCGTCTGGGGCGTGATCGCCTCGATGTCCTGCGTGGTCATGCGCTCGCGGACGACGCGCTCCATGCGGGAGAGACCGGTGCGGACCTGGTTCTGGATCAGCTCGCCCACGGCGCGGATGCGGCGGTTGCCGAAGTGGTCGATGTCGTCGACATCGAGACGCACGTCGACCTTCTTGCCATCGCGGAGGCCCTTGATGGTCTGGAAGCCGTTCTCCTGCGTGGTGACGTAGGGCGACGAGGTGTCGTGCAGCGCGACGAGGTACTTGATCGTCGCGATGATGTCCTCGATGGTGAGCACCGACTGCTTGATGTCGGTGTCGAGACCGAGCTTGCGGTTGATCTTGTAGCGACCCACCTTCGCGAGGTCGTAGCGCTTCGAGTTGAAGTAGAAGTTGTCGAGGAGCGCGCGAGCGGCCTCCGCGGCAACCTGCTCGCCCGGGCGGAGCTTGCGGTAGATGTCCTTGAGGGCCTCCTCCTTGGTGAGGATGGAGTCCTTCTCGAGGGTGAGCTCGATCGACGGGAAGCCCTTGAACTCCTCGAGGATCTGCTCGCTCGTGAGGCCGAGCGCCTTGAGGAACACGGTGACGCTCTGCTTGCGCTTGCGGTCGATGCGCACGCCGACCTGGTCGCGCTTGTCGATCTCGAACTCGAGCCAGGCACCGCGGCTCGGGATGATGCGGGCGGAGTAGATGTCCTTGTCGGAGAGCTTCTCGGGGGTGCGGTCGAAGTAGACACCGGGCGAGCGCACGAGCTGCGACACGACGACACGCTCGGTGCCGTTGATGATGAACGGGCCCTTCTCGGTCATGAGCGGGAAGTCGCCCATGAAGACCGTCTGGGTCTTGATCTCACCGGTGAGGTGGTTCATGAACTCGGCGTTCACGTAGAGCGGAGCCGCGAACGTCTTGCCGCGCTCCTTGCACTCGTCGATCGAGTACTTGGGCTCTTCGAGCTCGGGGCCCGTGAACGAGAGCTGCATGGTCTCGCCGAGGTCCTCGATCGGGGAGATCTCCTCGAAGATCTCGTCGAGGCCGCTGCGCGAGGGGAGGTCGGTGCGCCCCTGGGCGACACCCTCCTCCACGCGGTTCTTCCAGATCTCGTTACCGACGAGCCAGTCGAAGCTCTCGGTCTGCAGTGCAAGCAGATCGGGAACCGTCAGGGTGTCAGTGATCTTGGCGAACGAGAGCCGCGATGCGGAGCGGCCGTTCTTGGGGGACTTTTTGGACGACGCGGTACGCGCAGCAGCCAAGGAAATAACCTCCGTGGGCCCGTGGATTGGACCATAAATGTAGGCAAAAGAATGCTCACCAGAACCCAAGAGAGATCTGCCCCGCCGCTATACTCGGGGCGCGCCAGCTGTCCACAATATGACGGCATGAGTTGTCTGGGAGCGCAAGGATCAACTATAGGACGTAACAACACGCCTATGCAACTTATTTCTTGACCTCGATACCGGATTCGGCTATAAGGACCCCATGGACTGGCTCGAACTGCCCTCGGACGAGCGTGCGGCCCGCACCCAGCGCGTGGTCATCGTCGGTTCCGAGTCGACGGGCAAGACCACTCTCGCCCGCGAACTCGTCGGCCACTTCCGCGCCATCGGCGGCATCTGGGCCGACACCCGGTGGGTCGCCGAGTACGGCCGCGAGTACACGGAGGTGCTCATCGATCGGCAGGGCGTGCGCGCGGCGGAGCCCGAGGCCGAGGTGCACTCCGCCGAGTGGACGGCGCGCGACTTCGCGGTGATCGCGATCGAGCAGCAGCGCCTCGAGGATGCGGCCGCGGCATCCGGCTCGCCCGTTCTGTTCTGCGACACCGACGCGTTCGCGACGCAGCTGTGGGAGCGGCGCTATCTCGGCGCGGGGTCGACCGCGGCGCTGGAGGCGGTGCCGGTGTCTCCGCCCCGCGGCCTCTACCTGCTCGCCGACCTCGCGGGGGTGCCCTTCGAGCAGGACGGGATTCGCGACGGGGAGAGCTACCGAGAAGAGATGCAGCGCTGGTTCGTCGAGGAGCTCACGGCGCGCGGCGAGCCCTGGCAGCTCATCACGGGCACGCGCGAGGAGCGGCTGGCCTCGAGCATCGCCGCCGTCGACGAGCTGCTGTCCCGCCATTTCCCTACCCTCACCTAGCGGGCCGCGAGCTTAGCCTGAGGGGATGAAGCTCAGCGCAGTCGCCCTCGTCGGCCTTGCCGGTCTCGTCATGCTCGCCGGATGCACGGCAGCCGAGCCGGACGCAACGAACAACCCGACCCTGCCGCCCAGTGATGCACCGACCACGAGCGTCGAGAGCATTTACTACCCGGTGGCCGAGGGCAACACCTGGGTCTACTCGATCGACTACGGCACCGGGTCGACCGTCACCGACACCGAGGTGATGACGAAGGTCGTGACCGAGGGCGACGGTGTGCGCGCCACGATCGAGCGCACGTTCGTGTGGGACGACGGCTCGCAGCCCGACGTCGTGAGCACCGTCGACTACCTGTTCGGGGCCGACGGCTCGGTGCAGGTGCCGTTCCAGTCGATCCCCTCGGCGGGCGGCACGGTCACCGTCGCGAGCGGCACGATGCTGTGGCCGACGACAGCGCAGTTCGAAGCCGGCACACCGACCACGGGCAGCCTCACTGCGACCGTGGACACCAGCGACCAGTCGATCGCTGAGACCATCGACTTCACCATCACCGGCGCGGGCGCCGAGGACGTGACGGTGCCCGCGGGAACCTACTCGGCGCGCAAGCTCGTGCAGAACCTCGTGATCTCGCTGCCCGACCTCGGAGTGTCGGGCCTGAGCATCGACGCGGTCACCTGGCTCGCCGACGGCGTGGGCCCCGTGCGCACCGAGGTGCCGGACACCCTCGGCGGCGGCACCACGATCGTGCAGGTGCTGCTGAGCTTCACCCCGGGTTCGTAGCACCCGGGGTGAAGCCCTCCGCGCTCATCGCGCAGAGGCGAGGAAGGTACCGGTGGTCTTGCCTGCCGGGTCGAACATGATGCACGAGACCTCGCGGTCGTCGTAGTTGTTCCAGCCATCCTCGGTCGGAACGTAGTAGGTGTAGTCGAGCGTCGAGTTCTCGAAGGGGATGCCGACCCAGGTCGTGAACGGCGCGTAGCAGGCGTCGTCCGCGAGCGAGAAGATCTCGTCATCGCCGGGCCAGACCGCCTTGTCGAGGTTGATGGTGGCGTACACCTCGTAGTCGTGCGGCAGGGCGCAGTCGATCGTGGGCACGTCGGACACGATGTCGTCGCCGGTCTCGTCGAAGCAGTCGCCGACGGTGAGCCACGTGTCCTCGTCGTTGACCGCGTCGACGACGGGGCCGGCGACGTCGATGACGTCCTTGACAGCGCTGCAGCCGGTGAGGGCCGCGCCCGCGATGATGAAGCACGTCGCGGCGAGGGTGATGTTCCTGTACATGGTTTTCTCCTGTGTTGGGGGTTGGTGATCTCAGGTTCTCGTCGATCGCCCCCGTGGGGATGGGCAGCGGTTACTCAACTCCGCCGGGCCATTACCCAGGTCGGCTAGCCTCGGAGCATGAGCGAGATCGTGCTGTCGGGTAGCGGCCACCTCGCCACGATCACGCCCGACCGCTGGGTGCCCGGCGCCTACACCCTCACCGTCGACGGCACTCCCCAGTCGCACGTCAACCTCGACGACCCCAGTGAGCTCTTCTTCGAGTACGTGCAGCGCATGGGCCACGTCATCGACCAGATCGGCATGCCCGGCGAGCCCCTCACTGCCGTGCACCTCGGCGCGGGAGCGCTCACCCTCCCCCGCTACGTCGAGGCGACGCGGCCCGGGTCGCGCCAGCAGGTGATCGAGCTGGAGTCCGACATCGTCGACTTCGTGCGCACCGAGCTGCCCTGGTCGAAGAAGGCCTCCATCCGGGTACGTCACGGTGACGCGCGGGAGGTGCTCGGCAAGCTGCCGAGCGGGCTGCACGGCACCGTCGACCTCGTGGTCGTCGACGTGTTCAGCGGCGCGCGCACGCCCGCGCACGTCACGAGCGTCGAGTTCTACCAGCTCGCCGTCGCCCTCCTGTCGCCGCGCGGCATCATCCTGTCGAACGTCGCCGACGGGCCCGGGCTCGCGTTCGCGCGGTCGCAGGCCGCCACGCTCTCCGCCGTCCTCCCGGAGGTGGCCGTGCTCGCCGAGACCCAGATCCTCAAGGGCAAGCGGTTCGGCAACCTGGTCATGGTCGGCTCGGCGGCCGCCCTGCCGTTCGAGTGGATGCCGCGGCTGCTCTCGGCAGGGCCGCATCCGTCGAAGGTGGTCATGGGCTCCGAACTGCGCGAGTTCGTCGCCGGGGCGCCGGTCGTGACGGATGCCACGGCGATCCCGTCGCCACCGCCCACGAAGAGCATCTTCCAGGTGCGCCCGTAACAACAGCTCACTCGCGCGGCGCCCGCCCGCCGGTGACCCCGCCCGCCTCTTCCGAATTGACGGAAAAGGAGCGCTCCCACCACCACCTCTTGCGGATCTCGGCCTTCTGGCGACCCGTTTTCCGTCATTTCGGAAGGGGGCGGGGACGGCGGCCTATCGGGCGGGTGTGGTGGAGCTGGCGCATGACATCGTGACGGGCAAGGAACCGTCGCTCAACGATTACCTGCAGGGGCTTGGCACCTTCCTCGGGCTCGAGATGGTGAACA
>CAIXMB010000187.1 GCA_903920435.1 uncultured Actinomycetes bacterium
CGCCGCCGCGCTGCCCGGCATCGTGGACAGGGTGGCAGGCAGAGCGCCCGTGCTCTTCGACAGCGGCGTGCGGTCGGGCGCCGATGTGTTCCGGGCGCTCGCGCTCGGGGCATCCGGCGTGCTCGTGGGCCGGCCGTACGCCTACGGGCTCGCGATCGCGGGGGCGGCCGGCGCCGAGGCCGCGCTGCGCAACATCGTCGCGGAGTTCGACCTCGTGCTCGGGCTCAGCGGTCACCGCAGCGTCGCCGAACTCGACCGGAGCGCCCTCGCATGAGGACTGCGCACGGCTTCGGGCGGCTCGTCGGCTTCAGCGACGGCGTTGTCGCCATCGCGATCACGCTCCTCGTGCTCCCGCTCGTCGACGCGGCGAGCGACTACTCGGGCGATGTCGCCTCGTTCGTGCTCGAGCACATGGGCAAGCTGCTGGTGTTCTTCCTGAGTTTCGCGGTCATCGGCAACTTCTGGGTCGTGCACCACCGCATGTGGGAGCAGATCACCACCTACAGCCCGGGCCTGCTCTGGGCGAACCTGCTGTGGCTGCTGAGCATCGTCTTCCTCCCATTCCCGACGGCGCTGCTGGCGAGCTCCCCCGGCGGCGACCGCGCGACCTACGCCCTCTACGTCGGGACCATGGCCGTGACCACCCTCGCCGAGCTGATCATGCAGTGGCTCATCGTGCGCTCCCCCGCCCTCCAGGCTGACGAGGTGCGCGGCACGCCGGCCCTGCGCGGCTACGTGATCTCGTTCGGCATCATGGTGCTCGCGCTGCTCATCGCCGTCGTCTTCCCCGACATCGGGCTGTGGGGCCTCGCGCTCTTCGCCGTCGCGGGACCCGTGCAGAACGCGCTCTCGCGCAGGAAGAAGGTCTCGGTATGACCGATCCGAAGTACGTCCTCGCCATCGACCAGGGCACCACGAGCACGCGGGCCATGATCTTCGACAGGGCGGGCTCCCCCGTCGCGACGGGCCAGCTCGAACACAAGCAGATTTTCCCCAAAGCGGGCTGGGTCGAGCACGATCCGAAGGAGATCTGGGACAACACGCGCGAGGCCATCGGGCAGGCGCTCGCGAAGGCGAACGTCACGCGGCACGACATCGCGGCGATCGGCATCACCAACCAGCGCGAGACGACGGTGGTGTGGGACCGCGCGACGGGCAAGGCCGTCTACAACGCGATCGTGTGGCAAGACACTCGCACCCAGTCGATAGTCGACCGGATCGCCGACGGCGACACCGCGCGCCTGCAGCAGCAGACCGGTCTCCCGCTGGCGACCTACTTCTCCGCCTCGAAGATCGCCTGGATCCTCGAGAACGTCGACGGTGCCCGCGAGCGCGCCGAGAAGGGCGAGCTCGCGTTCGGCACCACGGACACCTGGGTGCTCTGGAACCTGACCGGCGGCATCAAGGGCGGAGTGCACGCGACGGATGTCACGAACGCGAGCCGCACGCAGCTCATGGACCTGACGACGCTCGCGTGGGACGAGAAGCTGCTCGCTCTGTTCGGAATCCCGGCCGCCATGCTCCCCGAGATCAAGAGCTCCTCGGAGGTCTACGGCATCGCCGAGACGCGGAACCTGCTGCGCGAGGTGCCGGTCGCCGGCATCCTCGGCGACCAGCAGGCCGCCACCTTCGGCCAGGCGGCATTCGACAAGGGCGAATCGAAGAACACGTACGGGACCGGCAATTTCCTCATCGTGAACACCGGTGAGGAGATCGTTCACTCGACCAACGGTCTCATCACGACCGTCGCCTACCGTCTGGGTGACGAGGCTCCCCGCTACGCGCTCGAGGGGTCGATCGCCGTCACGGGTTCGCTCGTGCAGTGGTTGCGCGACAACCTGGGGATCATCTCGAGCGCTCCCGAGGTCGAGGCGCTCGCGGCATCCGTGCCCGACAACGGCGGCGTGTACTTCGTGCCGGCGTTCTCCGGACTGTTCGCGCCGCACTGGCGCGCCGACGCGCGCGGTGCGATCCTCGGCCTCACGCGGTTCGCCACCAAGGCCCACATCGCGCGTGCCGCGCTCGAGGCCGTGGCCTTCCAGACCCGCGAGGTGCTCGACGCCGTCAACGCCGACGCGGGAGTCGACCTCACCGAACTCAAGGTCGACGGCGGAATGGTGGCCAACGAGGCCCTCATGCAGTTCCAGTCCGACATCCTCGACCTGCCGGTGGTGCGGCCCGTCGTCGCGGAGACGACGGCGCTCGGCGCCGCCTACGCCGCCGGGCTCGCCGTCGGGTTCTGGAAGGACCGCGACGAGCTGCGTGCCAACTGGCAGGAGGACAAGCGCTGGGAGCCCGACATGCCGAAGGCCGAGCGCGAGCGGCTCATGCGCAACTGGAGCAAGGCGGTCTCGAAGACACTCGACTGGGTCGACGACGACACGGAGGCCCCGCCAGCGGGTTGAGTAGCGCGCTATGGCGCGCGTATCGAACCTCACCGACGGTTTCGATACGGCCGCGGGCGGCCTACTCAACCCGCCTAGCGGTTGGTCGCGGCCACCCAGTCGTCGAGCTTCTGCGCCGCAGCCCCCGAATCGACGACGGATGCCGCGCGCTCGAGCTGCTCGGCAAGCCGCCCGAGGATCGGCTGGCGAAGCAGCTCGGGGTCGCGCGCGAGTTCGAACGACACGAGCCCGGCGGCGGCGTTGAGCAGCACGATGTCACGCACCGGTCCCGGCTCCCCCGCGAGCACCGAGCGCACGACCCCCGCGTTGTGCTCGGGGTCGGCGCCCAGGAGGTCCTTGATGTCCGATCGTGGGATTCCTAGATCGGCGGGGTCGAGGTCGTGCTCCGTCACGAAGCCGCGCGACACCTCCCAGATGTGGCTGTGGCCGGTCGTGGTGAGCTTGTCGATGCCGTCGTCGCCGCGGTAGACGAGTGCCGTGGCACCGCGCATGCGGAAGACGCCGACGACGAGCGGCACGCGCTCGAGCGAGGCGACGCCTACCGCCGACGCCTCGGGGCGGGCGGGGTTGCACAGCGGCCCCAAGATGTTGAAGAGCGTCGAGATGCCGAGCTCCTTGCGGGTGGGCCCTGCGTGGCGGAACCCGGGGTGGAAGAGCGCCGCGAACGCGAACGTGATCCCGGTCTCGCCCAGCACCTCGGCAACCCGCGCGGGCGTGATATCGAGGTTGAGCCCCAGCGCCGAGAGCACGTCAGAGGCCCCGGATGCCGAACTCGCGCCGCGGTTGCCGTGCTTGACCACCGGCACGCCGGCCGCCGCGGCGATCACCGAGGCGACCGACGAGATGTTGAGCACGGCACCGTACGGGTCGCCGCCCGTGCCCACGATGTCGAGAACCATGGGGTCGACGTCGAGCGGCTGGGCGTTCGCGAGCACCGCATCGCGGAATCCCACGATCTCGTCGACCGTCTCGCCCTTCATGCGCAGGGCGACGAGCAGGCCGCCCAGCTGGGCGGTGGTGGCCTCCCCCGCCATCACGGACTGCATGGCCCACTCGGCCTCACTGATCGACAGATCGTTGCCGTCGACGAGGGAGCCGAGGATGCCGGGCCAGGTGTGCTCACGTGCCATGCGTCAGATCCTAACGACGGCGACGCGACTGGCCCTCCGAATGACAAAACCGATGCCGGAAATCGACCATAATGGGAGAGTGACCACAGCCTCGCTCTCCCGCTCGGTCGGCGCCCAGACCGTCCAACGTCCCAATGTCGTGGCCGTCGGCACGATCGTCTGGCTCGGCAGTGAGGTGATGTTCTTCGCCGGCCTGTTCGCGATCTACTTCACGCTGCGCTCGATGTCGCCCGACCTGTGGGCGCTGCAGACCGAGAAGCTCAACGTGCCGTTCTCGGCGACCAACACGATCGTGCTCGTCCTGTCGTCGTTCTCCTGCCAGTTCGGGGTCTTCGCCGCCGAGCGCATGCAGGCCCGCCGCACCGGCAAGCTGTACCAGATCACCAAATGGGGCATGGTCGAGTGGTTCTACCTCACCTACGCCATGGGCGCGACCTTCGTCGTCGGCCAGATCTACGAGTACGCGACCCTCGTGAGCGAGCACGTGAGCCTGTCCAGCGACGCCTACGGCTCCGCCTTCTACATCACGACCGGATTCCACGGTCTGCACGTCACCGGCGGCCTCATCGCGTTCATGCTCGTCATCGGCCGCGCCTTCGCCGTCAAGACCTTCGGGCACAAGGAGGCGACGACCGCGATCGTCGTCTCGTACTACTGGCACTTCGTGGATGTGGTGTGGATCGGCCTCTTCCTCGTGATCTACGTCCTCAAATGAACGGAACCCCAGACAGCATGGCGAACAAGCCCAAGACCTCCGCTCGCCGGGACCGCGGCCGTCGTCACCCGCTCGCGACAGTCGCGCTCATCATGGTCGGACTGCTCGGAACGGGTGGTGCATACGCACTCTTCACGACGAGCGCGAGCGCTGAGACCTCCACTGCCGCTGAGGCCCAGGTCGAGGATGGCTCCAAGCTCTTCGCCGCCAACTGCGCAACGTGCCACGGCATGAACCTACAGGGCACCACGCAGGCACCGAGCCTCATCGGAGTCGGTGCGGCAGCGGTCGACTTCCAGGTCGGCACGGGGCGCATACCGCTCGCCGCGACGGGCCCGCAGGCCGAGGAGAAGCCTGTGCAGTTCACGCAGGAGCAGGTAGCCGCACTCGCCGCCTACGTCGCGTCGATGGGCCCCGGCCCCGGCATCCCCTCCGAGGAGTACCTCGGTGGCGAAGGTGACGCCGCGGTGGGTGCCGAGCTCTTCCGCATCAACTGCGCGATGTGCCACAACGTCGCCGGCGCCGGCGGCGCGCTCACCGAGGGCAAGTTCGCTCCCCCGCTGGGCGGCGTCTCGGCCACGCACATCTACGAGGCCATGATCACCGGCCCGCAGAACATGCCCGTCTTCAACGACGCGAACATCTCGCCCGAGGACAAGGCGAACATCATCACGTACCTCAAGTACCTCGACGAGACCCCGTCGGTCGGCGGCTTCGGCCTCGGCGACCTCGGCCCCGTCTCCGAGGGATTGTTCATCTGGATCTTCGGGCTCGGCGCGATCGTGGCAATCACGATCTGGCTGACCGCGAAGTCGAACTAACACAGCAGGCAAGGGAAGCGAATGGCTAACGACCACGACGGGACCAACCCCCGCGCTGGCACGACCGTCGAGAAGTACCGCGACGACAACCTCCCCGGTCCCGGCACGGGCGTCGTCGCCTCGGATGCCGTGGAGAACCCCGGTTTCGAGCCGTTCCGCGCCCGGGTCAGCGACCTCGACCCGGCGAAGGCCCGCGCGAACGAGCGCCGGGTATCCGGCCTGTTCTTCGTGTCGATCATCGGCAGTGTCTTCGCGATCGCGGCATACATCGCGTTCCCGATCGTCGACGGCGACCCCGGATCGATCCGACTCAACAACCTCCTCCTCGGCCTGGGCATCGCGCTCGCGCTGCTGGCGATCGGCATCGGCGCCGTGCACTGGTCCAAGTCCCTCATGGACGGCCACGACCTCGTCGAGCAGCGCCACGGCACCCGTGGCACCGAGGCGACCCGCCAGAAGGCCATCGAGGTCTTCGAGCTGGGCAACAAGGAGTCCGGTTTCGGTCGCCGCACGCTTATCCGCAACACCCTCATCGGCGCCCTCGTCGTGAGCCCGCTGCCCGCGGTCGTGTTGTTCCGCGACCTGGCCCCGGCGGAGAACCCCGTGCCGCTGCTGCAGCAGACGATGTGGAAGAAGGGCACCCGCCTCACCCGCGACCCCTCCGGTACCCCGATCAAGGCCTCCGAAGTCACTCTCGGCTCGGCGTTCCACGTCATCCCCGAGGGCCTCGAGGAGTCGGAGCACAAGCTCGAGGAGAAGGCCAAGGCCGCGGTGCTGCTCATGCGCCTCAAGCCGGAAGACCTCCACGTCTCGGCCGGCCGCGAGGACTGGAACTACGACGGCATCGTCGCGTACTCCAAGATCTGCACGCACGTCGGCTGCCCGGTAGCGCTGTACGAGCAGCAGACCCACCACCTGCTGTGCCCGTGCCACCAGTCGCAGTTCGACATCACGCAAGAGGCGAAGGTCATCTTCGGACCGGCCAAGCGCCCCCTGCCCCAGCTTCCTATCACCGTGGACTCCGAGGGCTACCTTGTCGCGCAGAGCGACTTCACCGAGCCCGTCGGACCTAGCTTCTGGGAGAGGAAGCTGTGAGTACTACAACCGACGAACGCCCCACGACCACCGTCGAACCGAGCCGAGGCCAGCGCTTCACCGGTTGGGCCGCGAACTACGTAGACGAGCGCACCAGCATCTCGGGCCTCGTCAAGGAGCTCGGTCGCAAGATCTTCCCCGACCACTGGTCGTTCATGCTCGGCGAGGTCGCCCTCTACAGCTTCATCGTCATCCTGCTCTCGGGAACGTTCATGACGTTCTTCTTCCAGGCCAGCATGGTTCCCGTGCTGTACGACGGCTCGTACGTTCCGCTCAAGGGCATCGAGATGTCGGCGGCCATGGCCTCGACGCTCGACCTGTCGTTCGACATCCGCGGCGGCCTGCTCATGCGCCAGGTGCACCACTGGGCTGCACTGCTGTTCGTGGCGTCCATCGGCCTGCACATGCTGCGCATCTTCTTCACCGGCGCGTTCCGCAAGCCGCGTGAGATCAACTGGCTCATCGGCTTCGTGCTGTTCGTCCTGGCCATGGCCGAGGGCTTCACGGGCTACTCGCTCCCCGACGACCTGCTCTCCGGCAACGGCCTGCGCATCATCGACGGACTCATCAAGGGTGTGCCGATCGTCGGCACCTGGATCTCCTACTTGCTGTTCGGCGGCGAGTTCCCGGGCGAGGATGTCGTCGGGCGCTTCTACACGCTGCACATCCTGCTGCTGCCGGCGATCCTGGTTGCCGCTCTCGGCGTGCACATGCTGCTGCTCATCATCAACAAGCACACCCAGTTCGCCGGCCCCGGCCGCACCAACGACAACGTCGTCGGTGTCCCGATCATGCCGGTGTTCGCCGCGAAGGCCGGTGGATTCTTCTTCATCATCTTCGGCGTCATCGTGCTCATCGCGTCGCTCTTCCAGATCAACCCGATCTGGACGTACGGCCCGTACGACCCCTCCCCCGTGTCGGCGGGTACTCAGCCCGACTGGTACATCGGTTTCGCCGATGGCGCGCTGCGCCTCGTGCCACCGGGCTGGGAGCTCGAGCTCGGCCCGTACACGCTGTCGCTCAACGTGTTCATCCCCACGCTCGTCCTGGTGCTGTTCCTCGCGGTCGTGGCGCTGTACCCGTTCGTCGAGGCGTGGATCACCGGCGACAAGCGCGAGCACCACATCGCCGACCGTCCGCGCAACGCCCCGACCCGCACCGCCATCGGTGCGGCGGGGGTCACCTTCTACGCGATGCTGTGGGCAGCGGCGAGTTCCGACCTCATCGCGACGCACTTCCGGCTCACCATCGAGGGCGTGATCCACGCCTGCCAGTTCCTGCTGATCGTCGGCCCGATCATCGCCTACGTCGTGACCAAGCGCGTGTGCCTCGCCCTCCAGAAGAAGGACCGCGAGATCGCACTGCACGGCTACGAGTCGGGACGCATCGTGCGCCTCCCCGGCGGCGAGTACATCGAGGTTCACGAGCAGCTCGACGAGTACGAGCGCTGGAAGCTCGTCAGCTACGAGGACTACAAGCCCCTCATGCTGCGTCCGAACGCCCAGGGCAAGATCACCGCTGGTGAGCGCCTGCGCTCACGCGCGTCGAGCTGGTTCTTCGAGGACCGCATCGCCCCGGTCACGAAGACCGAGATCGAGAAGTCGCACGGCGACCACTGATCGCTGTGCACCGGAACGCCGTGGCCCCAGGGACACGGCGTTCCGGGCTTAACCGGATGCTCGCCCTCGCGTTCACCGCCTCGCTCGCGGGATGCGCCACGGAGTCGACCTGCGTGGACTGGGTACCCTACGAGACCGCCCAGAATGCGTATGACGACGCCGAGCTCGTGGTGGTTGGCACGCTCGGGGAGGCCACGGGCTCGACGACGCTCTTCGGCGTGGACGTTCCGGTGCACGACGTCACGGTGGACGAGGTGATCAAGGGCGACTCCCCCGGCACCCTCCAGATCGCGGGAGCTCCGACCTGGCGTCCCCTTAGAACGTGCGCTTGAGGAAGTCGGCGCTCGAGCGGTAGCCGATGCGCTCGTAGAAGTCGGCCGAGCGCCTGCTCGCCACCGTGATCTGGCGCACCGACCGTTCACGGCACACGCGCTCGACCTCTTCGACGATGGCCGTGCCCACGCCCTCGCCGCGGTGCGCGTCGTCGACGACAAGCTCCTGAAGCTGCGCGGAGCTGCCGTTGGCGTGCAGCAGCGGCGTGATCGTCGTCAGTGCGTAGCCGATGACCGACCCGGCCGAATTCTCGGCCACGAGCAGCAGAGACGTCGACACGTCGTCGAGCAGGAGCGGGAAGTTGGTGTCGAAGGCCGCGCGATCGGGCGAGTACGCCGGCTCCAGCTGCTCCAGCAGCAGGTACACCCGGTCGGCATCGCTCGCGCGCGCCTGCCGGATCACGGTCTTAGCGAGCGAAGTATCCACGGTAGTACTCATAGACCCACCCCACGATGGCTACGAGGAAGATCGAGACGCCGATGAACGAGATCCACGCACCGACGGCGATGCCGAGGAAGGTCAGCGCGGCAGCCGTCGCGAGCACGATGGGCCACCAGCTCCAGGGGCTGAAGTGCCCCTGCTCGGCGTCACCGTCGTCGATGTTGGCGTCGAGTCGGTCTTCCGGCAGTTCACCGCGCTGGCTGCGGTGGATACGCGTGAGGTAGAACGCGATGAGGACCG
>CAIXMB010000188.1 GCA_903920435.1 uncultured Actinomycetes bacterium
CTTCTTCGTTAGGGCTAGGAGGCGCGCTCGAGCTCGCGGTCGCGCGCGGCGGTGGCGCAGTCGTGCGCCTGCTCCCACGCGAAGGCGAGGAACGAGCTGGTCTCGATGGGGCCGGTCTCGCCGCACTCGACGCAGTACGGCTCGTAGGCGCGGAGTTCGCGGATGTCGATGTCTGCCATGTACTCATGGTGCGCCCCACCGCCGACATCGGTGCTCAGACACGCGCCACTCTGCCCACGGCGAACAGGCCGGTTTGCGTCGGGCGGCTCCGATAGATTCGTCACCAAGCGATAACTGCAGTACCCATACAGAACACGGAGCGCATAACAATGGCCCAACCGGCATTGGTCTCGAGCATCTTCGACCAACTCCTTAAGGACCGCATCATCTGGCTTGGCTCAGAGGTGCGTGACGAGAACGCCAACGAGATCTGCGCGAAGATCCTGCTGCTCGCAGCGGAGGACCCCAAGCGTGACATCTTCCTGTACATCAACTCTCCCGGTGGCTCGATCACCGCGGGCATGGCGATCTACGACACGATGAAGTTCGTTCCGAACGACATCGTGACCGTGGGCATCGGCCTCGCGGCATCCATGGGGCAGTTCCTGCTCTCCTCGGGCACCAAGGGCAAGCGCTACATCACGCCCAACGCCCGCGTACTGCTCCACCAGCCCTCCGGCGGTTTCGGTGGCACGTCCGCCGACATCCAGACCCAGGCCGGCGTCATCCTCGACATGAAGAAGCGCATGGCCGAGCTCACCGCCGAGCAGACCGGCAAGTCGGTCGAGCAGATCCTCATCGACAACGATCGCGACAACTGGTTCTCGGCCCAGCAGGCGCTCGAGTACGGCTTCGTCGACCACCTGCGCGAGTTCGCATCCGACGTCGTCGGCGGCGGCGGAACCAACGACGAGATCTCGAACGCTGACGCGACCGGGAAGAAGGACTGACCATGAACGACTTCACCTTCGGCGGCACCGCCAAGGGCGCGGACGCGCGCTACATCCTCCCCACGTTCGAGGAGCGCACGGCCTACGGCTACAAGCGCCAGGACCCGTACGCGAAGCTCTTCGAGGACCGCATCATCTTCCTCGGCGTGCAGATCGACGACGCGTCGGCCGACGACGTGATGGCCCAGCTGCTCGTTCTCGAGAGCCAGGACCCCGACCGCGACATCGTGATGTACATCAACTCGCCCGGTGGCTCGTTCACCGCGATGACGGCGATTTACGACACGATGCAGTACATCCGCCCGCACATCCAGACCGTCGTGCTCGGCCAGGCGGCCTCGGCCGCCGCGGTCATCACCGCGGGTGGCACGAAGGGCAAGCGCCTCGCACTGCCGAACGCGCGCATCCTCATCCACCAGCCGTCCGGCGGCTCGGAGGGCTCGAGCCAGGCCTCCGACATCGAGATCCAGGCGCGCGAGATCCTGCGCATGCGCGAGTGGCTCGAGGAGACGCTCGCTCAGCACTCGAACCGCACCGCCGAGGAAGTGCACAAGGACATCGACCGCGACAAGATCCTGAGCGCGGAGGAGGCCGTCGAGTACGGCCTCATCGACCAGGTGCTCACGAGCCGGAAGAACCTGCCAGCGCTGACCGCCAAGTAGTCCCGCCGATCGAGCGGAGCCGAGACCTCGGCTCCGCTCGATCTGTGTTTACGCCTTCTTCTTGCGGGTGACGATCAGGAACGTCACGAGCGCGGCGATGAGCACGCCACCGATCGCCCCGCCGATCCACAGCACGTCACCGAGATCCGCATTGCTGCGGACCTCCGGCGGTGCGGATGCCGCGGGCGCGGGTTCCGCGTTGCCGCACGCCGCCGGGCTCGCGGCGCTCGCCGACGGCTCGAAGCCCGCCGGGGGCTCCCAGCTGAAGGCGATCTCACCGGAGACCGTGTGCCCGTCCGTCGACACCAGCTGCCAGAGCAGGGTGTAGTCGCCTGCCGCACCGAGGGCCGCGGCCTCGGAGAGCGTCGCGCCATCAACCGTGACGCAGCCGTCGCCGTAGTACCGGCCGTCCGCGTCGCGGACCTCCATGGCGAAACCGGCGACGGAGCCGCCCAGGTCGAGCAGCGGCCCGTTCGTCGTCACCGAGAACTCAGCGGGCAAGGCGGTCAGGGTCTCGCCCTCGCTGGGCGTTGAGGACACGACGTAGTTGTGCGCCTGTGCCGGGGCGGCGAGCCCCAGCACAGGCACGACAACCACTGCAGCCGCGACCATCAGCGCGCCGAAGACGCCCACGCGCCCAGCCGTGATGGTCATCGGGCTACTCCGCGGTCGTCTTGCGGCGAGCCGTCACGGCGAGCACGATGCCCACCGCGCCGACGACGAGGCCGCCGATGCCGAGCACGCGGGCGAGCACGTCGCCAGAGGAGCTCGTGCCCGCGGCATCCGTCTCCTCGACGGAGACCGCGGCGTGGTCGTCGTCGGCACCACCGTGGTGGTCTGCGGCGGGCGCGTCGTTGACGTACAGCACGGGCGCCGGGTCCTCCGCGTTGTCACCGGTCTCGCTCCAGCTGACGACGGTGCCGTCGGTGTAGGTCTGGTCGACCGGCAGCACGATCGATCCGGTGTCGGGCACGGGCCCGACGGAGAGCGGGAAGAACTGGAGCTGACCGTCCTGGATCTCGGATCCGGCGTCGGCAGTCCAGGTGACCGCGGTGACGGCCTCGGTGACGGTGCCGTCCTCTCCCTCGACCGGAGTGTCGAGCGTCGTCCTTGTGAGTTCGGTGGTCCATCCGGGGACGGGCACGTAGCTCACGTAGGCGAAGGGGGTGTCGGCGGGCAGGGTGACCGTGACCTTGTTGGTGGCCTCGGTCGCGGACTCGTTCGGCACCTTGAAGGTGAGGACCGCGAACGATCCCGCCTCCGCGGTGTTCTCGTCGAGGGTGACGTGCGCGCTCGCTGCAAGTGGCGCGGCGAGGGCGATGGTGGCTCCCGCGGCGACGGCGATGGCGGACTGGGCAAAGCGGTTCATAGAGATATTCCTTTGATGAGAAGTGGGTACTGCGGGTGACGTGCTGTGGCCTAGGCCAGCAGCGCCACCGGCGGTCCGCGGTGTCTCATCGGGGAGAGGAGGAGGTCGAGATCGCGCGGCACGAACCGGCGTGTGATCGCCAGGCGGGGCCGCGGGGCGCTCAGAACCGGAGCGACGACGATGAGGAGTCGGGCGAGGAAGAGTCGGGCCGTGCGGCCGACACCCCAGAAGGCCTGCTCGCCGAACCGCACGGCAGCGATCGTGATGACCGCGGCGATCGCGTGCGCGAGCCACATGGAGGGTGCCGCGTGCGCGTGGGGCGCTGTGACGTGCATCGAGCTCATGCTGTGCTCGACGAGAACCGGCGTGCCGAGATCGCTGAAGAGCGCGTGGAACAGGAACTGGCTCACGCCGATGCCGACCGAGAGACGCCAGAGCGAGAGGGTGCGGCCCGTGAGGATCGTGCACACCATGATCGCGAGAGCCAGCGAGACGCCCACCCCGAACCACGACCCGGAGCCGCCGGAGAGCGCGTGCGACAGCGCCGCGACGAGAGTGGCGACGACGGCAGCGGCGGTGCCCCGCGCTACGCGTGCCCACCTCGACTGCATGATCGCCCTTTCTACGGCCTGTCGAAAATACTATTCGGAGCAGAAGCCCTTCGCGGCGCGCCGCGACATGTGTGACGCGATGCCCAACACTGTCGCCGTATCGGGTTAGGCTCGACCAAGCTCGTTTTCAGGGCTTCCGCCGGGGAGAGGAACTGCAGAGATGGCCAGGATCGGGGAGAGCGCCGACCTTCTCAAGTGTTCGTTCTGCGGGAAGAGCCAGAAGCAGGTGCAGCAGCTCATCGCCGGCCCTGGTGTGTACATCTGCGACGAGTGCGTCGAGCTGTGCAACGAGATCATCGAGGAACGCCTGGCCGAAGCCGGCGAAGAGGTTCAGGGCGAGTTCGACCTCCCCAAGCCCAAGGAGATCTTCTCCTTCCTCGAGGAGTACGTCATCGGCCAGGAGCCCGCGAAGCGCGCCC
>CAIXMB010000189.1 GCA_903920435.1 uncultured Actinomycetes bacterium
CGTCGAAATGCAGCGCGGCGAGCCGCCCGCGCGGGTTGGCCGAGGTGCCGATCTTGATGCGCTCGCGCTGGCGGATGTAGTAAACGACGTCGACCTGCACGGAGGTCTCGGGCAGATCGCCGACGCGCCACTCGCAGCGCGAGCAGATCCACCCGGACGGGAACCGCAGGCCCACACGCGAGCCGCAGGCCGCGCAGGGCGACGGCAGCACATCGGCCACACCGACGTCGCCGACCACCCAGTCGTGCGCCTCGATGAGGTGCGCAGCGCACAGCGCGAGGGGCGCGCCGGGGTCGGCCTGCGCCGTGCAGCCGTCGATGTCGCACATGCCTGAAGAGTACGTCTGCCCTCCGACGCAAGGGGTAGGGCCCCGCGGATGCCCCTCCCTAAACTTTGAGCATGGACACAACCGCGCCCAGCACCATCTCCGATCAGACGATCCTCACCGGCGAGACCTCCGGCACCGTGACCGTGCTCGACGGCGGAACGCTCGTGCTCGACGGAGGCCACGACGGCACGGTGATCCTGGAAGCCGGCGCCGCCCTGTTCGTGCGCGGAAGCCTGCACGGGCCGCTCGACGTGGGCAGTCTCTCGACGGCGACGATCTCGGGCGACGTCGTCGGCAAGGTCGACATCCGCATCGCCGGCACGCTCGTGGTCGAGGCGGAGGGGCGCCTCGCCGGTCCGGTCTCGAACTACGGCTCGTTCACGAACCGCGGGCTGCGCACCGGGCCGGTGGACAACCGCCAGCCCGACGACCAGGAGGGTTCGAGCGAGCTCGAGCCCGTGCATCCGGGCGTCTACAACTACACGCTGCCGCCCCGCGACTAGCCCTAGGCGGTCGGCTCTGGCTCGATGCGCAGGCCGCCCGGAGTGTTCGCGGAGTCGATGAGCTGGTCGAGCCAGGCACGGTTGATCTCCTGCCTGCCCTGGTCGAACCGGAACTGCAGGGTCGCGTTGGTGCCCACCCAGATCGTGGTGCGTCCACCCTCCGCGCGATCGAGGGAGATGGCGAAGCTCTCATTGCGGCGCAGCTTCGCGAGTGTCACAACCTCGACGTGGGCGAGCGTGCGGTCGTCGAGCTCGAAGGTCTCCGGGGGAGTCCCGTACAGCAGCTGGCCCATGTGTGTCTTTCCGGTGGGGGTGTAATGATGTCTTCATGGCGATTGTAAACAGGCTGAGCGTCGATGGCCGCGACTACTTCCTCCCCGACCCGGTCACGGAGCTCAAGAACAAGATCCTGGAGGCCATCAAGGCGGGCGGCGGCTACGTGAACATCCCGCCGCTGCGCTCGGGCCCGGGCATCGACATCCTGTTCTCGCCGGGCATGCCCGTGGTGTGGACCCAGATCGACGTCGGCGGCGACACCGACGCCGCGAACTCGGGCGAGAGCCCCGCAGCCACCGACGACTTCGACGAGCTCTAAGCCAGCAACCCCTCGAGCTCCGCCTTCGGCATCGGGCGGCCCAGCAGGTAGCCCTGCGCCCGGTCGCAGTCGAGTTCGCGTACGAGCGCGAGCTGCTCCTCGGTCTCGACGCCCTCCGCGACGACCCGCAGACCGCGCCAGTGTGCGAGCTCGACGACTGCCGTCATGAGCGCGAGCGACTGAACCGAGTCGTCTTGCACAAGACTCTGGTCGATCTTGAGCTCGGTGGCAGGCATGCGCTCGAGCTGCTGCAGTGACGAGTAGCCCACCCCGTAGTCGTCGATCGAGATGCCGAGGCCCCGCCGACGCAGATCGTCGAGCCGGGTCGCAATCGACGGCGTATCCAGGATGGGGTAGCTCTCGGTGATCTCGATGGTCACCGAGTGCGGGCGCATGTCGAGTCGGGCGAGGTCGCGGTCGAGAAGGTCGAAGAACTCGAGAGTCGTGAGCTGGTTCGCCGATACGTTGACCGACACCTCGAGGTCGAGGCCGTTCTTCTGCCAGCCGGCGACGGCCCGGAAGACCTGCTCGATCATGAAGCGGCCGAGCGTGTGGATCAGCGCGGTGTCTTCGGCGATGGGGATGAAGACGCCGGGGGCGATGATGCCGAACTCGGGGTGGTTCCAGCGCGCGAGTGCTTCGGCGGCGACGATCCGGTTCGTAGCCAGATCGACTTGCGGTTGGTAGTGGGCCACGATCTCGCCGCGTTCCACTGCCCCGAAGAAGTCACTCATCAGGCGTTCCTCACCGACCATGGGTGCTCACCCGCCCGTCTTTCCGATCCATGTACCAATTTGACCGCGGTGGCAACCCCAAAATCTACGAGGAGAGATTTGTTGCCTAGACACTTATACTCCGGCTAGGAGTTCGCGCCGCCCCCGACTCTCCCGCATTTCCCGCCAACTCAGAGGATCGACGTGACGACGCAGGCTGCCGCCACCGATGTGCTTCTGAGGAACAACGTCCACGTTCTGGGAAATCCGGCGGGGCGCCCGCTCGTCTTCGCCCATGGCTTCGGCTGCAGCCAGGAGATCTGGCGCGCCGTCGTGCCCTACTTCGTGCGCGACTACAGGGTGGTGCTCTTCGACCACGTGGGCGCCGGCGGCTCGGACACGAGCGCGTACGACCGCGGCAAGTACGACTCGCTCGACGGCTACGCGCGCGACCTCCTCGAGATCCTCGCAGTGCTCGACCTCACCGACGTGGTGTTCGTGGGTCACTCGGTGAGCGCGATGATCGGCGTCGTCGCGTCGGTCGACGATCCCTCGCGCTTCGGGCAGCTCGTGCTCGTGGGGCCCTCCCCCCGCTACGTCGACCAGGGCGCCTACCGCGGCGGGTTCACGCAGACCGACATCGATGGTCTCCTCGACTCCCTCGACGCCAACTACCTCGGCTGGTCAGCCGCGATGGCACCCGTGATCGCAGGCAACGCCGATCGGCCCGAGGTGGGCGCGGAGCTCACGGGGTTGTTCTGCGCCACCGACCCGATGATCGCCCGCCACTTCGCGCGCGTGACCTTCCTCTCCGACAACCGCCGTGACCTCGCACGTGTGACGGTGCCGACTGTCGTGCTGCAGTGCAGCGACGACGTGATCGCGCCCGCGGTCGTGGGCGACTACGTGCACGACCAGATCGCCGGCAGCACGTTGGTCACCCTCACGTCCACGGGCCACACGCCGAGCCTCTCCGACCCCGACGAGCTCGCCGCGGTCATCCGTGCGAACATCGCATGACACTCGTCGCACCGTTCGAGGAGCTGTACCGCCAAGCACCCTGCGGGCTCATCGTCGCCGACGCCGACGGGGTCGTGCTCGAGGCCAACGACACCATTACCGAGTGGCTGGGCACCGATCGCGCCGCCTTCGTCGGCTCGCGACTGCCCGACCACCTTGACGCCGGTAGCCGCCTCTTCTACGAGACGCGGCACATGCCCGTGCTCGCCCTGCAGGGCGAGGTGCGCGAGGTCTCGCTCACCATGCTCCGCACGGATGGCACAGCACTCGCGGTCCTCGTCAACTCCACGGTGCGCGGCGACGCGGGCGACGTGCACACCGCCATCTTCGACGCGAGCGAGCGTGCGGAGTACGAGCGCGCCCTGCTCGAGTCCCGGCGCCTCGCGGAGAGCTCGGAGATCCGCGTGCGCGTGCTGCAGGCGTCGTCCGGCGCCTTCGTGAGCAGCACGACGGAGGAGCAGATCTGCGGGGCGCTCCTCGCCGCGGCGAGCGAGGCGTTCTCCGCGACGGCGACGGGGGTGTTCCTCCTCGACGACGAGGGCGAGTACGTGCTGATGGCGGGGGTGCACCCGCTGGACGGGTTGCTGCCGAAGAGCGCGCCGCGCGCGTCGGATGCGGCCCTCGTCGAGGACAAGACGATCACCGTCTCGGTGCGCGACGTCGACGGCCCGTACACGGCCCTTGTCGCTGCGCTCGAGGCGCAGCGACTCGACTCGGTGAGCATCATCCCGCTGCTGCGCAGCGGCGTGCCCATCGGGGTGCTGGCCTGCTTCTTCGCGCGCGAGCACGACTTCGACACCCAGTTCGCCGACCTGCAGGCCGCCCTGTCCCGCCAGGCCGCGCAGGCGATCGTGCGCGTTCGCCTGCAGAACGAGCTCGAGCGGCTTGCGCTGCACGACCAGCTCATCGGCCTCGCCAACCGCAGTGTCATTCAGGACACCGTCGGATGGGGCATTGAGCGTGCGCTTCTCACCCACCGGCCGCTGGCCGTGCTCTTCCTCGACCTCGACGGTTTCAAGGGCATCAACGACCAGCTCGGCCACGCCGCGGGCGACTCCGTGCTCGTGCAGGTCTCCGATCGCATCCGTGCCGGCGTGCGCACCGGCGACACCGTGGGGCGGTACGGCGGCGACGAGTTCGTGGTGGTCTGCGAGGACGCCGACCGGGAGGCAGCGGCATCCATCGCCCGGCGTATCCGCGAGGCCGTCGCGGCGCGGCTCGACGGCATCCCCGATCCGTTGCGCGTCACCGCGAGCGTGGGCGTCGCCATCTACCTCCCGGGCGACCTCGTCGAGCCGACCAACGACGAGCTCCTGAGCCTCGCCGACAGCGCCATGTACCTCGCCAAGAGCGCGGGCAAGGATCGCGTGGCGTTCCTGCACCACTAGGCGTCTTATGCTCGACTTGCACCAATACGAAGGGACACCGCAGTGGGAACGCTGACCTACGACTCGAAACTCACGGCGACTTTCGACGACCGCGTGCTCGCGCATCTGCAGATCGTCATCTGGGCGAAGATCCGCCGGGGCGAGCCGTTCTCGTTCACGTGGACGGAGCCCTCCCGCAACGGCTACGGCCGCACGTCGATCTGGATCAGCCCCAACATCTCACTCGCCTTCGAGTACTTCGGCGGCAAGACCCCCACGATCAACAAGAACTGGGTGAACGCGCTGAGCAAGTCGGCCAACTCGCCGTCCGGGCTGCAGCTGCTGCCCGAGCCCGTCGCCGAGGATCCGAACGCCGCTAGCTAGCGCGCACGAGCTCCCAGCCGAGTCCGACGCTGCGCACCTCGAAGTAGCGGGTGCGACCCCACTCGTCCTGAGCGCGGAACTGCCAGGAGTCGTGCGGCCCGTCGATGAACAACCGGTCGTCGATGACGCGGTAGCGGGTGCCGTCGTGCACGAGTCGCACCGGAACGCCGTCGACGAACCACAGTCCGACCGGGCTCCCGGCGCTCGAGGGATGCAGCAGGCTCATGACGCCAGCTGGAAGATCCCGTAGGCGAGACCGAGCGTGGTGAGCCCGGTGAGGGCGATCGTCGCCCGGAGCAGCACGACCTCCCGGTGGTCGTTGCGCTCGCTCTTCTCGCGGTCGACGGCGAACTGCGCCTCCGCGAGCCCCTCGAACGTGCCGCGCGGGCGACCTCGTGAGTCGCTCGCGCGGTAGCGCCCGTCGGCGCGCTCGATCATCCCCAAGAACTCGCCGTGACGCGAGGCCACCCACAGGCCCTGCTCGGGGCTCATCCAGTGAGTCCCGTTCACCGGAGCCAGTTCGAGCGTCATGGTTCGACGGTACTGACCGCCGCCGACGCCGGTCGAACCCTTGACCGGATGCCGCGGCGGTCGTATAAGCGCGGCGCAGCTGTCACATTCAGGGAGGCTGCGCAGTCGTAGTGGGCATGAACACGACTGCACGCCGCATCCTCCTCGCCGCCAGCTCGCTCATCGGGATCGTCGTGGGGGTGTGGGCGGCCGCCCTGCCCCGGGCGTTCTACGATTCGTTCCCCGGGGTCGGCCTCGGGCCGTGGGTCGCCGTCGACGGCCCGTACAACGAGCACCTCGTGCGCGACGTGGGGGCCCTCTACCTCGCGCTAGCGGCCGCTGGCGCCTTCGCCGCGGCTTCTCGCGGGGTGAGCGCCGGGCGAGCGGTGGGCATCGCGTGGGTCGTCTTCTCGGTGCCCCACCTCGCGTACCACGTGGGCCATCTCCAGGGCTTCGACCCGGTGAACGCCCTCGTCGAGATCGTGACCCTGTCGAGCACGATCGCGCTGGCGATCCCCTTGCTGCTGCCGAAGCGCGCGCCCACCGTCGGTGGTGCCGGGCATCCTGAGGGCATGAAGATCACACGACAGATCACCGTGTTCGATGCTCCCGACCTCGAGACCGAGAGCGCCTTCTGGGCCGGATTACTCGGCGGCACGCTCGAGAAGGAAGACGACTGGCACAGCCTCTACGTCGACGGGCAGCCGCGCCTGGGCTTCCAGCTCGCCCCCGACCACATCGCCCCGGACTGGCCGGACGGCCAGCCCCAGCAGATCCACCTCGACCTGTACGTCGACGACATCCGGTCCGCCCACGATGAGGCGCTCGCGCTCGGCGCTCGGCTGCTCAAGCAGGGCGACCACGAGTCGGCCGAGGGCTTCACGGTGTACGCCGACCCGGCGGGGCATCCCTTCTGCCTGTGCTGGGGGTAAACCGCACCCGCTGTCGTATTCTGATCGCGTGACGGCGGCCGAACGCGTTTTCCCTCACGGCTTGCGCCGCATGATGGGCCGCGACCCCGACGAGAGGCACCGCACGGCGACGCCGCTCGAACTGCTCTTCGACCTGACCTTCGTCGTCGCGTTCTCGCAGGCCGGCGACCAGCTCGCGCACTACGTCGCCGAGGGGCACCTGGCGCCCGCGGTGTGGGGTTTCCTGTTCGTCGTGCTCTCGGTGTGCTGGGCGTGGATCAACTTCACCTGGTTCGCGTCGGCCTTCGACACCAACGACTGGTTCCAGCGCGCGCTCACCATGGTGCAGATGATCGGCGTGATCGTCCTCGCGCTCGGCATCCCGCAGGTCTTCACCTCGATCGACGAGGGCGAGCCCTTCAATTACACGGTCGTCGCGGCCGGCTACATCATCATGCGCCTCGCCATGATCGCGATGTGGCTGCGCGTCGCGACACAAGACCCCGCCAACCGCCGCATCGCCCTGCGGTACGCCGGATACAACGGGCTCATCCAGGCCGGCTGGGCGACCCTGGCGTTCCTGCGGCCCGACAACGCCGTGCTCGTCTCGGCCCTCGTGGCCCTGCTGTGGGCGGCCGAACTCGTGGGCTTCGCGTTCTCGGCCTGGGAGAAGCGCGGGCCGACGCGCGGCACGCCGTGGAACGCCCACCACATCACCGAGCGCTACGGGCTGCTCGTGATGATCACGCTCGGCGAGGTCATCCTCGGCACCATCACCGCCGTCGCCGCTGTCGTCGCGCATGTGGAGTGGTCGCTCGAGGCGGTGCTCCTCGTCATCACCGGTACAGGGCTCACGTTCGGCCTGTGGTGGAGCTACTTCATCCTGCCCTCGGCGACGGTGCTCGCCCGCCATCGCGAGCGCAAGTGGGCCTGGGGTTACGGCCACATCGTGCTCTTCGGTGCGCTCGCGGCGGTCGGTGCCGGCCTGCACGTGGCCGCGTACGCGGCTGAGGGCGAGGCCGTGATCGGCACCGTCGGCGTCGTGCTCTCCGTAGTCATCCCGGTGTTGATCTTCACGGTCACCTACTTCGTCATGTGGTCGGTGCTGTTCCGCGCCATCGACGGGTTCCACCTGATGCTCGCGGCGATCATGGTGGGGATCCTCGTGCTCTCGGTGGTGCTCGCCGTCGCGGGGCTGCCGCTCGGCTGGTCGCTGCTCGTGGCCACACTGTGCCCGATCGTCATCGCGATCGCCTACGAGACGGTCGGCTACCGCCACGTGGAGGCCGACGTCGCCCGGGAGGGCTGAGCCCGCTAGGTCATCGCGGGGAAGAACTGCGCGGTGTCGGCGACCTGCTCGAAGCGCACCGCCTTGCCGTCGCGCACGCGCCAGATGTGCACGACCCGTGCCTGAAAGGCCTTCCCCGTCGCGCGGAAGGTGCCGGAGTAGGTGCCCAGGGCCATGACGGTGTCGCCATCGTCGAGGAGTTCGTCGACCGCGACGGCGAAGCCGTCCCAGTCGCGGGCGATCGCGCCGAACACGTTGCGCGCCACCGAATCGGCCCCGAGATAGGTGCCCGCCAGGGGTGAGCCCGTCGCCTCGGTCCACACAATGTCGTCGGCGAGCGGGGCGAGCATGCCGGCCAGATCGCCGGCCTCGCTCGCCGCGTAGTGCGCCTCGACGACGGCTCTGTTGCTCATGCCTCCCAGCATCACGCGGTGGCGCCGGCGTTTGTTGTCGGGCGCAGTACGTCCTTTGTTCCACAGCGTACGGAGGCCGCCCGCTCTGGCGATCACCGCGCCGGCACTGGCACTGTCGGTGTCATGAGTGAGCGCCCGGACGTCATCGTTGTTGGAGCAGGGTCTGCGGGGTCGGTTATCACCCGCCGGCTCGTCGACGCGGGCAAGCGCGTGCTGCTGCTCGAGGCGGGCGGCCCCGACACGAGCCCCACCATCAAAGATCCGGCGCGCCTGGGGGAGATCTGGCACGGGCCCGATGACTGGGACTACTTCACCGTGCCGCAGGAGCACGCCGCCGACCGCGAGCTGCACCTCCCGCGCGGCAAGGTGCTCGGCGGTTCGCACTCCCTCAACGCCATGATCTACGTGCGCTGCGCCCCGCAGGACTTCGACCACTGGGAGTCGCTGGGCAACCCCGGCTGGGGCTGGAACGACGTGCTGCCGATCTACAAGAGGATCGAGGCGTACGACGGCCCGGCATCCGACCTGCGGGGTACGGATGGCCTGCTCGACGTCACCGTCGACTACGAGCTCAACCCGATCCAGCAGTCGATCATCGACGCCGCCGTGCAGATCGGACTCGAGGAGAACCCCGATTACAACGGCGACCACCTCGACGGGGTCGCGCGCCAGCAGCTGACCATCCGCGACGGCGTGCGGCTCTCGACGTGGAACGCGTACGCGGAGCCGGTCGTCGGTTCCCCGTTGCTGACCGTCTTGACGGGAGCGTGGGTGCACCGGCTGCTGCTCGACGGCACCACGGTCACGGGCGTCGAGTACGAGCACGAGGGTGCGGTCATCCGTGCAGAGGCCGACCAGGTCGTGCTCTCCGCGGGAGCCATCGACTCGCCGCGCATTCTGTTGCGCAGCGGCATCGGCCCGGCAGACGAGCTCACCGCCCTCGGGTTCGACGTCGTCGTCGACCTGCCCGGCGTCGGCAAGAACCTGCACGACCACCTGCTCTCGCCGGTGATCTTCACCACCGACAAGCGCGAGATCGACCCGCCGGCGCCCGGCACGGGGATCACCCAGTCTCACCTGTTCTGGCGCAGCAAGCCCGGGCTCGAGGTGCCCGACACGCAGCCCATCCACTTCAGCGTGCCGATGTACGAGTCGTGGATGACCGGACCCGCGTGGGGCTTCACCCTCATGGGCGGCATCGTGTCGCCCAAGAGCCGCGGCAGCCTCACCCTCGCCGGCACCGACCCGCACGCGGCGGTGCTCATCGACCTTGCCGCGCTCGCCGAGGAGGACGACCTGCTCGCGCTCGAGGCCAGCGTGCGCCAGTGCCGCGAGATCGGCCGCGCCCCAGCACTCGCGGACGAGTGGGGCGCGCGCGAGCTCTACCCCGGCCCGGAGGTCGACGACGACGCCGAGCTGCGCGACTACGTGCGCCGCACGGCGATCACGTACCACCACCAGGTCGGCACCTGCAAGATGGGCGTCGACCCGCTCGCCGTGGTCGACCCGACGCTGCGCGTGCACGGCGTCGCGAACCTCATGGTCGCCGACGCCTCGATCATGCCGCGCGTCACCACGGGCAACACCAACGCACCCTCGATCCTGATCGGCGAGAAGGCCGCGGAGTTCCTGCTGGGCTGAGCCCGTGCGTCCAGGCGCTGACGACGCGCTCGCATCCGGGTCACGCGCCGACGCGCGCGGGCGCGCGGGCCCGAAACCGGAGCGCGGGCGCCGCGGCCGCTAGCCCGCGAGCGTGCGCGCCCGCAGCTCGCTCGGCGCCATGTCGAACGCCGCCTTGAAGATACGCGAGAAGTGCGCGGCGTCGACGAACCCCCACCGCGCGGCGACCGCCCCGACGGGCAGGTGCGCGAGGAGGGGGTCGATGAGGTCGCGGCGGCACTTCTCGAGGCGCTGCTCGCGCACCCACGTCGACACCGTCGTGCCCTTCTCGCGGAACAGCCCGTGCAGGTGCCGGATCGAGATGTAGTGGGCCGCGGCGATCTGGGTGGGCCCGAGGTCGGGCTGGCCCAGGTTGAGGTCGATGTAGCGGCGGATCTGCTGCATGAGCAGCTGGTGGCTGTCGTTCGGGTCGGCCTGCAGGTCGAGCTCGCTCGCGAACATCGTCGTGATGAGGTCGAGCGCCGACTGAACGAGCCGCGGCCCGGTGATGCCCCCGACCCGGTCGAGGTTCTGCGACACGTTCTGCAGGAAGGGGATGATCATGGCCCCGAGACCGTCGTCGCTCGAGAACCGGTGCGCGGTGAGCTGCTTCACGATGTCGGGCGGCAGGCCCAGGTGCTCGCGCGGGAACATGAGCACGAGCATCCGCATGTCCTCCTCGAAGACGAGGGAGTACGGGCGGCCGGTGTCGTAGATCGCGAGGTCGCCCGGCTGCAGCACCGCCTCCCGGCCGTCCTGGATGAGCAGGCCCGTGCCCGAGACCTGCAGGCTCGCCTTGTAGTACGACGGATCGGCCGAGGCCAGTAGCGTCGAGGTGCGCTCGACGAGGTGGGGCGACGCACTCACCTCGCTGACGTGCACCGGCTCCACGTCGACGGTGCGCAGGCGGCCCCAGAACGGATCGGCCCCCACGCGCGACACGTCGAGCGGCACGAATGAGGCCGTTACCGCTTCGCGGTAGTCGTGGAAGCTATGGGAGATCGAGGATCGCACTGTGTTCACGCATTACCACCTTGTAATCACGGATGAACGGATAGTACCGCCGGGCGCGAGCGCCTAGCTATTGATGATCTGGGGGACGGCAACCGACTTGAGCCCCTCGACGCCGAACTCGAGCCCGTAGCCGGACCCTTTCACGCCGCCGAACGGCATCATCGGGTGCACGACGCCGTGCTTGTTGATCCACACCGTCCCGGCCTCGAGCTGCAGCGCGACGCGGCGGGCCTCGGCGGGGTCGGACGACCAGACGGATGCCCCCAGCCCGGCCTCGAGCCCGTTCGCGCTCGCGATCGCGTCGTCGACGCTGGAGTACCGGATGATCGGCAGCACCGGACCGAACTGCTCCTCGTCCACGATCCGGTCGCCGTCCTTGACGTCGGCCACGAGGGTGATCGGGTAGAACAGCTCGCCCAGCTCGGTGGCGGGAGCGCCGCCCGTCACGATGCGGCCGCCGTGCGCCCGGGCATCCTCGACGAGGCCGGCGACGATGTCGAACTGCCTCTTGTTCTGCACGGGGCCGAGCACGTTCTCCTCGCTCAGCCCGTTGCCCATGGGGGTGGCGTCCACCACCGCGGTGAGGGCCGCGATGACCTCCTCGTACTGCGAGTCGTGCACGTACAGGCGCTTGAGGGCCGCGCAGGTCTGGCCGGTGTTGATGAACGCGCCCCAGAACAGGTCGCCGGCGATCGCGGCGGGGTCGGTGCCGGGCAGCACGATACCCGCATCGTTGCCGCCGAGCTCGAGCGTGAGGCGCGCGAGGTTGCCCGCGGAGCTCTTGATGATCTCGCGGCCCGTCGCCGTCGAGCCCGTGAACATGATCTTGTCGATGTCGGGGTGCGACGCCAGGCGGGCGCCCACGGCGCGGTCGCCGGAGACGGCGGTGAGCACGCCCGCCGGCAGCACTTCGTTCATGATCGAGACCATGGCGAGCACGCTCAGCGGCGTGTACTCCGACGGCTTCACCACAACGGTGTTGCCCATGCGCAGCGCGGGTGCGATCTGCCAGACGCCGATCATGAGCGGCCAGTTCCACGGGCCGATCGCCGCCACGACACCGACCGGCTTGTAGATCAGCTCGGCCTTGGTCTGGCCGTCGTCCACGACCACCTCCGTCTCGAGGGCAGTGGCGGCGGTGGCCCGCAGCCACGCCGCGCACGCCCCCAGCTCGAAGCGGGCGTTGGGCCCGTTGAGCGGCTTTCCCTGTTCGCGGGAGAGGAGCTCGGCGAGCGGCTCCGCCTCGGCGTCGAGGCGGTCGGCGATGGCGCCGAGCAACTCGATGCGGCGCTCGTGGCCGAGCGCGTTCCATCCGGGCTGCGCCTTCGTGGCCGCGGCGACCGCGGCGTCCAGGTCCGCCTCGGTGTGCACGGGCGCGCGACCGATGAGCTCGCCCGTCGCCGGGTCGTGGATCTCGCGACCGTCCGGGTCGGTGATGCGGGCGAGCAGGGCGGAGTAGTCGGACATGGCGTTCTCCTCGTTGGGAACAGGGGCGTGGTGATCCCAGCATCCGCGCGCGCGCGACAATCCTGTTTGCCGTGCGATGCACGGCCCCTGTTCTGCAGTGCAGAGGACTAGCGGAACCGCCGGGCGGTCTCTTCGAGCCGGGCGCGGTGCTCGCCCCACTTTTGAGCGTCGAGCTCGGGCACGTTGGAGTTGTCTGCGCGGTGGCCCACGGAGCCGTCGATGAGCTCGCGCACGATGTCGGCGTGACCGGCGTGCCGATTGGTCTCGGCGATGAGGTGCACGAGGATCGTCTGCAGCGTGACGTGCTTGCGCTCCTCCGACCACCACGGCACGAGGCCCGGCGCATCGAGGGTCAAGGCGGCGATCGTCTGATCCGAGTGCACCCACACCCGTCGGTACAGCTCGATGATCGACGCGCGCGACTCGTCGGCGGTCGCCCACATGTCGGCGTTGTCCTCGGCGCCCTCCTCGAACCAGGGCAGCGACTCGGGCGAGGGCCGGTCGAAGATGTCGCCCAGGTAGCCCGCCTCGACACTCGCGACGTGCTTCACGAGCCCGAGCAGGTTCGTGCCGGTCGGCACGAGCGGGCGACGGATGTCGTACTCCGCGAGCCCCTCGAGCTTCCAGAGCAGGGCATCGCGCGCCTGTTGCAGGTAGCTGTGCAGCACGTCCTTGGGGTCGGTCATGGTTTCGACGCTACGCGCAACCCCTGACCCGATGGGCAACCGCGGCCGTACCGTGAGCAGATGACCGACGACATGACCGACGCCGAGAAGCGCCACGACCAGCTGACCCGAGCGCCGAAGTCTACGGAGGACGACGCGGCGCCGCGCATCACGACGAGCCAGCACGACGGCGCCACGCGCATCGACGTCGCGGAGACCGCCGCGGTGCGCCCCGGCAATCCCGCGAAGCAGAACGGATGAAGCGCGTGCCCAAGGAGGCCTACGAGCGCGAGCTCGAGCGCCTCCAGGTCGAGCTGGTCGCCCTGCAGCGGTGGATCGTGGCATCCGGCTCGCGCGTTCTCGTGATCTTCGAGGGCAGGGATGCCGCGGGCAAGGGCGGCGCGATCAAGCGCATCGTGCAGTACCTGAACCCGCGTGCCGCCCGCGTCGTCGCGCTGCCGCAGCCGAGCGAGCGCGAGAAGACGCAGTGGTACTTCCAGCGCTACATCGAGCACCTGCCCGCGGCGGGGGAGCTCGTGCTCTTCGACCGCTCCTGGTACAACCGCGCGGGCGTCGAACGCGTCATGGGCTACTGCACAGACGAGCAGTAAGCGCGTTTACTGGAGCAGGTGCCCGAATTCGAACGGATGCTCGTGGCCGACGGAATCGTCCTGATCAAGTACTGGTTCTCGGTGTCGGACAAAGAGCAGCAGCGCCGGTTCACCTCCCGCCTGCACGACCCCGTTCGCCGGTGGAAGCTGTCGCCGACCGACCTCGAGTCCATCACGCGCTGGGAGGACTACTCCCGCGCGAAGGATGCGATGTTCGAGGCGACGGACACGGAGCACGCGCCGTGGTGGACCATCGAGAGCGACGACAAGCGCGCCTCGCGCCTCAACGTGATTGCCCACCTGCTCTCCCAGGTGCCGTACGAGACCACGGAGCCCGAGGCGGTCAAGATTCCGAAGCGACCGAAGGCCGAGGACTACGAGCGGCCACCCGTCGACGAGCAGCGCTTCGTGCCCGACCGCGCGGCCGCGCTGCGCCCGAGCTAGTCCGCGGTTGGGCGCGGCATCAGCACGCCCGTCGGCGAGACCGGCAGGAGCACGGTGACGGTGGTGCCCTCGCCCAGCGCGGAGCGGATGACTACCTGGCCGTCGTGGGCTCGGACCACGCGGTCGGTGATCGACAGCCCCAGACCCACTCCCGCGATCGCGGCACCCTGCACGTTGGAGGCGCGGAAGAAGCGCGTTGACAGCCGGGGGAGGTCGTCCGCCGGGATTCCGATGCCCGTGTCCACCACCTCGACGACGACGTGGCCGTCGACGGGCCCCCGGGCGTCGACGGTCACCGAGCCGCCCTTCGGGGTGAACTTCACGGCATTGTCGATCACGTTGACTATCGCGCGCTCGAGCTGGCCGCCATCGGCGTCGACCACGAGCGCGAAGTTGTCGCACTTGACATCCATCGAGACGCCGCGCGTGCGGGCGAGGGGTGCCACGAGGGCCGCCGCGCGGGAGACGAGGCCCGAGACGTAGAGCGGAGTGCGCACGGGAGCGTCAGTACCCGCTTCGAGTCGGGCGGCGGTGAGCATGTCGTCCACCAGGTCTTGCAGCCTGGCGCCGTTGGCCTCGATAGTGCGCAGCATACCGACAGCGAGGGGCGGAATCTCGCCGCCGTCGCCGTCGAGCAGCAGTTCAATGTGGCCGTTGATGGACGTGAGCGGGGTTCTGAACTCGTGGTTCATCGTGACCATCATGTCGGTCTTGTCCCGGTCGAGATCGGTGAGCCGCTGCATGGCCTCCGCCTGGGCGGCGAGCGTGCGCCCGAGCATGGCCTGGCGGAAGATGATCGGCACGGCGGCCAGTCCGACGGTGAGCCCCGCGAGCACGACGGCGAGCGTCGACAGGGTCACCTGGGTGCCGACGAGCAGGACCACGAGGCCGGCGAGCACGGCGGCCGCCGGGATGGGGATCACCAGTGCCCGGCGCGGGCGCGCCGAGGCATCCTCTCCCGTGGTCCCTTTGCCGGCGCCCCACCAGGTGATGAAGGCGAGGCCCACCGCCCAGGCGACGTCGAGCGGCGTTCCCGCGAGGTAGGCGCCCTGATGCTCGACGAGTGCGTACGCGACGTCCGCTGCGGCGAAGATCGCCAGACCGGTGAACAGCGACCACCACCGCGCACCCAGTCGGATGCTCGGCACCGCGGTGATGCCGACCATCACCGCGAGCAGCATGAGGTCGAACAGCGGGTAGGCCACGGAGATGGCCCCCTCGACGACGGAGCCGCCGGTGAGGGCGTCGCCGATCATCGGGTCGAGCACGACGGCGAGCACGGCCGACGCGCCGACCATGGCGAGCAGGCTCTCCAGCAGCACGATGCCGGTGGCCGTGCGGATCTGCCGTCGCACGAGAACGACGAGAGCGGCGACCATGAGCGGGTAGAAGAGCAGGTACCCGGCGTCGGCCGGGGACGGGAAGGCCAGGTAGCCGTCGCCGTCCATGGCCAGCGAGTAGTAGGTGTCGCCGAGTGCGGAGAGCGTGATGCCCGCCGCGGCGAGCGTGAGCTCGAGCCGGGCGAACCGGGCGCGCCAGGCGGCGAGCCAGAAGATCGCGACGGGCACCCACTGGGTGGCGGATGAGAGCCAGACGCTGACCAGCCCGTTGGTGTGGCCGCTCGAGGCGATGAGGCCCACGAGGAAGAGCGCGTCGAGGCCGATCATGAGACCGAGCAGCACGGAGAGAGCACTAATGCGTGCCGTCGTGGCGCCGAGCGCGGGGGCGCGACTAACGAGGGCGTGCCTGATCACGCTCATGATCACAGTCAAGCGCGTGACGGTGCGGCACGGCATCCCCAGATCGGGGCGCTAGCATCGGCGCATGGCCTCGTCCGCGCCCGCTTCCACCCTCGACGGCTGGGTGCGCTCGCCCTTCACCGGCGCGGGTGTCACGTACGACTGCTTTGAGAAGGGCACCGGCCCCGGGGTCGTGCTCATCCCCGAACTTCCGGGCATCACGCCCGAGGTGCTCGGCCTCGCCGACCACCTCGTCGACGAGGGATTCACCGTCGTCGTCCCGTCGCCGTTCGGGGTGCCGGGCAGACCCATGACCGGCGGCTACACCCTCGCGACGGTGGCCCGTATCTGCGTCTCGGCGGAGTTCCGTGCGTTCGCTCTCGACGCGCACCGACCGATTACCGATTACCTGCGCGCGGTTGCCGCAGACCTCTCCGCGCGCACCGGCGGCTCGGGGGTGGGCGTGATCGGCATGTGCTTCACGGGCGGCTTCGCGCTCGCCGTCGCCGTGGAGGACTCGGTGCTCGCCGCGGTCGCGAGCCAGCCGTCGGCACCGTTCCCCCTCGGAGCCCGCCGGGTCGCCGACCCCGGGCTCTCGGCAGCCGAACTCGACCGTGTGGCCGAGCGCGCGGACGCCGGGGAGGTGTGCGCACTGGGGCTGCGGTTCAGTGCGGATCGGGCATCCGGCCGGCCGCGCTTCGCGACGCTGAAGGCGAGGCTCGGCGACGCGTTCGAGGTCATCGAGCTCGACTCGTCGAAGGGCAACCCCGACGGTTTCAGTGCGAACGCGCACTCCGTGATCACGAGCGAGGTGCGCGAAGGCAATTCCGCGCACGCGGCGCGGGAGCGGGTCGTCGCGTTCCTGCGGGAGCGGCTAGAACGCCGCTAGCCCCGTGAGAGCGCGCCCGAGCACGAGCGTGTGGATCTCGTCGGTGCCCTCGTAGGTGCGCACCGACTCGAGGTTCGCCATGTGCCGCATCACGGGGAACTCGGAGGTGATCCCGTCGCCCGCGAGGATCGAGCGCGCCTGCGACGCGATCGAGATCGCCTGGCGCACGTTGTTCAATTTGCCGACGCTCAACTGATCGGGCGCGAGCGCGTGGCGCTCCTCCAGCCGGCCGATGTGGAGGGCGAGCAGCATGCCCTTCTCGTACTCCACGAACATGTCGGCGAGCTTCTGCTGCACGAGCTGCGTCTGGCCGATGGGCCGCCCGAACGACTCCCGCGTGAGCGACCTGTCGATGGCGGCCTCGAGGCAGGCGCGTGCGGCGCCCATCACTCCCCAGATGATGCCGAACCTCGCCTTGTTGAGGCAGGAGAACGCGGCGCCCAGGCCGGTGGCTGCGGGCAGGACGGCGTCGAGCGGTACGCGGCATCCGTCGAGCACGACATCGCACTGGATCGATGCCCGCATCGACAGCTTCGTGTCGATGGGGGTGGCGGTGAAGCCGGGCGTGCCCGTCTCGACCAGGAAGCCGCGCACACCGTCGTCGGTCTTCGCCCACACGACCGCGATGTCGGCGACGCTCGCGAGGCCGATCCAGCGCTTGTGGCCCGACAGCACCCAGCCGTCGCCGTCGCGCACGGCGGTGGTGAGCATGCCCGCGGGGTCACTGCCGCTCGTGGCCTCGGTGAGCGCGAAGCAGCCGATCGCCTCGCCCGCGGCCATCGCCGGGAGCCAGCGCTGCTTCTGCTCCTCGGAGCCGAACGACGAGATGGCGGTCATCGCCAGCGAGCCCTGCACCGAGAGGAAGGTGCGCCACCCGCTGTCGACAGCCTCGAACTCGAGACAGGCGAGGCCGTAGCTCACGGCACCCGCGCCGGCAGCGCCGTAGCCCTGCAGGTGCATGCCGAGGAAGCCGGCGGCACCCAGCTCGCCGACCAGCTCGCGGCGGAAGTGGCGGTTCTCGAAGTCCTCGTCGATGTGCGGCCGGATGCGCGACCTCGCGAACTCGCGGGCGCGGTCGCGCCACGACCGCTCCTCGTCGGTGAGGAGGTCGTCGAGGTGCAGGAGCTCGTCCGGGGAGGCCACGCACTCATCGTTCCACGACAACCGTGTTTGCACTAATGACTACAGAGTGCAATACTGCACTCTATGACTGAAAGTGCAATCGCGACCCGCAAGCAGGCTACAGCTTCGCGCCTCACCGCGCTGTGCCGCCGCCTGACCGCCGATCGCGGGCTCAACGGTTTCACCATCGAAGAGGTCTGCAGCGAGGTGGGCGTCTCGCGCCGGACGTTCTTCAACTACTTCCCCTCGAAGGAGGACGCGGTCTTCGGCGCCGACGAGGCCGACGGAACTCGTCGCTTCAGTGAGGAGTTCCTCGCGCTCGGCTCCCGGGGGTGGGCTGCGGTGGTCGACGACCTCGTCGGGTTTGTCGTGAGTTTCGTCGACTCGAGCGGGCACGACATGGCCGAGCACCTCCAGTTCATGGCGATCCTCGACCGCGAGCCGAAACTCCTCGCCCGCTTCATCGGTATCGGCCGCGAGCGCGAGACCGCCCTGCGTGAGCTCGTCGCGCTTCGCGAGGGCGTCGCGCCGACAGACGCGCGCGCGCGGGCATCCGTCGAGATCGTCTCCTCCGTCATGCGGTCGACCGCCGACCGTCTCTCAGACCCGCGGGTGGCCGAGAACTTCGGCGCCGCGCTCCTCGAATCACTCACGGCACTGCGCGACGTTCTCGCGCCCGGAAAGGTACACGCATGACCACCGCACCCAGCGAGGCACCGCTTCTGCTCACGAAGCGCCGCATCTGGATCATCTTCGCCGCGCTCATCGCCGGCATGCTGCTCTCGAGCCTCGACCAGACCATCGTCTCCACCGCCATGCCGACGATCGTCGGGCAGCTCGGCGGGGTTGAGCACCAGGTGTGGCTGACCACTGCATACCTGCTCGCGACCACCATCGTGATGCCCGTCTACGGCAAGTTCGGCGACGTGCTCGGTCGGCGGCGGCTCTTCCTCATCGCCATAGCGCTGTTCACCATCGCGTCGATCGGGTGCGCCTTCGCGGGCGACTTCACGCAGCTCATCATCTTCCGCGCCCTTCAGGGCCTCGGCGGTGGTGGCCTGATGATCCTGTCGCAGGCGATCATCGCCGACATCGTGCCCGCCTCGGAGCGCGGCAAGTACCTCGGCCCGCTCGGCGGCATCTTCGGCCTGTCGGCGGTCGGCGGACCCCTCCTCGGCGGGTTCTTCGTCGACCACCTCACGTGGCAGTGGGCGTTCTACATCAACATCCCCGTGGGCATCGCGGCGTTCGCCATCGCGTGGTTCACCCTCAAGCTGCCCAACAAGAAGGCCACGGCGCCGATCGACATCCTCGGGGTGGTGCTTCTCTCGGCCTTCACCACGTGCCTCATCTTCTTCACCGACTTTGGCGGCGACTCCGACCACGGCTGGGCGGCGATCGAGACGTGGGCGTTCGGCATCGGCATGGTCGTCGCGGCCCTGCTGTTCGTGATTGTGGAGGCGAAGGCGAAAGACCCGATCATCCCGCTCTCGCTCTTCAAGAACCCGATCTTCGTGAACGCGACGGCCATCGGCCTCACGCTCGGCCTCGGCATGTTCGCGGCGATCGGGTTCGTTCCCACGTTCCTGCAGATGTCGTCGGGCACGTCGGCCGCGGCATCCGGTCTGCTCATGCTCCCCATGATGGTGGGCCTCATCGGAACGTCGATCGTGTCGGGTATCCTCATCACCCGCACGGGTCGGTACCGCATCTTCCCGATCGTCGGCACGCTCATCACGGGTGCGGCGATGGTCGCGATGACCACACTCACGGCATCAACGCCGATCTGGCTCATCTGCGTCTTCCTGTTCGTGTTCGGTGCCGGGCTGGGCCTCATCATGCAGGTGGTCGTCCTCGTCGTGCAGAACTCGGTGGATGCCGCCATGATCGGAACCGCCACGAGCACGAACAACTACTTCCGCGAGGTGGGTGCCTCCCTGGGCGTCGCCGTGTTCGGCACGATCTTCACGACTCGGCTGACCGACAACCTCAAGGAGGTCTTCGCCGCGGCGGGCGCGACCGCCGAGCAGGCGGGCACCGCCACGGCCACGCTCGACCCGCAGACGCTGAGCCAGCTGCCCGACGCCGTGCGCGACGGCGTCGTGACGGCCTACGCCGACGCGCTCGCCCCGGTGTTCTGGTACTTGCTGCCGTTCATCGCGATCGCGTTCATCCTGTCGCTCTTCCTCAAGCAGATCCCGCTCTCGGATGTCGCGGGGCTCGTCGCCCGCGGAGAGGCCATCGGCGGCGCGGAGGCGGAGGAGCTCGAGGCTGCGCAGCGCGGGACGGCCGCCCGTGCCGAGGTCGCACCCGACCCGGTCGACTCGAAGCGGTAGTACCACTCGGGCAACGTATGGCACGGTGCCATACGTTGCCCGAAGTGCTAGCCCTGCTCGGCGCTCCACTGGCCCATGCGGGCCGAGAAGCCGGCATCCGTGTTCTCCGGCGGCCGGCCGGCGCTGAAGATGACGACGTTGCCATTGGGGTCGGTCGTCGTCAGCTCCCGGGTGTTCCAGGGTGTGTCGACCGGATGCCCGGCCTCGCCGCCGCCGTGGGCGCGCGCCCGCTCGGCGAGCGGGGCGACCTCGTCGTAGACCGCCGCGAACGTGAGGGTCACGGTCGACCCCGCCGCGACGGGACCGGGGGCCGGCCGCACGAGCAGGTCCTGGAAGTGCCACCGTCGCAGGTGCACGAGCAGGGGCCGCCCGTCGGGGCCGGGGATCGCGAAGAGCACTACGAAGTCGAGCGCCTCGGTGTACCAGGAGATCGTGGCATCCGGATCGGGGGAGATGAGGGTGGCGAACGCGGGCATGCCGTAGATCTCGCGGCTGATGCCGGGGGAGCGCACGCCGAGGGCGGGTTCGGGCACGGGAGAGGGGAACTGTGTCATGCCTCGACGATGGACCCTGACGCTGCGTCAAGGTCAAGCGGTCGCGGCTACGCCTCGGCGGGCTCCGCGATGAGCAGGAGGCCGGCGGCCGTGAACGAGGCCTCGAGCTCCTTCAGCCAGCGCTCGTTGAGCGTGGTGGCGACGCTCGACGCGTAGGTGATCACGAGCGGGATGCGCGCGTCGAGCCAGACCTGGATCGGCGCACTCGCGCCGGAGATGATGTTGAGGGCGAACTGCTGGTGCTCGCGCAGTTTCTGGGTGAGCACGACGTGCAGGTGTTCGAGGGTGCGATCGGGAAGAGCGATCGGCGGCTCCTCTGCGCTGTATTTCAGGGTTCCCACACCACAAGAATGGCGCATAGTCGCTGGGAAGTGCCACCACGTTACGAGGACAATGGGCACGTGACTCGACGTGGCCTCCTCCTGTTCGTCGCCCTCGGCATCGCGTGGGGCATCCCGTACCTCTTCATCAAGGTCGCGGTCGCCGAACTGGAGCCCGCGATGGTCGTGTTCTCGCGGTCCGCGCTCGCCGCGATCCTGCTCCTGCCCTTCGCCTTCTACCGGCGCGAGGTGGGCGTGGTGCTGCGCCGCTGGCGGCCACTGCTGGCGTACACGATCGTCGAGATCGTGCTGCCGTGGTACTTCCTGAGCTCGGCCGAGCAGCACCTGCCCAGCTCCACGGCGGGCCTGCTGCTGGCGGCGGTGCCGCTCGTCGGCGTCGCCGTCGCGTTCTTCATGGGCAGACCGGCGAAGCTCTCCGGCCTCAACTGGGTGGGTATCGCGGTCGGGATGCTCGGGGTGGCCGCCCTCGTCGGGCTCGACGTGGGCGGGTCCGATCTGCTGAGTGTCGGCGAGATGGCGATCGTCGCGATCGGCTACGCGATCGGCCCCGCGATCCTCTCGCGCTGGATGCCCGACCTGCCCGGGGTGGGTGTCGTCGCGGTGTCGCTCGCGGGGGCCGCGATCTTCTACGTGCCCGTGGTCTTCGCGACGGGAGGGTGGCCCACCGCGTGGCCGTCGGCCCCGGTCATCATCGCCATCATCGTGCTCGCCGTGGTGTGCAGCGCTCTCGCGTTCATCCTGATGCTCGCCCTCATCACCGAGATCGGGCCCGTGCGCGCGACGACGATCACCTACGTCAACCCTGCGGTCGCAATCCTGGCCGGCGTGATCTTCCTACGCGAGCGCGTCACCGTCTGGACGGTCGTCGGCTTCGTGCTCGTACTCGCCGGCTCGTGGCTGGTCACGCGCAAGCGTCGGGAGCCGATCGCGCCGTCAGGGGCAGAGGAAGCTGCCGCCCAAGCTCAGTAGTCGATGCGCGCTTCGCGGTCGACGTCGAGCTCGGTCTCGTCCGCAGCCCATGCCGCGAGGGCGCTGTCGAGCTGGCGGCGCAGCCACGCCGCATCGGGTTCGCCCGTGGTGCTGGCGAGTTGGCGCATCCGTTCGTCTGCCGTGCCGGTGAGGTCGTCCATTGCCGCAGTCTAATCAGCGTCGTCGAAGACGTTCCAGCAGATCGCGCTCCTCAGCGCCTGGTCGTCGAGCACGAGCGCACGGATGCCCGCGGGCAGCTGATCCCGTTGCCAATCCCTCTCCCGCAGCCGATCACCGCCGGCCGCCACCGCCGAGCGGATGGCGTAGGCGGCGGCTCCGAGCTCGTGCGCGGGGACATGCGCGACGGCGACCGCCTGCCCTGCGGCGAGAGCCGCGAATCGCGCGGCGTCCGGCAGTCCGCGACCGGCGGCGTTGGCCGTGAAGGCCATGGAGTGCGCCTGCTTCATCGGCACCTCGCCGCGGATCCACGCGCGGGTGAGCTCGATCGCGTCGCGAGGGCGGGGGTCGGCGATCGCGTCGTCGAAGAGGGGGAGTACATGCTCGGCGCACACGGCGGCCCACTCCGCGAGGAGTCGATGGTCGCTGTCGCTGAGCGTTCCGCCGCGACGCACGGTGATGAATCGCGGATCGCGCACCGCGGGGAGGATCGGCATGCGCGGCTAGCGGTCGTCGCGCTTGCGGATCACGGGGATCTTCGAGGTGGTGTTCGCCGACGCCCAGCTCTCGAAGGCGTCGAGCGCGGCCTGCGCGTCGGGCAGCGGAGGCAGGAGGGGCTGGAACTCGCCGATGAGGTAGACCGTGAACCCGGCGGGCGACTTGATGACCTGGCCGCGGATGTTGTCCTCGTCGTTCACGATGTCGTAGTCGTGAGAGCGCCACCGGTGGCGGAGGGTGTACGTGCGGGCCATGAATCCAGCGTAGGGACTTCGGCACCGCCACGCGCTAGCGTTGACAAACGAGCTGAAGGAGGCATCGATGCCGTACGTCGTCACCAATCCCGCCACGGGCGAGACCGGTCGGAGCTACCCGACCTTCACCGCGGAGCAGGTCGAGACCGCGGTCGCGGCCGCGGACAAGGCGCACCGCGAGTGGGGCACCACGACAACTCCCGAGGAGCGGGCCGCACTCGTGCGGCGCGCGGCCGAGCTGCACCGAGAGCGCCGCGAGGAGCTCGCCGACCTCATCGTCGAGGAGATGGGCAAGATCCGCGAGGGCGCGCTCGGTGAGGTCGACTTCGCCGCCGACATCCTCGAGTACTACGCAGACAACGCCGCGGAGATCATGCGCGACCAGCAGCTCGCCATTCAGGGTGACGGCACCGCGGTCATCCGGCGCAGCTCGCTCGGGGCGCTCCTGGGCATCATGCCGTGGAACTTCCCGTACTACCAGGTCGCGCGCTTCGCAGGCCCGAACCTCATCATCGGCAACACGGTGCTGCTCAAGCACGCCAGCCAGTGCCCGGCGTCGGCCGCGGCGCTCGAGCAGATCTTCCTCGACGCGGGATTCCCGGTCGGCGCGTACGTCAACCTCTACATCTCGAGCGACCAGGCCGCAGACATCATCGCCGACCGTCGCGTGCACGGCGTCTCGCTCACCGGCTCCGAGGGCGCGGGCGCCGCGGTCGCCGAGGTGGCGGGCCGCAACCTCAAGAAGGTCGTGCTGGAGCTCGGCGGCTCGGACCCGTTCATCGTGCTCTCCACCGACGACCTCGACGCCACGGCGCAGGCGGCGGTCGACGCCCGCCTCGACAACAGCGGTCAGTCGTGCAACGGCGCCAAGCGCTTCATCGTCGCCGACGAGCTGCACGACGCCTTCTTGGAGAAGTTCGTCGCGGGCCTCACCGCGGTGAGCGCCGTCGACCCGACGAGCCCGGATGCCGTGCTCGGCCCGCTCTCGTCGGTGGGCGCCGCCGAGCAGCTCGAGGAGCAGGTGAACCGCGCCGTCGCGCAGGGCGCTACCCTCGTGGCTGGCGGAACCCGCACGGGAGCGTTCTTCGAGCCGACCGTGCTCACGGGCGTCACCCAGGACATGGACGCGTACGGCGAGGAGTTCTTCGGCCCGGTCGCCGTCGTGTACCGCGCTGCCGACGAGAACGAGGCCATAGAGATCGCGAACGGCACCAGCTTCGGGCTGGGGTCGTACCTGTACACGACCGATGCCGAGCAGGCCGAACGCGTCGCCGACCGCATCGAGGCGGGGATGGTCTACGTGAACCTCGTGCTGGCCGACAGCCCCGAGCTGCCCTTCGGCGGCGTCAAGCGCAGCGGCATCGGCCGCGAGCTCGGCTACCTCGGCGCCGACGAGTTCGTCAACAAGAAGCTCATCCGCTCGGCGTGACCACCCTCCGCACGGAGCGGCTCGTGCTCCGGACCGCGCGCGTCGCCGACGCGGCGGTCTGGCACGAGCTGTGGACCGAGCGCGACCCGCGCGTGCCCGCCCACCGGCGGATCGACGCTGACGGCCGCCCGAGCGTGGGCGACGTCGCCCAGCGCATTCGGGAGGGAGCGCAGCCGCTACTGCTCTCCGTCGAGGTGGACGGTGGGGTGATCGGCTACTGCGGGTTGGTCGGCGAGGGCGACGAGCCCGAGCTGGCCTACGAGTTGCTGCGCAGCGCGTGGGGTCGCGGGTACGCCACGGAGGCGGCGACGGCCGTGGTCGACTGGGCGCGGGCATCCGGCTACCGACGTCTGTGGGCCGGCGTGCGCGACTGGAACACCGCGTCGCGCCGGGTGCTCGCGAAGGTCGGGTTCGAGGAGACGGAACGGGTGGAACGCGACGCCGTGCACGGCGACTCGATCGCCACTACCCGCGCGCTGGATTGACCGCCCGGCTCGCGATGGAGGCGCGCTTCACCGTGGGCATCGGCACGAGCGTCTCACCCGAGGCATCGCCGGCGAGCAGCAGCTCGACGGCCCTCCGGCCCATCGCCTCGTGGGGAAGGGCGATGGTCGTGAGGCCCGGCCGCAAATAGGCGGCGAGCTCGTCGTTGTCGAAGGAGACGATGGAGACGTCATCCGGCACGGAGATTCCCAGCTCGGTGAGGGCCTGGTAGGCGCCGAACGCGAGCCGGTCGTTCATGCACAGGAGCGCGCGGATGTCGGTCCGCCGCTCGAAGAGCGCACGGGTGGCCTTGTAGCCCTCGTCGGGCTCCCACAGCCAGATCGATTCCTCCGCGACGAACGCGAGCCCGGCGTCGGACATGCCCTTGCGGATGCCGGCGACCCGCCGGGCCACGGTCGCGGAGCGGAAGGTGTCGCGCTCGACCTCGTCGTTCTGCCCGAGCAGTGCGATGCCGTCGCGGTGGCCGCCCTCGAGCAGGAGGCGCACTGCCGCCTCCCCGCCCGCGAACTCGTCCGGGAGCACGGAGGCCGAGTGCTTCGGGTTGGTGGCGTTGAGCATGACCACGGCCGTACCGGCGGGGATGTCGGGCACGAACAACTCGCGGGCGCGCATGGTGGCGAAGATGATGCCGTCGACCTGGCGGTCGAGCACCGCGGCGATCGCCTCGGCCTCGCGAGCGGGGTCACCCCCGGTCTCGAGCACGAGCACGACGTGGCCCGCGGCCTCGGCGGCCTCAAGCGCACCCTTGATCAGGCCGCTCGCGAATCGGGTGGTGGCGACGACGTCGGAGATGAACCCGATGGTCAGGGTCTTGTCGGTGCGCAGTCCGCGGGCGGCGACATTGGGCCGGTAGCCGAGAGCCTGGGCGGCGGCGTTCACCCGGTCATGGGCGTCTTGCGAGAGGCGCGTATCCGGGCGTCCGTTGAGGATCATGGAGGCGGCGGTGGGAGAGAGACCGGCCAAACGCGCGACATCAGCCAGTGTGGCGCGCTTGCTCGACATCGAGCCGTCCTTTCCCATTCACGCATCGTAGCGATCAGCCGAAGTCGCGAATTTGCGACTTGACATCGCTACGGCTTGCGTTCACTATAAGTCATGCTAAACCCATTTAGCACGCACCAAATCGGCACCTAGTGCCGGTACCGGCCCGAATCCCAGGCCCGGATGCACCCACCTCGGGTGTTGATGGAAGGCCGACGGTCTGCATCAATCACAGAAGACAAAGGAGTCAAACGAGATGGCATTCTCTCGACCTCGCGCCCGTTTCGGACGCGGACCTGTGGCAGTCGTGGCGATCGCCGCTGTGGCCGCCCTGGGCTTGGCGGGCTGCGCGCCCGGCGGATCCAGCCCCACCGCCACCAACTCGGTGGAGGTCAGCACCGAGCTCACCACCGACCCGGTGGTGCTCACCATCGCCGACGAGACGGGCTTCCCCCTCACCGACGACCTCGCTGCCGAGTTCACCAAGCAGTACCCGAACGTCACGTTCAACATCACGCGCGATACCTTCGCCAACCTCACGGCGAACGCACCCAAGCTGCTCGCGAGCGACACTCCCCCCGACCTCATCCGCCTCCCCACGATCGGTGACACGGTCAAGGACGGCCTGCTCGCCAACCTCGATCCGTGGTTTGACGCGTACGGCTGGGACAAGTGGTCGGAGGCACAGCTCGCTCCGCTGCGCATGGGCGACGACGGCGTGCGCGGTCACGGCTCGCTGTACCAGCTCGGCCTCGGCTACAGCATCACGGGCATCTACATGAACACGAAGCTCGCCGACCAGCTGGGCATCAAGAACACCCCCACCACGCTCGCCGAGCTCGAGGAGGACTTCGCCATCGCGAAGGCCGGCGGTGTGCTGCCGATGATGGAGGGCGACAAGGACGGCGTGGTCAACTTCGTCGTGCAGGCCGCCATCAACCAGTACGCGGACCCGAAGGAGCTGATGGACTGGATCCTCAACGTCGAGGGTGCGACCTACGACACCCCCGGTAACGTCAAGGGCGCGGAGCTCATCAAGAAGTGGGCCGACGCCGGCTACTTCCCGAGCGACATCAACTCGATCGACTACGCGACGTTCGTGAGCCGGTTCCAGGGCGGCGAGGGCCTCTTCACCTTCAACGGCAACTGGGCGGCCGCCGACACGCAGGCGAAGATGGGCGACGACGTCGCGTTCTTCCTGGTGCCGCCGGTCGAAGAGGGCGGCAACCACGTCGCCATGGGCGCCGCGAACTCGTTCTCGGTGGCCGCGGGTTCGAAGCACCTCAACGAGATCGTGTTCTTCCTCAACTGGATCCACACGAACGACAAGGCGCGCCAGATCGTGACCGACGTGACCGGAGCAGCTCCCGGCGGTGACCCGTCGCAGACGCAGCCCAAGGTCGCTCCCGGCTCGCTCATCGAGAACGCGCTCGCCATGTCCGCCCAGATCGCCGCGGAGAACGGCCAGGTCGACTTCATGGCCAACGCGACCGCGGGCATCTACGCGGGCGCCATCATTCCCGAGTCACAGCTCCTCGTGACCGGGCAGATCAGCGGTCAGGACTTCGTCACGGCCGTCCAGAAGTTCTACGCAGACGAACTCGCTGGCTGATCGATGAAAGACCGTAATCGAACTCGAGGCGTCAGCCGCACGGAATCGCGTGCCTGGCGTGGTGAAGGACTGCCGGCGTGACGACTTCGATTGCGCCTCGCCGGGCCGCTGCTCGCTCAGCGGCCCGGCGGGGAACCCTCCTCGGCTGGCTCTTCGCCGTGCCGGCCCTCGTGGCGTACTGCGCCTTCGTGATCTACCCGCTCGCCCTGGGCATCCAGTACTCGTTCTACAAGTGGAACGGCGTCGGCCCGTCGGAGTGGGTGGGCTTCGCGAACTACCTCCGGGTCTTCACGGATGCGACGCTCCTCGGCTCGATCGGCAACGCCTTCGTGCTCATCGGCTTCTTCACGGTCATCCCCGTAGCAGCCGGACTGGTGCTCGCCACCCTGATCCGCTCGCTGAAGCCGGGCCCGTTCTCGAGCCTCTCGCAGACGATCCTCTTCCTGCCCCAGATCATCCCCCTGGCCGCCGCCGGTATCGCCTGGTCGTGGATGTACGCGCAGACGGGCGCGGTCAACCAGGTGCTGAGTGCGATCGGCCTCGGGTTCCTGGCCCGCCCGTGGCTCGGCGACTTCCAGACCGCCCTGCCCGCCGTGGGCCTCATCGGCTCGTGGGTGCTCACCGGGCTGTGCACGGTCCTGTTCCTCACGGGCATCGGCAAGATCGACCAGTCGCTGTACGAGGCGGTGCGCCTCGACGGCGCCAGCTGGTGGCGCGAGTTCGTCACCATCACCATCCCGGGCCTTCGCCAGGAGATCGCCGTGCTGGTGACCATCACCGTCATCGCCGCGCTCAGCAGCTTCGACATCATCTACACCACGACCCTCGGCGGGCCGGGGCGCGCGACCCTCGTTCCCGGAATCTCGATCTACCGCATCGGATTCACGCAGAGCGAGGTGGGCCTGGCCTCCGCGTTCGGGATCGTGCTCATGGCGCTCGTCCTCGCGTGCGTGCTCCCGATCCAGCGCCTGGCGAGAGCGAGCGACCGATGATCGTCAACAAGTCGGAGTTCGTGATCGGGCGCATCGTGCTCGTCGTCGTCCTGATCCTCACCGTGATCCCCCTCGTGAACATGCTCTCCGCGGCGCTCCAGCCCGCGGACACCAACCCCACCGGGCTCACCTTCCCGACCGACCCGCAGTGGGTCAACTTCGTCACCGCCTTCAACACCGGCAACGTGTGGCGCCTGATGGGCTCGAGCCTGTTCATCGTGATCTTCGTCGTGCCCGTGAGCCTGCTCTTCGCGACCCTCGCGGGCTACGCCCTGGGCAACCTCCGCATTCGCGGCGGCCGCTTCCTCTTCATCTTCCTGATCCTCGGCCTGACCATCCCGTTCGAGGCGCTCATCATCCCGCTGTACTACGAGATCCAGAGCATGGGCATCCTCAATACGCAGTGGGCGGTCATCTTCCCGCTGATCGGGCTCTACATGCCGTTCAGTGTGGTCTGGATGCGCGCGCACTTCATCGGGGTACCGCAGGAGCTCTCCGAGGCCGCCCGAGTGGACGGCGCGACCACGCTCCAGGAGTTCCGCCGCATCCAGCTGCCGCTCGCACGGCCGGCGCTGTCGGCCCTCGCGATCCTGCTGTTCCTCTGGACGTGGAATCAGTTCCTGCTGCCCGTCGTGCTCATCTCCGACCCGCTCAACCGCACGGTCGCGGGGGCGCTCACGTTCTTCCAGGGGCAGTACTACTCGAGCATCCCGCTGCTGAATGCGGGGGCGCTCATCATCATCGTGCCCACGATCCTCGTGTTCGTGATCTTCCAGCGGCAGTTCATCGCTGCTCTCCTCCAAGGCGCAGTAAAGGGCTGACCCGCGACCATGACGTTCACTCTCGACACCCACTGGGTGTGGGACTTCTGGCTTGCCGACGACGGCGACCGGTTCCACATGTACTACCTGCACGCACCGAAGTCACTCGGCGACCAGAACCTCCGCCATCGCAACGCGAGGGTGGGCCACGCCAGCTCCACGGACCTGACGAACTGGACCGACCACGGCGTCGTGCTCGAGCCGGGCGCTGCCGGGAGCTTCGACGAGACCGCCACGTGGACGGGCTGCGTCGTGATGGGCCCGGACGGCCTGTGGCGGATGTTCTACACCGGCTCCCGGTTCCTCTCCGCGGACTCGAATGCCAACATCGAGACCGTCGGTGTCGCGACGTCGGCCGACCTCCACACCTGGGTGAAGGCTCCCGGCCCCGTCGCCGTGGCCGACCCCCGGTGGTACGAGAAGCTCGGCGACTCCGCGTGGCCCGAGGAGGCGTGGCGCGACCCGTGGGTGTACGCCGACCCCGACGGCGCGGGCTGGCACATGCTGCTCACCGCGCGCGCGAACAGCGGCGACGAGTGGGATCGGGGCGTGATCGCGCACGCGACCTCGCCCGACCTCCAGACCTGGACGGTTCACCCCCCGGTCAGTGCCGCCGGCGCGGGCTTCAAGCACCTCGAGGTGCCGCAGATCGTGTCGATCGGCTCGCGGGCGCTGCTGCTCTTCTCGTGCGACAGTCCCGCGCTCGCCGGTGCGCGCGCGGGCGGCACCGGCGGCATCTGGGCGGTCGAGGCGGCACACCCGGCCGGTCCGTTCGACGTGAGCGCTGCGGTGCGCGTCGTCGACGAGAGGCTCTACAGCGGGCGGATCCTCCGTGACCGCGACGGGCAGTACGTGATGCTCGCCTTCGAGAACTCGACTGCCGATGGGCAGTTCGTGGGGTCGCTCTCCGACCCCCTACCCGTCTCCTGGGAGACCGGCAGTGCCGCGGTCACCCTGCTGCACCCGTCGAAGGAAGTCGCATGAACGTCGTGATCGAGGGCACCGTCGCGCCCGGCTTCGAGAAGGTCCACGACGCGTTCGCCGCGTCGTTCGCGGACAAGCCCGACATGGGTGGCGCCGTGGCGGTGCGCCACCACGGCCGCACCGTGGTCGACCTGTGGGGAGGCGTCGCGGACGAGCGGACCCACCGCCCCTGGGAGGACTCCACGCCGAGCGTGATCTTCTCGTGCACGAAGGGCCTCGTGGCGATCCTCGCGGCGAGGCTGGTGCAGGAGGGGTGCCTTGACTACGAGGCTCGTGTGACCGACTACTGGCCGGAGTTCGGAGTCGCGGGGAAGTCCGAGGTGCGGGTCGGGGATCTCCTTGCCCACCGCTCCGGGCTCTCCGCGCCGCGCGAGCCGTTCAGCGTCGACGACATCACCGACTGGGGTCGCGTCGTCTCCCAGCTCGCCGCCCAGGAGCCGCTGTGGGAGCCCGGCACCGGCTACGCGTACCACGCCATCACCCACGGCTGGCTCGCGGGCGAGGTCATCCGGCGCGTCACTGGCCGCAGCGTCGGCGAGTACTTCGCCGAGCTGATCGCGCGCCCGTTGCACGCCGACGCATGGATCGGGCTGCCCGCGGGCCTGCACGACCGAGTCGCGCACATGCAGGTCGGTGCCACCCTCGCGGAGCTCACCCGCCAGCAGGCCGCCGCCCGCACGCCCGGCACGACCGACTGGTCGCTACAGGCAATGACGCTCGGCGGTGCACTCGCCCCCGAGCTCATCACGCCGACCGAGGGGTTCAACAGCCCCGCCGTGCAGTCGGCCGAGATCCCCGGCGCGGGCGGCATCGCTACCGCCCGGAGCCTGGCCGCCATCTGGTCAGCGACCGTCGAGACCACCGACGGCGTGCGCCTGCTCGACAGCGCCACGGTGCAGGAGGCCACGCGCGTGCGCACCGAGGGGGCGCCCGTCTGGGATGTGCCCGGGCCGTGGCCGCGGTGGGGCGCGGGGTTCCAGCTCGACAGCGAGGCCCGGCGCTACCTCGGCCCCTCGGGCTTCGGCCACGACGGCGCGGGCGGTCAGTGCGCCTTCGCCGACCCGGAGTACGGGGTGGGTTTCGCCTTCCTCACCAACCAGATGGAGGCGATCGAAGACTTCCGGGCGACCCGGATCGTGGATGCCCTGAGAGAGGCCCTCGACCGCTAGCGCGGGAGGCGCTGCCTGTGCCGCGCGCTGCCAGGAGTGCGGCACAGGCGGCAGCGCGTGTCGTCAGCCGATCGACTCGAACACCATGGTGGCCTGGATGCGGTCGCCGCCCCCGATGCCCTTGCTCCCCGACGACGCCGTGGTGATGGTGTGCAGTCGGTAGCCGAGCGCGGCCTGGGAGTTGATCGCGCTCTCGAGCTCGGTGAGGTTGCCCGAACCGGTGCCCCACAGCTTCTCCTTCAGCACGACCTGCAGCACGACGTAGTTCATGCCGTTGGCGGCGGGGCGCGCGAGACCGCCCGACACCGCCTCGGCCTTGATGTGCTCGACGAGCGCGCTGGGGCTGTCGACGGGTGCCGGCTCCTGGAACTGGTCGGTCCACTTCTCGCCGTCCCACCACTGCTGGGCGCCCGCCCCGTTGTCGTACCAGCCCGCTGCAACTTTCGACATGCGTACCTCCTTCGACGCGGCCGCGGATCGGCTCGACGCGCTTACCGTACTAGACGGGCTCGCACGACGAGCCGGTATGCGACTCCGCCCGCCAGCACGGCGATGCCGCCGAGGATGGCCAGCGGGGGGAGGGTTGCCACGAGCAGGAGGCACGCGCCCCCTCCGATCACGAAGATCGCGCGCGGGAACATCCGGCTCGCCTGCTTCTGGGTGAACGCCGACAGGTTCGCGACGAAGTAGTACAGGAGCACGCCGAACGACGAGAAGCCGATCGCACCGCGCAGGTCGACGGTGAGCACGAGCGCGACAACCACGAGAGCCAGCACGACCTCGGCGCGGTGCGGCACGTGGAAGCGGGGATGCACGGCGCTCAGCCACCGCGGCAGGTCGCCCTCGCGGGCCATGGCCAGGGTCGTGCGGCCGATTCCGGCGATGAGGGCGAGCAGCGCGCCGAGGGATGCGAGGGCTGCGCCGATGGTCACGACGGGTGCGGTCCACGACCACGCCGCAGCCGCATCCCGCAGCGGCGCGGACGACGCCGCAAGGCCGTCGGCACCGAGCGCGCCGAGCAGGCTCACGGCGACGACCCCGTAGACCACGATCGTGATCGACAGGGCGATGACGATCGCCCGCGGGATGGTGCGGGCGGGGTCGCGCACCTCTTCCCCCATGGTCGCGACCCGGGCGTACCCGGCGAAGGCGAAGAACAGCAGGCCCGCGGCCTGCAGGATTCCGTACGGCCCATGCGCCACGAGGCCCGACGCGTCGAGCTCGCCGAGCCGGTGGAGCCCACCACTGGCCGTCGCCGCCACCGCGATGGCGAGCGCGATGAGCACGAGCACCACGATGACGCGGGCGAGTCGCGCGGTGCGTGTGACTCCGCGGTAGTTGACCGCGGCGAGCGCGACCACGGCGACGGCGGCCACCGGCCGCTCCCAGCCGCCGGGCGCGGCGTAGCTCGCGAAGGTGAGGGCCATCGCGGCGCAACTGGCGGTCTTGCCGATCACGAAGCTCCACCCGGCGAGGAACCCCCACCACGGTCCGAGCTGCTCGCGCCCGTACACGTAGGTGCCGCCCGACGTCGGATAGGCGGCGGCGAGCTGCGCCGAGGCAAGGGCGTTGCACGCGGCCACGAGCGCGGCGACGACGAGGCCGACGAGCAGTCCGGCACCCGCGGACTGGGCTGCGGGAGTGAACGCCGCGAAGACACCGGCACCGATCATCGACCCCAGGCCGATGAAGGCGGCGTCCGCGGTGCCGAGGCGGCGTTGCAGCACGGGAGCGTTCGACACGAGGGAAGGATACGGGTACGCGGTGAACATCTCGGCGGCAGTAGTGTCATCATGCTGCGCACAGTGCGCTGATCGTCGTCGAAGGTTCTCATGGCCAAGCGCAAGCCCGTACCGGTCATCCCGGACTCCGTGATCGTTGCCCAGCCGGGCAGTATCCACACCAGCCGCCTGTCAACCTGGCTGTTGGCGAACCGGGTCACGCCCGAGGGCCCCGAGGCCGAGGAGTCCACAGCCAAGACCCACTCGTGGTGGAAGGTCATGACGCTCACGGGCGTCGACTACTTCTCCTCACTCTCGTACCTCCCCGGAATCGCGGCGCTCGCCGCGGGTGCGCTCTCGCCGCTGGCGACCCTGCTCATCGTCGCGCTGACGCTGCTCGGCATGCTGCCCATGTACCGCCGCGTGGCGAAGGAGAGCCCGCACGGCCAGGGCTCGGTGGCCATGCTCGAGCGCCTCCTGCCCTTCTGGCGCGGCAAGATCTTCGTGCTCGTGCTGATCGGCTTCGTTGCCACATCGTGGATCATCACCATCACCCTCTCGGCGGCTGACGCCTCCGTTCACCTGCTCGAGAACCCCTACGCCCCGGCATTCCTCTCCGGCCAGGCCGTCGCGGTCACCGTCGTCCTGCTGCTCATCCTCGGGTTCGTCTTCCTCCTCGGGTTCAGCGAGGCCGTGGTGGTCGCCATCCCCCTCGTGGGCCTCTTCCTCCTGGTGAACGCCGCTGTCGTCGTCGCGGGCGTGGTGCACATCGTGAACGACCCGTCGGTAGTGGGTGACTGGACCAATCGCCTCGGCGAGGCGCACGGGACCGTGCTCGACGCCGTGCGCACTGCCGCCATCGCGTTCCCACTCCTCGTGCTCGGGCTGTCGGGCTTCGAGACGGGCGTGAGCATGATGCCGCTGGTCGCCTCGTCGGGGGCCACTCCCGAGCAGCGACTGGCATCGCGCATCCGGAACACCAAGAAGCTGCTCACCACCGCGGCGCTCATCATGAGCGTGTACCTCATCGGCACGAGCTTCATCACGACCGTGCTGATCCCGCCGGCGGAGTTCCAGGAGGGCGGCGCCGCGAGCGGGCGGGCCCTGGCCTACCTCGCGCACGAGTTGCTGGGCAACGGGTTCGGCACGGTCTACGACATCAGCAGCATCCTGATCCTGTGGTTCGCGGGAGCATCGGCGATGGCGGGCCTGATCAACATCGTTCCCCGGTACCTGCCCACCTACGGCATGGCCCCGGACTGGAGCCGCGCCGTGCGGCCGGTCGTGCTCGTGTACACGGCGGTGAGCATCATCATCACCATCGCCTTCCGCGCCGACGTGAACGCCCAGGCCGGCGCCTACGCCACGGGCATTCTCGCCATGATGGTCTCCGGGTCGGTCGCCGTGACGATCTCGTCGCTGCGCAAGAAGCAGCGCCTCGCCGGCGCCGGCTTCGTGATCCTCTCCGCGATCCTCGCCTACGCCCTCGTCTCCAACGTCATCGAGAAGCCGGATGGCATCGCGATCTCGGGCCTGTTCATCGGCGGCATCATCGTCATCTCGTTGATCTCCCGGGTGTCGAGGACGACAGAGCTGCGAGTCGACCGGATCGAGTTCGACGACGAGGCGCAGAGGCTCATCGACGACGTCCTCGACAACCACCGCGGCCTGAACATCATCGCGAACCAGCGCCAGGCGGGCGACGAGGACGAGTACCGGGAGAAGGAGGCCGCGCAGCGGGGCATGAACCCGGTGCCCGGTGCCGCGAACGTGCTCTTCCTCGAGATCGACGTCGTCGACCCCTCGCAGTTCCATCGCGTCCTGATGGTCCGGGGGCACACGATCGCCGGGTACAGCGTGCTGCGGGTCGAGAGCCCGGCGGTGCCCAACGCGATCGCCGCGATCCTCATCGCGCTGCGCGACACCACGGGCATCCGGCCGCATTGCTACTTCGAGTGGGCCGAGGGCAATCCCATCGGCCACCTGGTGCGGTATCTCATCCTCGGGCGCGGCGACACCGCGCCCGTGGTGCGCGAGATCCTGCGCGAAGTGGAGAAGGACGTCGCCAAGCGGCCCGCGATCCACGTGGGCGGCTAGTCGCCGGTCACTGCGACGGGACCTAGGGCCCTAGGCCGGCCACCCCGGCCACGAGACGCTGGACGAGCACAGTCGCTCACCCATCGCTTCAAAGGACGGCCATGACCCACGACTCCTCACCCCAGACCCGCACCCGGATGCCGCGGCTCTTCGCGCCGCTGGCGGGACTCACCTCCGTCTCGGTGCTGTGCCAGGCGGTCACGGCCGGCGAGTTCGTCTCCCAGGAGGGGCGCGACGGCTGGATCGAGATCCACGGCATGCTCGGCTACCTCACGATCCTGTTCGCGGTGGCGACGGCCGTCGTCGGGCTGTGGGCATTCCGCACCTCCGCCCCGGTCATCGCATGGGCATCCGTCGTGCTCGCCGTGCTGATCGCGTTCCAGTTCGTGATCGGCCAGCTCATCACCGACTCCGAGCAGGACGGCTGGATCGGGGTGCACGTGCCGCTGGCCCTCGTGGTCTTCGGGCTCTCCGTCTGGCTGGCCGTTGCGTCGGCCGCGCAGCGCAGGGCCCGCTCCGCGGCGCAGTAGCGCGCCCGGGGCACCGGTACCCTGATCTCCATGCGATGGTTTCGCCGGGCTCCCGCGCTGCATGTCGCCGTGGACGAGGGGTCAGGACCCGTCGTGGTGCTGCTGCACGGCATCGCATCGTCATCGGTCACCTTCGCCAACGTGGTGCCGCTCATCACCGACAGCCATCGGGTCGTCGCCCTCGACTTGCTCGGGTTCGGCGAATCTCCGATGCCCGAGGGTGCGACCTACACCGTCGAGGAGCATGCCGCCGCCGTGCTGCGCACCCTGAGGAAGCTGCGGCTGCGCGAGCCGGTCGTGCTCGTGGGCCACTCGATGGGGGCGCTCATCGCGATCCGGATAGCCGCCACGGCACCGCGCCGGGTGGGCAAGCTCGTGGTGGTCAGCCCGCCGGTCTACGTCACACCGGATGCGGTCGGCGACTGGCGCGACCGTGCGGCGCTGGGCGCCTACCTGCGCGTCTACGACTACCTGCGCAACAACAAGCAGTTCACCATGCGGGCAGCAGCGGGCCTGGCCCGGCTGTCGCCGATCAAGAACCTGCTCGAGGTGTCGGAGCGCAACTGGACGCCGTTTGTGCTCTCGCTGGAGCACGCCATCGAGTCGCAGACGACGGTCTCCGACCTGGCGCGCGTCCGGGCCCCGATCGAGCTCGTCTACGGCTCCATCGACCCGTTCCTCGCCCCCGCGGGCATCATGCTCGCGGAGTCGATGCGGCGCGTGACTGCCCACCGGGTCGACGGCGGCGACCACGTCATCCGCAAGCGGATGGCCCGGGTCGTCGCCGAGGCGATCGGCTAGATCGACGACCAGCCGCCGTCGCTCGGCAGTACGGCGCCAGACACGTTCGACGAGTCGTCACTCAGCAGCCACGTGATCGCGGCAGCGAGCTCCTCCGCGCTGGCAATGGCCGGCACGTTCACCTGCAGGTAGGGGCCGAGGCGCTCGCCGCCGAACTGCGACCGGAACGGCGCTTCGATGTTCGTCGCGACACCGCCCGGCGCCACGGCGTTGCAGCGGATGCCGTTCGGCGTGTAGAAGAACGCCGTGCTCTTGGTGAAGCCGATGACCGCGTGCTTCGAGGTCGTGAACGCGGCGCCGGCGGCAGATCCCCGCAGTCCGGCCTCGGAGCTCACGTTGACGATCGAGCCGTGGCCGGCCTGGATCATCGACGGCAGCACGGCGCGCGTGAGTCGCATGATCGCGGTGACATTGACCTCCATGACGCGCTGCCACGTGTCGTCGTCGATCTCGGCGGGCGGCAGGAAGCCGTCCATGATCCCGGCGACATTGGCGAGGGCATCCACGTGCCCCTCGGCAGCGGCCAGCACGGCGTCGACGGTCTCCTGCGTGCTGACATCCCCGACCACCGTGGTGATGTCGAGACCCTCGGAGTGGTCCATGAGGTCCTTGAGCCGCTCGGCGCTGATGTCGGTGGCGACGACGCGCGCGCCCTCCTTCGCGAGACGGACGGCCGTGGCGCGTCCGATACCCGACCCCGCGCCGGTCACGACCGCAGTCTTGTCGCTGAAGCGCCCGGGAGTGGGTTCCATGGCCATGTGCTGGTTCTCCTTCTAGTGACTGCGGTTGAAGAGTCGCCCCGTGATCTCCGTGGGGCGGATCCGGATGAAGACGTCTTTGGGCTCCGGCGCCCAGGTCCAGAACGGGGCCATGCGCACCGCATCGACGGATGCCTCGTCCATACGGACGGCGACCCCTTTGACGACGACACTCCACACCCGGTCTGCGGTCACGTCGTCGGCCTCGAACGCGACACGGGGGTTGGCGTCGATCCGCTCGAGCTTGGTGCCCTCCTGCGAGCGGAACATGATCGTCGATCCGTCGGCGAGGAAGTTCACGGGGAACACGTCGGGTTGGCCGTCGTGGCTCACCGAGAGCCTGCCGTAGCTCTTGCTCCTCAGGTGGCTCCACGCCTCGTCGGAGTCGAGCGGCATCGTGTATTCGGTCACGGCGTACTCCTAGAGGTCGAGCCCGGAGCCGAGGGCGTCCGGGAGGTCGGGCATGCTGCGGCTGCGGAGGAACTGCCAGCCCGTGACATCCGGGCTGTCCTCGCCGTGCTCGTACGCGTAGCCGCGCAGGCGCGCTCGCTCGTCGGCGAAGTGCTCGACGAGGGCGCCGTGGCGCTGCTCGAGCCCCGGGGTGCGGCGGATCACATCCATCGCGATGCGGTAGCGGTCGAGGTCGTTCAGCATGAGCATGTCGAAGGGCGTGGTGGTCGTGCCCTTCTCGCGGAACCCCAGCACGTGGAAGTTGGCGTGGTTCCTCCGGCGGTAGGCGAGCTGGTGGATCAGCGCGGGGTAGCCGTGGAAGGCGAACACGACCGGCTTGTCTGCGGTGAAGATCGCGTCGAAGTCGGCGTCGGTCATGCCGTGCGGGTGCTGGTCGGCGGCAGGCAGCCGCATGAGGTCGACCACGTTGACGAAACGGATGCGCAGGTCGGGAAGGCTCACGCGCAGGAGGTCCACCGCGGCGAGTGCCTCGAGGGTGGGCACGTCACCGGCGCACGCCACGACCACGTCCGGCTCCCAGCCCGGCCGCTCGGTGCCCGCCCAGTCCCAGATGCTGATGCCCCGCGCGCCGTGGGTGCGCGCCTCGTCGAGGCTCAGGAGCACCGGCGCCGGCTGCTTGCCCGCAACGATCACGTTGACGTAGTCGCGGCTGGCCAGGCAGTGCTCGGCGGTCACGAGCAGGCTGTTGGCATCCACGGGCAGGTACACCCGCACGATGCCCGGGCTCTTCGTGACCACGTGGTTGAGGAAGCCGGGGTCCTGGTGCGAGAAGCCGTTGTGGTCCTGTCGCCAGACGTGCGAGCTGAGCAAATAGGTCAGGGATGCCACGGGCCGTCGCCAGGGGATCTCCGCCGCCGACTCGAGCCACTTGGCGTGCTGGTTGAACATCGAGTCGACGACGTGGATGAACGCCTCGTACGAGTTCATCAGGCCGTGACGACCGGTGAGGAGGTACCCCTCGAGCAGGCCCTCGATGAGGTTCTCGCTCAGGATCTCGATCACCCGGCCCTCGGGCGCGAGGTGCTCGTCGGTCGCCTCGACCGCGCCGTACCACTGCTTGTCGGTGACCGCGTAGACCGCGTCGAGCCGGTTGGATGCCGTCTCATCCGGGCCGAAGATGCGGAAGGTCTTCGGGTTGAGCGTGATGACGTCGGCGAGCCAGCGGCCGAGCACCCGGGTGGCCTCCGCGGTGGTGCCGCGGCTGCCGGCGCGGTCGATGGCGTGCACAGCGAGATCGGGCGTCACGAGGTTGACGAGGCTCTCGCCGCCGTTCGCCACGGGCTGGGCGCTCATCCGGCGCGCGCCACGGGGGCGGATCAGCGACAGCTCGGGGGCCGGGCGGCCCTCGTCGTCGAAGAGCTCCTCTGGCCGGTAGCTGCGCAGCCACTCCTCGAGCTGGGCGAGGTGCGCGGGGTTCTCGCGCACCTCGGCGAGCGGCACCTGGTGAGCACGCCAGGTGCCCTCGACCGGTACTCCGTCGACGAAGCGCGGGCCGGTCCAGCCCTTGGGGGTGCGGAGGATGATCATGGGCCAGGCCGGTCGCGGCGCCGGTTGCGGTCCGTGCGCCTGGCGGCGCACCTCGGCGATGTCGTCCATCGCCTGGTCGAGTGCCGCGGCCATCGCGGTGTGCACGGCCATGGCGTCCTCGCCGTCGAATCCGCCCGACACGATCACGGGCGCGTAGCCGTAGCCCCGGAACAGCTCGAGGAGCTCGGCCTCGGGGATTCGCGCGAGAACCGACGGGTTCGCGATCTTGTAGCCGTTGAGGTTCAGGATCGGCAGCACGGCGCCGTCGGTGGCCGGGTTCATGAACTTGTTGAGGTGCCAGCTCGCCGCGAGCGTGCCGGTCTCGGCCTCACCGTCTCCGACCACGCACGCGACGACGAGCTGCGGGTTGTCGAGGGCCGCGCCGAATGCGTGCACGAGCGAGTAGCCGAGCTCGCCGCCCTCGTGGATCGAGCCGGGAGTGTCGGGGGAGGCGTGGGAGGGGATGCCGCCCGGCGCCGAGAACTGGCGGAAGAGCCCGCGCATGCCGGCCGCATCGGACGAGATGCGCGGGTACAGCTCCGAGTAGGTGTGGTCGAGCCACGCATTGGCCACCATGGCGGGGCCGCCGTGACCCGGGCCGGCGATGTAGAGCACGTCGCAGCCGCGGCGCACGATCAGGTGGTTGAGGTGCGCGTAGATCAGGTTGAGCGCCGGCGAGGTGCCCCAGTGGCCGAGCAGGCGGGGCTTGATGTCGTCAGGCGTGAGCGGGGAGTTCAGGAGCGCGTTCTCGCGCAGGTAGATCTGCCCGACCGTCAGGTAGTTCGCCGCACGCCACCAGGCGTCGACGACGTACAGGGGTGAGTCCTGGCGGCGGGCAACGGTCTGCGCAGCGGAATCGGTCATGCCTGCGACGCTATGCGCGCCCGCCCGAGCGCCACAGGGTCGAAGGTCCCGGGACCTTCGACCCTGCCTTCGGGGCGGGCGGGGCTTCACAGTTGCGGCATGACTACTACCCCGCGCATCATCGTCGCTATCGGCGGACCCAAGGCCGAGCATCCGGCCATCGACTGGGCGCTGGACTACGCCCCGACCGCCGGCGCGGAAGTCGAGCTACTGCATGTCGTCGACCTCAGCTGGCGCACGAACCCGTCGCCGTTTGCCGAAGCCGCCCTCCTCGCTGCCGAGGAGGAGATCCGCGACCTCTCCGCGCTCTACTCGCAGCGCAGCGGACAGGTCGTGCACTCGAGCATCGCGCTCGGCCGCCCGGTCGATCAGATCGTCGAGCGGGGCGAGCACGCCGAGCTCGTCGTTCTGGGCACGCACCACGACCGGCACCTCGACCGGGCCATGTTCAACACGATCGCCGCCCGGATCGCCGGCCGCATCTCGGTCTCCGCGGTCGTCGTTCCCCACAGCACCGTGCCGGGCACGGGCATCGTGGTCGGTGTCGACGACTCCATCACCTCCGCCGCACCGCTCGCCTTCGCGGCGAGGGAGGCCGACCGCCTCGGCGAGCCACTGACCGTCGTCCACTCCTGGAACGCACCGCGCCCGTGGACCGACCACGAGATTCCGAACTGGCCCGCCGCGGAGGAGGACGAGGAGCGCCGGATGCTCGCCGAGTGCGTCGCCGGCCTCGCGCAGAGCTACCCCGACCTGCCCGTGCGCTCGGAGGTCGTCTTCGGTCGCGCATCCGAGGTGCTGTACAACCTCGGACGGGGCGCCCGGATGCTCGTGGTGGGCAGCCACGGCCGTCAGGGCTTCGAGAAGGCGTGGTTGGGGTCGACGAGCGAGGATCTCGTTCTCGCCACCCCGACCACCATCGCCGTCATCCGCTGAGGCGGAGGGATGGTGGCGTCAGCGCGCCACCATCACCGGCGAGGTGAGATTCAGCAGCACCTCGTGTGTGACCGACCCGATCGACCCCAGACGGTCGCTGCCGCCCCGTGTCGCCCCGAGTACGAGCAGCGCCGACGACCGGCTCGCGTCGAGCAGTTCGTCGGCCGGGGAGCGGTGCGAGAGGCGACGCCGGACCACCATGCCGGGCGCGGTGGTCAGGGCGAGGTCGACGGCGTCGGCGAGCAGGTGGCGGCCGGTGTCGCTCGCGTCTGCCCGGTCCGGTCCGCAGTGGATGAGGGAGAGCTCCTGCCGCAGGCGGTACGCCTCGCTCGCGCCGGCGATGATCGCCGCGTGGCACTCCAGCGCGGGCGAGACGCCCACGACGATGCCGGTGCGCTGTGCGAGGTTGTCCTCCGGCACGACGACGACGCTCGACCGGGCGAGGGATGCCACGGCCACGCTGCGCGTGCCCAAGACCCGACCCCGCACGTAGCCCGTCTTGTGCGAGCCCATCACGAGGAGGTCGCCCGGCCCCGCGGCCGCGGAGAGGGTGGTCGTCAGGTTGCCGAGCTCGAGCTGGGGGTGACCCACCACGCCCATCGCCTCCAGCTCGCCGAGGGCCTGAGCCAGGATGTCCTCGCCTGCGGCCTCGAGCTCACGCGTGTAGTCCGGGCCGATCTGGCCCCACTCGTCATCGACGACGTGCTCGAGCACGAGCCGGGCATCCGTGGCGCGGGCGCGCTTGGCCGCCCACCGCAACGCCGCGGAGCTGGGGCCGGAGCCGTCGACGCCGACGATGATCCGTGTGCCCATGAGTGGTCTCCTTTTGATCGGTTGTGCAAGACTTTCAAGGGATCGGTCGAATGGGCAGGGCCGAAAGTCCCACTAGCGCACAACCACCGCATCGTGAAGCTGGAGACCAGATGACCGATGAGGCGACACCCCTCGCTTTCCCGGATGCCCCACGCGGGCGTCTCGACCGGGTGATCAACGATCTCGTGACCTCCGCCCAGGAGGTGCTGGCCACGCAGGGCCGGCTCCGGAGCCTGCTGCAGGCCAGCCGGATCGTCTCCAGCGAGCTCGAGCTGCCCGTCGTCCTGCGGACCATCGTGGCTGCGGCGGTCGAGCTGGTGGGCGCGCGGTACGGCGCCATCGGCGTCGTCGCCCCCGACGGCTCCCTCGCCGAGTTCATCCACGTGGGTATCCCCGAGGAACTCGCCGACGAGATCGGCCACCTGCCGCAGGGCCACGGCCTCCTCGGTGCGCTCATCGACGAGCAGGTGACGATTCGCCTCGATCACCTGCGCGACGACCCCCGGTCGAGCGGATTCCCCGCGCACCACCCTCCGATGGAGAGCTTCCTCGGCGTGCCGGTGCGGGTGCGGGGCGAGGTGTACGGCAACCTCTACCTCACCGAGCGCATCGACGGCCCGTTCACCACGGAGGACGAAGAACTCCTCGCCTCCCTCGCCGCCAGCGCTGGGGCCGCCATCGACCACGCGCGCCTGTTCGACGAGAGCCAGCGCCGGCAGCGCTGGTCGGCGGCGTCGGCAGAGGTGACCGCAGCGCTGCTCTCGGAGCAGGCCGAGGACTCGCTCGGGATCCTCGCCGACCGCGTCGCCCTGCTGGCCGGCGCCGATCTGGTGTGCGTCGCGCTGCCCAGCACCGGTAGCGAGATGTCGATAGTCGCGGCGCGCGGTGCGCTCGCCGAGGCCTACGCGGGCGGCTCCTTCGATGCCGAGGGCACCCTCGCCGGTCAGGCGCACGCGAGCGGACAGCCGGTCATGTCCGATGCCGAGTCGCTCAGTAGCATCGACCCGGGGCTCGTGCTCGGGCCGTCGATGGCGATCCCCTTCACCTCGGCAGGGGCGCCCCCCGGCGTACTCACGGTGTCGCGCGCTCAGGGGCGCGCGGCGTTCACCCGGGCCGACCTCGAGATGGCCGCCGACTTCGCCGGCCAGGCGAGCGTTGCCCTGACCCTCGCCGCAGGCCGCGCCGACCGGGCCAGGCTCGACCTCCTCGAAGACCGCGGTCGCATTGCGCGAGACCTCCATGACCACGTGATCCAGCGGCTGTTCGGCGCGGGCCTCAGCCTGCAGGCTGCGGCGAGCTCCACTACCGACGCGGCGACACGGGCGCGCATCGCCCAGCAGGTCGACGTGCTCGACGCGGCGATCGCCGAGATCCGAACGGCGATCTTCACCCTCAACGTCGCGGAGACGACAGGAGCCCCGCTTCTGCGCCACCGGGTGCTCGACGTCGTCGCCGATGTGGGAGACCTCTTCGAGGAGTCGCCCCAGGTGACCTTCAGTGGCGCCGTGGACCTCATGATCGATGCCGTGCTCGCGGACGACGTGATAGCGGTCGTGCGGGAGGGCCTGACCAACGTCGCCCGCCACGCAGGGGCCCAGCGCACCGCTGTGTCGGTTGCCGTGACGTCGTCGACGGTCACGCTCGTGATCGAGGATGACGGCAAGGGCGTGCCCGAGGGCGCGACGCGGTCGAGCGGCACCGCGAACCTCGAGCGGCGGGCGTCATCGCGCGGCGGCAGCTTCGCGCTGACCCCGGGAGATGCCGGCGGTACCGTACTGACGTGGAGCGTTCCGCTCGTCGACGAAAGGACCGAGTCGTGATCCGTGTGTTCCTCGTGGATGACCACGAGATCGTGCGACGGGGTGTCGCCGACGTGATCAACGCGGAGGCCGATCTCGAGGTGGTCGGCGAGGCGTCCACGGCGCGGCAGGGGCTCGGGCGCATCGCCGCGACCCTGCCCGACGTCGCCGTTCTCGATGTGCGCCTGCCGGATGGCAGCGGAATCGACCTGTGCCGTGACATCCGGTCGGCGCATCCGGAGGTCTACTGCCTCATGCTCACCGCCTACGACGACGACGAGGCGAGCTACACCGCCGTGCTCGCCGGAGCGTCGGGGTATGTGCTGAAGGACATCAAGGGGCAGAACCTGCTGGAGAGCATCCGGCAGGTTGCCGCCGGGCGCAGCCTCATCGACCGCAGCGTGTCGCGGCGGGTGGTCGAGTCGGTGGCGACCCGCACCTCCGAGGTCGAGCTCAGCCTGCGTGAGCGGCAGGTGCTCGACCTCATCGCCGAGGGCTTCACCAACCGGCAGATCGGCGAGCAGCTGGATCTCGCCGAGAAGACGGTCAAGAACTACGTCTCCGGCCTGCTGGCCAAGCTCGGGATGGAGCGCCGCACGCAGGCCGCGGTATACGGCGCACAGCACCGCGCCGAGAAGTCGCAGGACCAAAGGCCCTGACCGCCCGGCCCGGTCGAGGCGAGTATTCACGGGTGACCGATAAGACCGCGCAGGTAAGGGAGACGCGGCGATCGACGCCCTCCGCGCGCAGCGCCCGCACCATCCCCGCCCGCACGTGGCACGAAGACAACGTCGAGCGGTTGACGCGCGGCGAACGTGCGGCAGACCGGATGCGCAATGTCATGGGCAGCTGGCCGTTCGTGGGCGGCTTCGTGGTGTTCATGGCGCTGTGGGCGTTGGCGAACACCGTGCTGCCCGGGTGGGACGTCTACCCGTTCATCCTGCTGAACCTCTTCCTCAGCATGCTCGCCGGCTTGCAGGGCGCCATCCTCCTCATCGCAGCCAAGCGCCAGGACGCGATCGCCGCCGCCCTCGCCCGCCACGACTACGAGACGAACATCGCCGCCAAGACCGATATCGAGACGCTCCTCGAGATCAACCGCTCGCAGATGCAGCTGATCGAGGAGCTGCACGCTCTGGTCCGGGAGCGACTCGGGGCGTGATGCTTCGAGCCGCTCGCAAACTGTTCGCGATGGTGAGCACGTCGACGACCTCCTGGAGGGCGGCGCCGACGATCGCGGGGATCACTCCGAGCGACGCGACGATCATGAGCACGACGCTGAGCCCGATGCCGAGGCCGATGCTCTGGTAGGCGATCCGCACCACGCGGCGGGCGAGCACCACCACTTCCAGCACCCGGCCGAGATCTTCGACGAGGATGACGGCGTCCGCCGACTCGCTCGCCGCCGTCGCGCCGCGAGCGCCCATGGCGATGCCCACGTCCGCCGCCGCCAGGACCGGGGCGTCGTTGACGCCGTCGCCCACCATCAGGACCGGGCGCGGAGCGAGGTCGCCGACCATGCGCAGTTTGTCACCGGGAAGCAGCCCCGCCCTGACGTCGTCGATGCCCACCGCGGAGGCGACCTTCTGCGCGGTGTCCACCGAGTCGCCCGTCAGCATGACGATCGGGGAGATCCCGAGCGCGCGGAGGCCGGCTACCGTCGGCCTCGCACTCGGTCGCACCTCATCGGTGAGCACGATGCGCCCGATGAGCGCGGCCCCGAGCGACACGTACACCGCCGATTCGCCGGCGGCCAGGGCCGGCCAGGGAAGGTGCGCGTGCGGCGCCACGAAGTCCTTCTTGCCGCTGGCCGCGGTCAGCCCGCCGACCATTCCGCGCATTCCCGACGCGAGCTTTTCGCTCAGGTCGTCAGCCTCGGTCACGCCGAGCCCGCGCTCGGCCGCCGCGGCGACTATCGCCTTCGCGAGCACGTGCGCGGAGCCGCTCTCCAGCGCGGCCGCGGTGGCCAGCACCCGCTCCTCGTCGCCGTCCACGCTCTCGATCCGGTCGATCTCGGGGGCGCCGGCGGTCAACGTCCCGGTCTTGTCGAAGGCCGCGGTGCGCACGCGGGAGAGCTGCTCGATCACCCCGCCGCCCTTCACGATGACGCCGCGGGCGGCGGCGCTGCTCATCCCGGCGATGAACGCGACCGGGGTCGCGATGAGCAGCGGGCACGGTGTCGCCACCACCAGCACCTCGGCCAGTCGAGCGGGATCGCCCGAGATGATCCATGCGAGCGCGCCGATCACCAGTGCGCCGATCGTGAACGGAATCGCCACCCGGTCGGCCAGACGCACGAAGGGCGCCTTGCTGTTCGCGGCGCTCCGCACGAGCTCGACGATCGTCTGGTACTCGCTGAGCGCCGCAGTGGTCACGGCCCGGAGGGTCACCACCTCGTCGGCGTTCACCGTGCCGCTGCGAATCGTGTATCCGGCCGCCCGCCAGACGGGCAGACTCTCGCCGGTGATCGACGACTCGTCGAATGACGCCCCATCGCCCAACAGGGCGCCGTCCACGGGCACGGTCTCGCCCGGGCGCACCTCGACGAGGTCACCGGGCACGATCGCGTCCACCGGCACGTCGACCACGGCGCCCGCCACCTCGCGATGGGCCACGCGCGGTGCGCGGCTCATGAGCGCCGCAAGCTCGCGGTGCGCGCGACGACCGGCGAAGTCCTCGAGCGCCTCCCCGCTGAGGAGCATGAGAACCACTACGAGCGCGGCCCAGAAGTCGCCCAGGGCGACGGTCGCCACGATGGCCGCGACCGCGAGCACGTCGATTCCCCACGACCCCTTCCGGAGCGAGGCGATCATCCCGACCGCGCTTCGGGCAGCGATGAGCAGCACGTACGAGGTCGCCACCCACCGCGCCGCGGTGCCCTGACCCACGAGTGCCAGCACCGCGGTGACGGCGGCGATCGCCAGGGTGGTCCAGATGTAGCGGTACCGCAGGAGCGCCCGAGCCCTACTCACGCGCCGGTCATCCGAGCAGCGCCTTCATCTGGTTCGCGATCAGCTCGGTGGCGCGCTTCGGCGCGAGGCGGGCGAGTCGGTCCATGAACTTGGCGTCGTTGCCGATGCGCACCCGGAACGCCCCGCGCTCGAGCCCCACGATCACCTGGCGACCGGCTTCCGCCGGGCTCGTCGTCTTGGGCAGCTTGCCCGGGTCGCCCTTCAGCGTCGGCATCGCCACACCGGAGTTGGTGGTGATGTTCGTGCCCACCCCGCCCGGGAAGACGACGGTCACCGCGAGGCCCGTGCCGCGCGACTCCGCGTAGAGGGCCTCGGTGAACAGCTTCACCGCCGCCTTGCTCGCGCCGTACGCCGCCTGACCGGGCACCGGCAGGAACCCGCCCATGCTCGACACGTTGAGCAGCGCCGCGCTGGGCCGTGCGAGAAGGTGCGGCAGGAAAGCCTTCGTGGTGTTCACGACTCCCCAGAAGTTGACGTTCATCACGCGTTCGATGTCGGCGAAGTCGAGCTGCTCGATGCGCACGAACGGCTGGATGATGCCGGCGACATTGAGCAGCCCATCGACCTGGCCGTGCTCGTCGATCACGGCATCCGGCAGCGCCAGCACCGCAGCGCGGTCCGTCACGTCGAGCCGGTGCGTGCTGAGGCCGGATGCCGCCTTCGCGAGGTGCTTCGTCTCTGCAAGGCCCGTCTCGCTGAAGTCGACGGCTGCGACGCGCGCCCCCCGCGCGAGGAGTCCGAGTACGACCTCGCGGCCGATTCCGTTGCCGCCGCCGGTGACGACGAAGACCTTGTCCTTGAGTTCCATGGTTCGACCCGTCTCTTTCTTCGCGTGATCAGAACTCGTCGTCGACGAGGTCGGGGTAGACATCCACCGGCGCCGACTTCCTGGGGATGACGACGACGGGGGCGGGCATGTTGACCACGACGTCGTGGCTCACCGAACCCAGCAGGAACCCGGCGACGGCTCCGCGGCCGCGTGAGCCCACCACGACGAGCGATGCGTTCGCCGCCGCCCGGACTATCGAGACCGCGGCCGACGCGGCGCGGAGCAACTGCGTCACGCTCAGACCGGGGTGCGCCACCTCGACGCGGTGCGCCGCATCGGCGAGGAGCTGCCGGTGGGCGGCACCCAGCTCTTGGACGAGAACCGCCGAACCGTCACCGTCCATCGGCGCGCTGGGCGCACTGCCCCAGGTGTGCACGATGACGAGGTCCTCGTGGGTGCGCACGGCCTCGGCCGCCGCGAAGTCGAGTGCGGCCTCGGCGGTCGGGTCGTCCGACCAGCCGACGACGACGTCGCCGCGCCGCGGCTGCCACCCCACCGGCACGACGACCGTCGGGCACTCGGCGTGCCCGGCGACCTTCAGGGGCAGTGTGCCGTTCACGATGCCAGCGACGGCCGAGGTCTTGTGGCTGCCGATGACGACGAGGTCGGTGCCGTGTGAGGCCTTCACGAGCTCTTCATGGGGAATGCCGGCACGCATGGTCGCCGTCACCTCGAGATGGGGTGCGGCGCCCTTGGCGGTCGACTCGGCGACGAGCAGTGCCGACTCCGAGGCCGTGTGGAATCCGGACTCGGCGCCCTCCGGAAACTCCGAGTCGAGCCCGGCGATCGTCGTGATCTCCAGTCGCATCGGCACGGTCTTCGCCCGCTCGAGGGCCCACGTGAGCGCGGCATCGCTCGCCGGGCCGCCGTCGACGGCGACGATCACTTTCTCCACCATGACATTCCCCTTCTCGTTGTTCCGCCAGCGTGTACCCGCAGCGAATCGGGGCACAGTGCCGAAGGTCCCGAGCGCCGCAACGGGACCTTCGCCCCTAACCCGCCCGGGCCGACGGGCGGAGGCTGGGGTACGGAAGGGAATCAGCCATGGAGAAGATCGTCGTCGCAGTCAGCGGAGTTGCCGGGTCGCATCCCGCTATCGACTGGGCGCTCGCGTACGCCGCGCATCGCGATGCGTCGGTGGAACTGGTCCATGTCGTCGACACCACGTGGGGGCACGCACCCGTGGACTACATCGAGACCGCCCTGCTGCGCGCCGAAGAGCACCTGCGTGACCGCGCAGACGCCGCCCGCCGCGCCGCGCCAGGCACCCCGGTGACGTCTCACGTGCACTTCGGCTCACCCGTCAACGAACTGGTGGCCAGCGCCCGAGGTGCAGCACTCCTCGTCGTCGGCGCCCACCCCGAGGGCCGGTACAGCGGGGCCGGCGCGGGGGCGGTCCGCCTCGCGCGACTTGCGCCGTGCTCCGTCGTCATCGTTCCGGTCGCAGACGTCGTTCCGGCCGGCCACGGCGTCGTGGTCGGTACCGATGGCTCTGAGGCATCCCTGCCCGCCGTCGAATTCGCTGCACAGCTCGCCGATCGGTATCACGAGGACCTCACGGCGGTGTACGCCTGGGGCCACCCCGAGCCGTGGGGTCTGACCGAGCCCGTGCTCGTCGACACCGAGCCGGTGGAGGAGGACCGCATGGTGGTCGCGGAGTCCCTCGCCGGCATCTCCTCGCGGTACCCCGATCTCGTCGTGCACGTCGAGATCAGCGGATCGCGCCCGGAAGTCGCACTGCCTGCGGCAGCCACCGGCGCACGGATGCTCGTGGTGGGCGCTCACGGGCGCAGCGCGCTCTCGCGCGCCCTGCTCGGGTCGGTGAGCGAGTCCGTCGTCGCCGAGCTGCCGTGCACCGTGGCGGTCATCAGGGCCGCCGAATGACCAAGGCGGCCGACCTGCAACTGCTCGAGGCGGTGCGGAAGGAACTCGCTTGGGCGCCGGAGATCGACGACGGCCACCTGATCTCAGCGGTCACCGACGGCGTCGCGGAACTCACCGGAGAGGTGCCGAGCCTCGATCAGGTGCGCGCCGCGTCTCGGGCGGCCCTCCGGGTCAAGGGCATCTCGGCGGTCGCCAACGACCTGTGCGTGCGTACGCCGTTCCGACCTGCGCGCACGGACCGGGAGATCGCCAGGGCGGTGCGCGACTCGATCTTCTGGAGTTCGAGGGTACCGCGGGACTGCGTGCAGGTGGTCGTCAGCGATCGCGTCGTCACCCTCACGGGCGGCCTCGACTGGAACTTCCAGCGGCAGGAGGCGGAGCGGATCGCCGAGCACACGGTGGGCGTGGTCCGGGTCGACAACCGCATCACGCTGCCCGATCACCCGGTCGCGGCGGACGCCGCGGAGCGCATCCGTGACGCCTTCGAGCGCACGGCGCTGCTGGACGCCGACGGCATCCAGGTGTCGGTGGCCGGCAACGAGGTGATCCTCCGCGGAACCGTCAGCTCGCATGCGGAGAAGGCCGACGCCGGGCGGGCCGCGTGGTCGACCCCGTACGTCACGAGTGTCATGAACCTGCTCGACGTGAAGCCGGAGAGCTAGCGGGACCTTCGGCCCTGCCGTCGCGAGGGGCAAGCGAGGAGCGTGGGTTCTGCGGGGATCACCCTCCGCCCGACTCGAAGGATGCACTCATGTCACGCACCTACGTCATCACCGGATCTGCCAGCGGCATCGGCCTTGCGACGGCCGATCTGCTCCGCGAACGAGGACATCGAGTGATCGGTGTCGACATCCACGATGCCGATGTCGTGGTCGACCTCGCCACCGCTCAGGGGCGTGTGGACCTGGTCGGAAAGGTCACCGAGCTCTCCGGCGGCAGGGTCGACGCCATCGTCGCCAACGCGGGCCTGGCCACACCCACCGCCACTACGGTCGCGGTCAACTACTTCGGCACTCTCGCGACACTGAACGGCCTTCGGCCGCTGCTCGCCGGGTCCGACGCGCCGCGCGCGGTGGCCACGGCGTCGATGGCCTCGCTCTTCCCGCCGGACGACGCCCTGCTGAAGGCGCTCACCGCCGGTGACGAACCGGCCGCGCTTGCCCGCGGGGCGGAGCTCGAGGCGGCCGGCGGTGACACCGCGAACCTGATCTACGGCACGACGAAGCGCGCGCTCGCGCAGTGGATTCGCCGCTCGGCCCCCACCGCGGAGTGGGCGGGGGCGGGCATCCCGCTCAACGCCGTCGCGCCCGGTGTCGTCGAGACCCCGATGACCGCCGCCTTCACCGGTTCGGCCGAGGCCCGTCAATCGGTGCTCTCGCTCGTACCCATGCCGCTCAACGGCATCTTCGGCCCCCGCGACGCTGCGTACCTGCTCGCGTGGCTGACGAGCGAGGAGAACGCCCACCTGTGCGGGCAGGTCGTCTTCATCGATGGCGGGTCCGACGCGGTCATCCGCGGCGACTCGACCTGGTGAGACCCGGGCGCCGGGGTGCCCAGAAGATGCGCTTCATGGCCTCGGTGGCGGCCACGTAGGCGATCGTGATGCCCACGACCGCCGCCATCAGGTCGACCGGAATCGGGCCGAGGCCCAGCGGTTGGGCGAGTGGGCTGAAAGGCAGGGCCACCGTGATGAGCGCCACTGCCGCGCTGGTGAGCACCACGCCCCGGGCCGGTCGGCTGCGGTAGAACGGACCGCGCGTGCGCAGCACGAACAGTACGGCGACCTCGGTGAGCACCGAGCCGACGAACCAGGCGCTGCGGAACTCGGTGGCGCCCGCGTTCAGCCCCCACCTCAGCACCGCGAAGGTGGCGAGATCGAACACCGAGCTCAGGGCTCCGAAGACGATCATGTAGTTCCTGATGAGCCGGATGTTCCAGCGCTGCGGCCGACGTAGCTGAGCATCGTCCACCGTGTCGGTTGCAATCGTCGTCGCGGGCAGGTCGGTGAGCAGGTTGATCAGGAGGATCTGCCCCGCCAGCAACGGAAGGAATGGCAGCACTATCGAGGCCACGGCCATGCTGAGCATGTTGCCGAAGTTCGCGCTGGTGGTCATGAAGATGTACTTCATGGTGTTGGCGAACGTCCGGCGGCCTTGTCGCAGCCCCTCGAGCAGCACATCGAGGTCCTTGTCGAGGAGCACGATCGATGCAGCCTCCTTGGCCACCGCGACCGCGGAGTCGACGGAGATCCCGACATCCGCCGCGCGGAGTGCCGGGGCATCGTTGATCCCGTCGCCGAGGTAGCCCACGACGTTGCCATCGGCGCGCAGGGCGCGCACCAGGCGTTCCTTCTGCAGGGGGTTCAGCTCCGAGAACACCGCAACCTCCCGCACCGCGGCGGGGAGGTTCTGGTCGGCGATGCCGTCAAGGTCGGTGCCGGTGAGCGCGCCGACCGTGCTGAGTCCAACATGCTCAGCGATGTGCCGTGCGACGAGGTGGTTGTCTCCCGTGAGCATCCGGACCGACACCTGGCTCGCCGCGAACCTGTCGAGGGTGGTCCGCGCGTCTGGCTTGACCGGGTCGGCGAAGGTCAGCAGTCCGACGAGCGTCATCCGGGCCTCGTCCGCGAGCGTCGGGAGGCCGCTCGGCAGGTTGCGTCGTGCGACCCCCAGCACGCGGAAGCCCTCCGAGCTCAACTCGGCGAATCGAGCGCGGATGGCCGGTAGGTGCTCCGCCAGCGGCACGACGTCGCCGTTCCCGAGTTCGACCGACTCGCAGATCGTGATGACCGAATCGAGCGCGCCCTTGGTGATGAGGATCGTCGAGCCGGCCGGGTAAGCCACCGCCACGCTCAAGCGCCGTCGATCGAAGTCGTAGGGCAGCTCGGCCACCTTGACGGCGGTCGGGTCCACGCTGCAGGAGGCAGCTATCGCCTGGTCTATCGGGTTGGTCAGACCGACCTGCATGGTCGCGTTGAGTGCGGCGAGCCGCCTCACCTCCTCGCTCGGGCGGCCGTCGACCCCCACGGCCGACGCCAGAACCACGACGCCCTCAGTCATCGTGCCGGTCTTGTCTGAGCAGAGCACGTTCATCGACCCGAAGTCCTCGATGGCATCCAGGCGTCGAACGATCACGCGTCGCGCGGCGATGGCGCGGGCTCCCTGAGCCAGGCTGATGCTGACGATCGCGGGCAGCAGCTGGGGGGTCAGCCCCACGGCGAGTGCCAGGGAGAACAAGGCGGAGTCGAGCAGCGGGCGCTGGAGCAGCAGATTCGCCACGAAGATGATGATGACGAGCACCACCATCGCGCGCGTGAGCAGCAAGCCGAACGAGGTCATGCCGATCTCGAACCCCGTCGTCGGCGACGTGGAGGAGAGCCGGGAGGCGACCTTGCCGAGCTGGGTGGCCTGGCCGGTGCGCTCGATGAGAACCCGCCCGCTGCCGCCCACCACGTGGCTGCCCAGGAAGACGCTTCGGGCACGATCGCCCTCGGCTCCCTCCGCTCGCTTCTCGGCCGGGAAGGTCTCGCCAGTAAGCGTCGATTCGTCGACGGATAATCCTTCGGAGAGCACGACCGTGCCGTCGGCGGGAACCAGGTCACCGAGTGCGAGCAAGCACACATCCCCCGGGACGATGGTCGCCGGAGACACGTCGACCGTGCGGCCGTCGCGCAGCACCGTGGTGCGCGACTCCACGGTCGTCAGCAGCGTGGCCATCTGCCGGTTGGCGCCGTTCTCCTGGAAGAAGCTCAGCAGGCCGGAGGCCAGGATGATCGTGGAGATGATGATCGCGTCGGTGAGGTCGCCGAGTATCCCCGACAGCACGGTCGCCGCCACGAGTATCAGCACGATCGGGCTGAGGAACTGACGGGCGAGCAGGCGCAGCACGGGGGCGCGCTCGCGCTCGGCAAGGGCGTTGGGGCCCACCTGCTGCAGGAGGGCGTCGGCTTCGGCAGAGGTGAGCCCGGGGCTGGTGTCGATGATGGTGTGCCCCGTGCTAGCGAGAGCTGATGACGACGAGAGGGCATCCCTCGGGGACACTCACCCGCGGCCACCGCTCGGTGTATGCGCGACGACCGAGCGCCCAGGCCGGGTCGTCGCTCGTGATCACCCGGCCGCGAGCCGCCCGCCAGGCTCCGCCGACGAGCACCTGCACCTCCTGCGGCGCCGACAGGTTTCGCCACCACACCTTGTGGTCGGGGTTGCTCGGGTAGACGACGAATCCTGCGCCGCTCGTCGCGTACTGCACGGGCAGCTCGAGCGTTCTGCCGGTCCGGCGACCGCGCAGCCGCAGGCCGACCACCGAGCGATCGAGCAGTCGGTGCGACCGGGAGCCCCGGACGCCCAGGACCGCGGAGTTCACTGCAGACTGCCCGAGCAACCAGGGCGAGAGTACGCCGGAGATCACGCCGAGCACCGCGCCCGCCGCGGCGCCCGTGAGCGCCCCGACGGCGATGACCGACGGCGTGGACCACTGCGCTGTCGGCGTCGTCGCCCCGATGAAGATCACGACCATCGTCGGCGTCCAGGCAAGGGCGGAGATGCCCACCCACCGCCACGGGTGCGGCACGACCGAACGCAGCGCGTGGGCCTGAGCCGCTCCCAGAGCGCCGCCCATCGCGGCCCCGATCAGCGCCGCGCCCGCGATCACGAGGGCGAGCGCGGGGGAGGTGTCATCCGTCGATCCCAGTTGAGACGGCAGTGACGCCAGCGCCCACCCGATTCCCGCGATGGCGACAGTGAGGCCGACCCACACTCCGATCCTGAGGTCGGGCAGCCACCGCCGGAGCCCGACCGCCTGGAGCACTCCCAGCGCGGTGCCCTCGATGAGCCCGCCGACTACGACCAGCGTCAGCGACGCCGGCACTGACTCCGCGGCGTCGGCGAGACGCGCGGCGGTCGCCGCCGCGGTCATCCCGACCGCCTCCGCAAGGGCGCACAGGGCGATCCATCGTGCCAGCGCGAGGCGGGGTCTCCCCATCATTCGACGGATGCCCCGGCTCGTGCTCGGCTGAGCGGATGGCGGGGCAACCACGCGACAACGCCGAGCAGCGCGAGCACCACGACGATCTGCAGCATGCCGGTGGTGAAGTAGAGCACCTGCAGCCACGATCCGCCTCTGATCACCACCGTCTCGACGAAGATCCAGATGAGCATCCCGAGTGCCGCGACCGCGGACCACAGCAGGCCGGACTCCCGGCGAGCGAGGAGGAGCCCGGCCGCGAGCCCCTGCGTTCCCCCGACGATGACGATGAGCACCCCCGCGGGAATCGCGAACGACGAGAACGGGCTGCCCGCCAGGGCCGACAAGGGCATGCCCAGACCGTTGGTCGCCAGCATCCCGATACCGCCGCCGATTGCCGAGAGCGTGTTGAAGCAGGCGAGGACGACGGCGCCCCAGAAGGCCGCATTCCTGAGAAGGGGTGTCACAGCGCTCATGCAGCTGACGTTAGGCGAGGTGCTCGGGGCCCCACAGGGCCGAAGGTCCCGGGCCGGGGCCCGTGGCTCAGGAGTTCTCGGCGACTTCTTCCAGCAAGGCGGTCACCCGCGCGCGGATCTGATCGCGGATGACGCGCACCCCATCCACCTCCAGGCCCGCAGGATCGGCGAGCTCCCAGTCGAGGTACCGCTTGCCCGGGTAGATGGCGCAGGCATCGCCGCAGCCCATGGTCACGACGACGTCCGCAGCCTGGACGACGTCATCCGTGAGGGGTTTCGGAAACTCCTGGCCCATGTCGAGCCCGAGTTCCGCCATCACGGCGACCACGGCCGGGTTGATGGTGTCGGTGGGCGAGGAGCCGGCCGATCGCACGTGCACCCGTCCGTGGGCGAGGTGGCTGGTGAGCACGGCTGCCATCTGGGAGCGGCCGGCGTTCTGCTCGCACACGAACAGGATCTCGGGAACGGGCGACTCGATAGCACCCTTGGCCTGGGCCAGGGCGAGGAGCCGGTCGGTGGCGAAGCGGGTGGTCTGGGCGGCGAGGTGGGCCCGCACCTTCGACGTGCGGAGCAGGCCCGTGTACGACTCGAGCACGTAGCGCTCGACCGTCTCTGCGCCGAAGATGCCGGCGAACTTGTCGCTCAGGTCGGCGGCGAGGCGCTTGAGGTACTCCTCGGGGTAGGCGAGCCCGGGCATACCGCGGCGGGCAGTCAGGTCCATGGTCAGGCGGGGAGGATCTCGGCGAGCAGCGCCTGGACGCGACCCTTGATGTCGTCGCGGATGGGCCGAACCTCGTCGATGCTCTTGCCCTTCGGGTCGGTCAGCTCCCAGTCCTCGTAGCGCTTACCGGGGAAGATCGGGCAGACGTCGCCGCAGCCCATGGTGATGACCACGTCGGAGTCGCGGACCTGCTCGGTCGTCATGAGCTGGGGAACGGCCCGCGAGATATCGATGCCCTCTTCCGCCATGGCCTGGATGGCAATGGGGTTGATCTCGGTGCCAGGTTCGGAACCGCCGGAGCGCACTTCCACGGCCCCACCGGAGAGGGCCGCCATGTAACCGGCGGCCATCTGGGAGCGGCCGGCGTTGTGGATGCAGACGAACAGGACTACGGGCTTCTCGGTCATGGCAAAAGCATAGACGACTATCTATGAGTTTGGTGCACTGATCTCGATCTCGGCGAGCAGGGTGCGGACCCGGGAGTCGATGTCGTCACGTACGGCACGTACGCCCGCCATCGAGAGGCCCGCGGGGTCGGGCAGGTCCCAGTCGAGGTAGCGGCGACCGGGGTAGATCGGGCAGGCGTCGCCGCAGCCCATCGTGATCACGTAGTCGGCACCGCGGACGACCTCGTCGGTGAGGGGCTTGGGGTACTCGCCGCCGATCGGAACACCGATCTCGTCGAGGGCCGCGATGATCTTCGGATTGATCGAGCCCGCCGGTTCCGACCCGGCGGTGAGCACCCGAACGCGGTCGCCGGCGAGCGAGCGCAGGATCGCCGAGGCGAGCTGCGACCGGCCCGCGTTCTGCACGCAGACGAAGAGCACGTCCGCCACGCCGTCGGAGGCGAGTCCGTCTGCCTGCGCGAGCGCGCGGAGGCGGTCGGCAGCGAACCGTGCCGTCAGCGAGGGCAGGTAGCGGGTAATCCGTGCGCGGTCGGCCAGCAGTGCGTAGCTGCCGTGCACGTACTCCGAGACGGTCTCGGCCGAGAAGACCCCGGCGAAGCGCGAGGCGAGGTCGGTGGCGATGCGCCCCAGGACCGGGGGAGCGACGACGGCGGCGACGGGGTCGCTGTGCACGGAGTCGAACACCTCGTTCACGCGGGAGGGCACGACGGAGTACCAGACCGTGCGGCCCTCCTGCGCGCGCTCGAGCAGGCCCTCATCCGTCATGATCCGCAGGTGGTGCGACACGGTCGGCTGGGTCAGGCCGAGTTCGCCCGCCAGCTCCGTGACGGGGCGGCGACCGCCCTCGGCCTCCACGATGAGGCTGAGGATCTGGATGCGGGTCGGGTCGGCCATCGCGCGGAGGTTCCGGGCGATCTGCTCCGCTTCCGCGCGGCCGAGGAGCCCGGGCAGTCGATCGGGTGGGCCGGGAAGCATAGATGCAAGTCTATGCGAGCGACTCGATTAGCTCAGGCGCAGCACGACGACGTTGAGGCATCCGTCGAGCACACCCCGGTCGCGGGCAGGACCAGCTCGACGTTCCGCGCGGCGGCGAGGTCTCCCGCGAGGTACGCGGTGATGGAGCGCACCTGCTCGTAGCCGGTGGCGAGGAGGAAGGTGGGCGCGCGGCCGTAGCTCTTCATCCCGGCGATGAAGAAGTTGGGCTCCGGATGCTCGAGTTCGGCGAATCCGTGCGGCTCGACGTTGCCGCAGCTGTGCAGGTTCGGGTCGATCAGCGGGGCGAGCCTGACCGGCGCCTCGACGATCTCGTCCAGCGACAGCCGCATCTCGCGGAGGATGCCGAGGTCGGGCCGGAACCCGGTGGCGCCCACGATCAGGTCGCACTGCAGGTGCTCGACGCTTCCGTTGCGCAGGCCGGCGATGTCCACGCTCTCCCCCTTCCGCGAGAGTTGGAGGATCTCGAATCCGTCGACAACGGTGATGACGCCGAAGTCGATGAGCTTGCGCACCTTGGCGCCGAGTGAAGCGCGATCGGCTAGAGCGTCGTCGTCGGCGGTGAACACCCGGGCCGCTGAGCGGTTGCGGATGACCCAGGTGACCGTGGTCTCCGGAGAGGTCTGGATGAGCGTCGCAAGGTTGATCAGGGTGTTGGCGGCGGAGTGCCCCGCGCCGACAACCACCACGTGCTTGCCCGCGAACCGGGCGCGGTCGACCCCGAGAACGTCCGGGAGGGCGTGGACCACGCGGTCGGAGACCTCGTTCAGCCCGAGCGGGTCGAGCCCGTTGGAGCCGAGGGTGTTGCCCGTGCGATAGGTGCCGGAGGCATCGATGACAGCGCGGGCTGTCACCTCGGTCACGCCACCGGCGGCGTCGGTCAGGCGCAGGACGAACGGCGTTGCCGCGCGACCGAGCGAGCGCGTGCGGTCCATACCCTCGCGGGTGACTGCGGCCACCTCGACGCCGGTGTGGATGCGGGTCGTGATCGACTCGAGGGCGGCAAGGGGGGTGAGGTACTGCTCGACCAGTTCGCGGCCGTTGGGCGCGGCGTCCTGGTAGCGGGGCGGCGTCCACCCCTGGGCCTCGAGAAGGCGCCGAGCGGCGGGGTCGATGAGGTGCTTCCAGGGCGAGAAGAGACGGATGTGGCCCCACGCGCGCATGCTGCTCGCGATCGAGCCCCCGGCCTCGTAGATGACGAAGTCGATGCCGCGCTCGACGAGGTTCGCCGCCGCGGCCAGCCCCACGGGGCCAGCGCCGATGATTGCCACCGGAAGGCCGTCCAGGCGCGAGTCGCGCACGACCGGGAGTGTCAGGTCGGTGAGAGTCATGGTCGCAGTATGGAGACCTATATCGATGGTTGTCAATATTGACTATGCTCGGAGCATGAGCACGATGACCCTGCTGCCCGTGATCGAGGCGACAGCCTGCTGCGCGCCGCTCACCCGTGACGCCATGACCCAGTCGCAGGCCGACGACCTGGCGAAGTCGCTCAAGGCGATCGCCGACCCGGCACGGCTCAGGCTGATCTCGATCATCGCCGCCTCGGAGGGTCAGGAGGCGTGTGTGTGCGACCTGACCGAGCCGCTGGAGATCGGCCAGCCCACTGTCTCGCACCACCTGAAGGTGCTCACCGACGCGGGGTTCGTCACCCGCTCCAAGCGCGGCACCTGGGCCTACTACGCGCTCGTCCCCGGCGCGCTGGACTCCCTCGCCCGACTGCTCGTGACCGCCTGAGCATGATCCGACGCGTCAGCGCCGAACTGATCGGCAGCGCACTGCTCGCCGCGCTCGTGATCGGCTCCGGTATCGCCGCCCAGCGCCTGTCACCCGGCGACACCGGCCTGCAGCTGCTCGAGAACGCCTTCGCCACCGCGCTCGGCCTGCCCGTACTGATCCTGATCTTCGGCCCGCTCAGCGGCGCGCACTTCAACCCGGTTGTCTCGCTTGTCGACTCGGCCAGTGGGCTCCGGTCGTGGCGCGACACGGCCGCCTACATCCCCGCACAGATCGCCGGATGCATCGCCGGCGCCGTGCTCGCCAATCTCATGTTCGGCGACCCCGCGGTCAGCATCAGCACGACCGACCGCCTCACCCCGGCGCACTTCCTCGCCGAGATCGTCGCGACGGCCGGCCTCATCCTGGTGATCTTCGTCCTCGCCCGCACCGGCCGCGCGCACCTGACTCCCGCGGCCGTAGGCGCCTACATCGGCGCCGCCTACTTCTTCACGAGCTCCGCGAGCTTCGCGAACCCCGCCATCACGATCGGCCGCATCTTCAGCGATACGTTCGCGGGGATCGCACCGGGCTCCGCGCCGGGGTTCATCGCCGCCCAACTGGTCGGAGCCGCGCTCGGGTTCCTGCTCGTGCGGTGGTTGTACCCGGCGCAGCGGGTCGCTGGCTAGTCGGCGTCGGTCGCGAGGCCGTGCCAGATGTCGAAGGCCACTATCGAGGCCTGATCAGCCTCGCCGACGGCGAGCAGTTGTATGAGCTGGTCGTGCGCCGCGGCTGACGATTCTCCATCGCGGCTGAACCGGAGTCGCTCCGCTCGCCGCACGAGGGGATCGAACTGCTCGAGCACCGCCTCGACTGCGTGATTGCCGAGGGCGGCGACCGGCACGCAGTGGAGCTCCTCATCCGCGTCGAGGGCGGCGTTCACGTCTCCCTTCGCGACGGCCTTGGCAAAGCGTCGGTTTGCCTCCCGCATGCGATCGAGGTCGGTGATGCTGAGCTTGCCGGCCATCTGGCGCACGACCATCGCGTGCATGGCTGCGATGACGTCGCGCGCGTCGCCCGCCGCTTTCGCGTCGATCTCGGTCACGGTCGTCGAGCGGCCGGGAATCGCCATGACGAGCCCGCTCGCACCCAACCTGAGGAGGGCTTCGCGGATGGGGGTGCGGCTGACGCCGAGCCACTCTGCCAGCTCACCGTCCTTCAGCTGCTCGCCCGGCTCGAACGTGCCGTCGACGATGGCGTCGCGGAGCCGTCGGTAGACGTCGTCGCGGAGGAGCGAACGATCCACTCCTGCGGAGCCCGAGGGGATTGGCATGCAATATGTTGCGCACAAAACGCGGGTCTTGGCAAATGGATCCGGATCTGCTGGAATAACGTACTGAATGCAATATGTTGCACATTGGGAGTCAAACAAGTCGACTAAGAAGGGATCATCATGAGCACCATTGAAGGAATCAAGAACGTCGTGCTCGTGCATGGCGCGTTTGCCGATGGATCGGGCTGGCGCGGCGTGTACGAGAACCTGACCGGTCGCGGCTACACCGTCGCGATCGTGCAGAACCCGCTGACCTCGTTCGAGGATGACGTCGCTGCGACGAAGCGCGTTCTGGACAAGCAGGACGGGCCGACCATCCTCGTCGGCCACTCATGGGGTGGCACGGTCATCACCGAGGCTGGGTCGCACGACAACGTGGTCGGCCTCATCTACGTCGCGGCGCTGATCCCCGACTCCGGCGAGACCTCCGGGCAGCAGTACGACGGCTTTGCCGCGACGCCCGAATTCGTCATCGATATCGACGACGAAGGATTCGGCTACCTGAACCGCGACAAGTTCACGGTCGGCTTCGCCGCCGACGCGAGCGCCGCGGACGCCGCGTTCCTCCGCGACTCGCAAGTGCCCGTCAACATGGCGGTCTTCGGCGCGGCTGTGGGCACCGCCGCGTGGCGCGACAAGCCGAGCTGGGCGGTCATCGCGACCGAGGACAACGCGTTCGACCAGGCCATGCTTCAGCACATGGCGCATCGCGCCGGTGCCGAGGTCACCACCACGCCGGGCAGTCACGCCGTGTACCTTACTCAGCCGGGCGTCGTCTCCGACGTCATCGTGGCTGCAGCGGAGAACGCGCTCACCCGCGCGGTCTGAATCATCCCCAGAAGGAGACCCGTGACGCACCTGAATGACTACGACCGCTACGACTCTGCGTACCTGCCACCCGTCGTGGCCCGGTACGTCGAGACCCAGGCCGATCCCGCGCAGCGCGCGACCTTGGCCGACCTCTTCGCCGTCGGCGCCCGTGTGGTCGATGAGGGCATCGAGTACGCCGGGGTCGAGGAGATCCGCGGTTGGCTCGAGAAGAGCGCATCCGTGTACACCTACACGACCACCCCGCTGGGGCAGCGCTCGGGCGACGGTGGCCGCTGGGTGGTGCTGGTGAGGCTCGAGGGCAACTTCCCCGGCAGCGTGGTCGACCTGAGGTACCAGTTCGTCGTCGTCGACGGCGATCGGATCGGTGACCTCGTCATCGCGATCTAGGCGTTGACCGCGTTACGCTCACCGCATGGACAAACTGGCGATTGGCGGTGGTACATCTCCGCGCCTCAAGTTCGTTCAGTCACGACCTGTTCCGCGACCCGTGAGCATCGCCTTCGGGGCGCTGGTCGCTCTCGCTGCGCTCGCTCTGGTTAATATCTTGATTCAGTGGTGGACCGTGGCAGGTGAATTCAGTGCCATGCTCGTGCTCTCGCGACTGGTCAGCCTCGGATTCCTGGCGCTCAACGTATTCATCAGCTTCGCAGTGCTCGCGGGCAGGAGCTGGGCGCGACTGCTGCTGACGCTCTTGAGCGTGGTGGGGACCGTGTACGTTGTCGTCTCGATTGTCACGTTCGACCTCCTCTCCCCGCTGGTGTACGCGGACGCGGTGCTCAGCGACGCGGCCGTGGTCCTGCTCTGGTTACCGTCCTCGAACGTGTTCTTCCGACAGGTGCGTGCAGCTCGCGCCCAGTACAGAACTGATCAGGTCGCGCTGCGACCCGGCAAGCTGATCAGGTAGGGGATTGTGGCGGTATAGCTCCGGGCGGCTTCGTGCCGCGCGGGTCACCGCCACCGCCGCAGCGAAGGAGATACGCCGCCGATAGGTGGGGCGAGCTACCGTGTGAGGATGCGGGTACTGATCGTCGAGGACGAGGTGTTCCTCGCGGAGGCCCTGCGTGACGGCCTCCGCCTCGAGGCGATTGCCGCCGACGTTGCTGGTGACGGCGACCTCGCCCTCGAACTCCTGGCGATAAACGACTACGACGTAGTTGTGCTGGATCGCGACATCCCGGGGCCCAACGGCGACGAGATCGCCCGCTTCCTCTCGCGGAGCCCGACCGGCCCGCGAATCTTGATGCTGACGGCCGCAGGGCGGCTCGACGACAAGGCAGCCGGATTCGAGAGTGGCGCAGACGATTACCTGATCAAGCCCTTCGAGCTACGGGAGGTCGTCATGCGGTTGCGAGCGCTGGAGCGGCGCTCGTCGCGTGCGACCCCGCCCCAGCTCGAAGTGGGTGCTCTGCGCATCGACCCATTTCGGCGGGAGGTCTACCGCGACAATCGGTACGTCGCCCTCACTCGCAAGCAGTTCGCGGTGCTCCAGGTGCTGGCGGATGCCCGAGGTGGGGTGGTGAGTGCCGAGCAGCTGCTCGAGCGGGCGTGGGACGAGAACGCAGACCCCTTCACCAACGCTGTGCGCATCACGATCTCGGGTCTGCGCAAGCGACTCGGCGAGCCGTGGCTCATCGAGACGGTCAAGGGTGTCGGCTATCGAGTGGTGGAGGGTACGTCGGATGACTGAGCCGGTGGGCGTGCGCCCCCGCCCGCGTGGCCCCTCCGTCCGACTGCAACTCACCCTCAGCTATGCGGCGCTGCTCGTGCTCGTGGGAGTTGCGCTGTTCGTCATCGGTATCTTGATCCTCCGCTTCATACCCGAGGGGAACCTCGTCGTCGTGGGCGGGGCGTTCGCTCCAGGTCGCGGTGACCTCATCGAGGTGTTCGTGCGCTATTCGCTGTGGGCGCTGCTCGCGCTCGGGGTGGTCGGGCTCGGGGGCGGCTGGCTTCTTGCCGGTCGAATGCTCAGGCCGCTGACTCGGATCACGGAGGCGGCTCGGCGTGCCCGTGACGGCGCTCTCGGCTACCGCATCCGCATGCCGGGCCGCCAGAACGAACTCGCCGAACTCGCCGATACCTTCGACGCAATGCTGGGTCGGGTGCAGCAGTCGGTCGAGCAGCAGCGGCGTTTCGCCGCCAATGCCTCCCACGAACTGCGGACTCCCCACGCGATCGCGCGGACGATGCTGGAAGTCGCCCGCGCCGACCCGGACGGGCGTGACGTCGATGAAGTACTGCGTCGCCTCGCCGAGACGAACGAGCGGTCGATCGCGCTCATCGAGGCGCTGCTGACGCTGGCGGCCCTCGACCACGTCGACCTTCCCTCGACCGTCGTGGACATCGACCAACTGGTGGTCTCCGTCGTGGCGGAGGCGGAGGCGGCCGGGCCGGAGGTGACCGTCGAGACGACCCTCCAGGGCGGCGCCGTTCGCGGTGACGCCACGCTGCTCCGGAAGCTCGTGACCAACCTCGTGCAGAACGCGGTACTCCACAACCGCTCGGACGGAACCGTCGAGCTTGCTACTACGCGGCAGCTTGGGAGCGTCACGCTCGAGGTCACCAACACCGGCGACGAGCTCGAGCAGGCGGTCGTGGAGACGCTCACGGAGCCCTTCGTGCGCGGTGCTGGTCGCGGCAGACGGCCGAGTAGCGCCGGTGGATCCGGCCTCGGGCTCGCCATCGTCTCCTCCATCGTTCGGGCTCACGGCGGCTCGTTGCACCTGGAGGCGCGCGACGGCGGGGGTCTCACCGTGCGCGCCGTGATCCCGACCGGCGTATCGCCGGCATATGCAATTCAGCCGACGGAGCGGTAACAGGCCGCGGGCTTTGCTTGAAGCATGACGTCGCACTCGGCGGCGCTTCGATTCAAGGAGAGCTCTCATGCCCACCAGATCCCGCTTCCTCGTCGCCCTCGGGCCCGCGATCGGGGCACTCATCCTTCTAGCCGGATGCACGGTGGGCCCCACCGGCGCGTCCAGCACAGGCGCCGACACCACCGCGGACGCGCCGGCCGGCGACGTCGCGTTCCAGGCGGCGCGCGACGCCTACGACCTCAAGCTCGCCCAGTGCCTGCGCGATGCGGGCTTCGATGTGAAGGACCCTGCGCCGGGTGAGGGCATCACAGAGACCTTTGACGGCCTCAACGACGCCGCCAGCACTTGCATGGCCGAGATCGGCGAGCCGCCGAGGGCCGATGCCAAGGTGGACGAGACCGAGATGCTCGAGGGGATGCTCGAGTGGGCCGAGTGCCTGCGAGGCCGCGGGATCGAGGTCGAAGAGCCCAAGCTGGGCCAGGCTTTCGTGCTGCCCGTTGACGCAACCGACGAGGACGTGGCCGCGTGCATCCCGCCGGTATGACGACGATCACGCGGCGTCGTAGGCCCGTTCTCATTGCCGCGCTGGCCATCGGACTGGCAATAGTCGCCGGTGTGGTCGTGGCAGTCCTGCCGCGTCCGTCCGCAGTGCCCCTGGCTGCGGCGAACACGGTGTCGACCGCCGCGGTCACCTCGGGCGACATGGTCGCGGAGACTCGGATGCAGGGCGTGATCGCCTACTCCGCGACCACCGCCATCTCGTCCGGCCTGGCCGGCGTGATCACCGAATTGCCGGCTCCCGGCGCGTCCATCGCGGCGGGCGGCGTGCTCTACCGGGTCGACACCATGCCGGTAATCCTGCTCACGGGGTCGGCGCCAGCCTGGCGGGACTTCACGTCGGGGATGAGCGACGGCCAGGATGTGCTGCAACTCGAGGAGAACCTCGCAGCGTTCGGGTTCTTCGCCGAGGTGCCGGATGCCTCGTTCGACTGGGACACCGTTCTGGCTATCCGCGACTGGCAGAGCGCTCTCGGGCTCGAGCGCACCGGTACCGTCGAGCGGTCGATGGTGGTCTTCTGGAATGGCAGCCTCCGGGTCGACGCGATGACCGCGAATCTCGGTCAGGAGGTGGGGCCCGGAAGCTCCTTCTACCAGGCCACGAGCACCGAGAAGGTGGTCAGCGTCGCCGTGTCGTCGTCGGATCGTGCCCTTGCCGGCTCGGGGCAGAGCGTCACGGTGACCCTGCCTGACGGATCATCCACTGCTGGCCTCATCCAGTCGGTGGGTGAGCCCGTGAGTCGTCCCGACCCCGAAGGAGGACCCTCGACCGTGGTCATCCCGGTACGGGTGAGCATCGCCGACCAGGATGCGATCCTTGACCTCGCCCTCGCCACGGTCACCGTGAGTTTCGCGAGTGCCCTTCGGGACGACGTCCTCACCGTTCCCGTCGACGCGCTCGTGCCGCTGGACGACACCCACTACGCCGTGGAGTTGCCGCCGACCGGCAAAGCCGAGCGAGGGGAGCTCGTGCCCGTCACGACGGGAGCCGTCGCATCCGGGCGCGTGGAGATCTCCGGCAACCGCATCGTCGCCGGCCTTCTCGTCGTGGTGCCGACGCGATGAGCGCGCTGCTCGAGCTGTCTGACGTCGTGCGGGTCTACGGATCGCCACCCGTCACCGCGCTCGCTGGCGTGAACCTCGCTGTCGCGACCGGGGAGTTCGTTGCTGTCGTCGGGGCAAGCGGATCGGGCAAGTCGACCCTGCTCAACATCATCGGCACACTCGACAGGCCCACGTCGGGTCGTCTTTCGATCGACGGTGTCGACACCATCGACTTGACCGACGCCGAGCTGTCAGCGCTTCGCGCCCGCCGGCTCGGGTTCGTGTTCCAGCAATTCCACCTGCGCGAGGGCACGTCGGCGCGCGACAACGTCGCCGAAGGCCTGCTCTATACGGGGATGCCCCGGCGGGAGCGGCTCGCTCTGGCGCTGACGGCACTCCGCCGCGTGGGACTCGAGCACCGGGTGACGCACCTGCCCCACCAGCTCTCCGGCGGAGAACGGCAGCGCGTCGCCATCGCCCGCGCTGTGGTGGGTGATCCCCCGCTGCTTCTGGCCGACGAGCCGACCGGCAATCTCGACTCACGCTCGGGCAACGCCGTCGTGGAGTTGCTCCATGAACTGAACGCCGCAGGCACGACCATCGTCGTCATCACTCACGATGTGCAGCTTGCCGGGCAACTTCCGCGGCAGGTCAGGCTCAGCGATGGCCGCGTCGTCTCTGACTCGTCCAGGAAGGTAGCGTCATGACGCGACCGCAGCGTGCCGCCCCGTTCATCCCGTCGCGGATTCGGGCCGGGGATCTACTCCGCCTGGGGTCGGCGGGGCTCGTTGCCAAGCCGGCACGCGCAGTGCTCTCCGCGCTCGGTGTTGCTATCGGCGTCGCCGCGATGGTGGCCGTGCTGGGAATCTCGGCGTCGAGTCAGGCCCGGCTCGACGCTCAGCTCGACGCGCTCGGCACCAACCTCTTCAGCGCCACCTCGGCACCCCCCGTGACGGGCCCGCCGGTCCCGCTGCCGCCGAACGCGTCGGAGCGGGCCGGGCGCCTTCCGGGAATAGAGCAGTCGGCCGCTGTGGGCACCGTGGCGGCGGTCGGCGTCTATCGCAACGCGCTTGTCGACCCCGGTCGCACGGGCGGTCTCACCGTCACAGCGGCGGATCTCACGCTCATCGATGTCGTCGCGGGCACGATGCGGACGGGCCACTGGCTCGACCAGGCGACGTCCCGGTTCCCCGCGACGGTACTCGGAACGGCCGCCGCCCAGCGTCTGGGCGTCTCCGCTCCGGGCGGCCTGGTGCGCATCGGCGATCAGAACGTGCTCGTCATCGGGATCCTGGACCCGGTACCTCTCGCGCCCGAGCTCGACTACGCGGCACTGATCGGTATGCCGGTTGCCCAAACGATGTACGGCTTCGACGGGAGCCCGACGAGGCTCTACCTGCGGATCGAGGAGACGAGCATCCGTGCGGTTCGCCCTCTGATCGCCCCTGCGGTGCAGCCGGGCACACCGGCGGCCGTCGCGGTGACGCGGCCGTCAGACGCCCTCGCCGCGGTCGACGCCGTCGACGAGACCCTCACGGGGATGCTCGTCGGACTCGGCTCGATCGCACTCCTGGTGGGCGCCGTCGGGGTGGCGAACACGATGATCATCTCCGTGATCGAGCGGCGCCGCGAGATCGGATTGCGCAGGGCGCTGGGCGCCACCCGTGGCCACATCCGACTGCAGTTCCTCATCGAGGCGCTGGTGCTCTCCGCTCTCGGTGGGGCCGCGGGGGCGGTCATCGGCTCGCTCGCCACCGCTGGGGTCGCGCTCGCGAGCGGCTGGCCGGTCGTCGTTCCGCTGGTCGTGGTGGTCGTGGGCGTGGCATCCACGCTCGCGGTGGGCGCGATCGCCGGGCTCTACCCGGCGATACGAGCCGCGCGAACTCCGCCCAACACCGCGTTGAGCAGCTGAGGCGGTCGTGCTGCAAGAGATCCGGTCACTCCAGGTCACTCCAGCGCGCCAGCGCTTCGATGGCCGGGCGTAGAGCACGTCCGCGGTCGGTCAGCGCGTAGGCGCGGGTGTTGTGCTTGAGGGGCAGGCGGTACAGCACCCCGGCGGCCTCGAGTTCGCGCAGGCGGGTCGCGAGCTGATTGGTTCCCAGGCCGAGCTCGCGCTGCAGATCGCCGTATCGCAGTGGCGCGTCGAGTAGCAGTTCCACGATGAGCAGGGCCCACCGCGGTCCGACGATCTCGAGGGCCGCGGCGAGGCCGCTCACGCGGTCGGGGCGGTGTCCGGCTTCATCCAGAACGGCGAGTAGTGGTATCCGTCGGGGTCATCGAACTGGCGCTGGTACATGAACGGGTAGTCGTCGGTGTCGCCGATCCGCCCGCCAGCAGCGCCCGCGCGCTCGATGAGCTCGTCGACGGCCTCGCGGCTGTCGAGGTCGAACGAGACGGTGACCTTCGAGGGTGTGTCGGGGCCGCCGATCAGGTCCTCGACGCCGCCCACACTCGCGTACATCTCGCGGGTGCCGAGCATGAGGTACTGCTCAGGGGCGATGGCGAAGCAGGAGACGTTGTGATCCGACATCTCGGCGTTGAGGGTCCAGCCGAGGGCGGTGTAGAAGGCGGTCGCGCGCTCGACGCTGTCGACCGGGCAGGTGATGAAGAGGGTCATGGGTAGATACTTCCAAAATGAAAGTGCCACGTCAAGAGCGACTCAGACTTCGCTGTACCTCTTTGCTATGGCTTCCGGAGGTCGACGGTTTCGCAGAAGTCGGGAACGCGCGCCTTCCATCCGAGCTCATCCTGGATGCGCAGTCTGAGCGTGTCCGATGCCTGAGATTCGCCGTGGGTCACGAAGGTCATGGCTGGCGCGGTCGGCAGTGCCTTCATCCATCGGAGCACTGCGTCCGCGTCCGCGTGCGCGGAGAGGTTCTCCATCTGCACGACCTCGGCGCGCACCTCCATATCCCGGCCGAAGATGCGCAGCGTGCGCTCGCCGGCGGCGAGTCTGGCGCCGCGAGTTCCGGCCGCCTGAAAACCGGTCAGCAGGATGCCGTTGTCGGGGTCGGCGCCGTAGGCCGCCACATGGTGCAGCACCCTGCCGCCGGTCATCATGCCGCTGGCAGAGATGATGATCATCGGCCCACCCCGCTCGTTGAGGCGCTTGGACTCCTCGACGCTACGTACCGGGATTACCTCCTGGTACATCCGCTCCAGCTCGTCCCCCGCGACTCGATGCTCGTCAGGGTGGTTGCGGTAAATCGCCAGCGCATTCACCGCCATCGGGCTGTTCAGGTAGACGGGCACGGCCGGGATGCGCCCGGCGGCGCGCAGCCGGGCCAGATGCAGCAGCACCGTCTCGGTGCGGCCTACAGCGAAGGCGGGGATGATGCACACGCCACCGCGCCCCACGATTCTGGTGACGACCTCGGCGAGCTGCGACTCCACATCCACGTCGGGGTGGCTGCGATCACCGTAGGTGGACTCCGTTACGAGGATGTCGCACGGCTCGAGTGCGCGGGGCGGGTTCATGAGGGGGTCATCCGCACGACCGAGATCTCCGGTGAAGTGGAGAGTCTTCCCGCCGGCGGTGATGCGAACCTGTGCCGCGCCGAGGATGTGACCGGCCGGGACCAGCGTGGCGGTCATCCCGCCCGGCAGCTCCACCGCCTGATCGAACTCCACAGGCACGAACGAGAGCAAGCATCGGAGGGCATCCTCAGCGGTGTAGAGGGGCACCGGCTGCGCGTGCTTCGACGTGCCCTCGGCGCGTCGGTGGTTGGCCTCCTCCTCGAGCAGGTGACCGCTGTCGGGGAGGACCAGGCCGCTGAGCTCGGCGGTCGCTCGGGTGGAGTACACCGGGCCGCTGAATCCGTCACGCACCAGGGCCGGCAGATAACCGGTGTGATCGAGGTGCGCATGGGTGAGTACGACGGCGTCGATGCTGGACGGCCCTACCGGGAAGGGGCGCCAGTTGCGATCCCTCAGAACCTTGTAGCCCTGGTAGAGGCCGCAGTCGACCAGTACCCGCGCACCACCGCTTTCGACGAGGTAGCGGGATCCCGTCACGCTGTCGGTCGCACCCAGGAACTGCAAGAGCACGCGGTCGGCCATCAGTCTCCCCTCGATCACTGCGGCACCATGATCCTCCGAAGCGCGCCAACGGTGACAGTGCCGAAGGTCCCGGGACCTATGACCCTGTGGGAGAGCATCGCGTCGGTGCATCGTCTACCCATGGAAACCACGCCCGCCATCACCGTGCGCGGCCTCACCAAACGCTACGGAACCGCCGTCGCTGTCGATGACGTCGGCTTCACGGTCGAACGTGGAAGCGTCTTCGCCTTTGTCGGCACGAATGGCGCGGGCAAGTCGACGACCATCTCCTGTCTCACCACGCTGCTCGACCCCGAGGCCGGGGAGCTCACCGTGCTCGGGCACGACGTGCGCACGGATCCGGACTCCGTGCGGGCGGCCATCGGGGTGGTGTTCCAGGAGTCGATACTCGACTCACTGCTGACCGTGCGCGAGAACCTCCGAGTGCGGGGCTCCTTCTCTGGCGCGGCGCGAGGAGCGCTCGATGCCCGGATAGCCGAACTCAGCTCTCTCATCGGTCTGGATGAGGTGATCGATCGTCGGTACGCGCGCCTCTCGGGCGGGGAGAAACGCCGCGCGGATATCGCCCGGGCGCTGCTCGCATCGCCGTCGGTGATCTTCCTCGACGAACCGACCGCCGGTCTTGACCCAGCGGGCCGCGCCCTCGTCTGGTCCACCATCCGTGAGCTGAGGCAGCGTCATGGCCTCACCGTCTTCCTGACCACCCACTACATGGAGGAGACCGAAGAGGCCGACCTCGTGTGCATGATCGACCGCGGCAGGATCGTCGCGCAGGGCACCCCCGCCGAGCTGCGTGCCCGGTTCAGCCGCAGCGTGCTCAGCGTGACCACCCGTGATCGACCCGCCCTCGTGGCGCTCGCCGAGCAGGCCGGATGCGCGGTAGAGGGCGACGTACCTGCGACCATCGTGGTGCCGAGCGCTGGCGTCGCCCGGCGCCTCCTGCAACTGCACGGCGACAGCATCGTCGACTTCGAATTTCGGCACGGGACGATGGATGACGTCTTCCTCACCGTCACGGCCGGTCATCGAATGGGGGCTGGGGCATGACGGTCATTCTCGCCATCACGGGCCGCAACCTGCGGCTCTACTTCCGGGATCGCCTGGGCGTCTTCTTCTCGCTGCTCGGCGCGCTCGTGCTCTTCTTGCTCTACATGCTGTTCTTGCGCAGCCTGCAGACGTCCAGCCTGGAGAGCAGCTTCCCGGATGCCAGCTCGGCAACGATCTCAGCCTTCGTGGACACCTGGATGTTCGCGGGGATCATCAGCATCACCACCATCACGACGGGTCTTGGCGCCTTCAGCACCTTCGTCGATGACGCGGCCGCCGGCCGATTCCGTGACTTCGTTGCCTCGCCCATTCGGCGTAGCCAGCTGGTGCTCGGCTACTTGCTGTCGAGCGTGGCGATCGCGTTGAGCATGAGCCTGCTCATCCTCATTCTCAGCTTCATCTACATGTTCTTCGCGGACGGGCTCGTGCTCACCCCTGGCCGGCTTGCGATAGTGCTGGGCGAGGTCGCCCTGAGTTGCGTCGCGTTCGCTGCAGTCTCGGCCTTCGTGGTGTCGTTCGTGCGCACGCCGGGCGCGTTCTCGGCCCTCTCCACCCTCGTCGGCACGACCTTGGGGTTTCTTGCCGGGGCCTACGTGCCCATCGGCCTGTTCCCGGAGGGCGCGCGAAGCCTGATCAATGCGCTGCCGTTCGGGCAGACCGCAACGATCATCCGTGCGCAGCTCTCCGAACAGACGCTTCTTGCCCTCACCGAGGGCCAGCCCGCTGCTGCGGACTATTTGCGGGATTTCTTCGGGATAACGGCAACGGTCGGCGACTGGCACGTGCCCACGGCGTACGTCGTCGGTCTGCTGATCGCCATGGCCGCCGTGTTCACGACACTGGCCGCGCTGCGCATCCGCCGCCGGTTGAGATGAGGCGATGCTGCGAGCGTGTGCCTCACCCCTGCGCTGGGCATCCCATCGCCTGGATGAGCCGCGCCCAGTAGTTCACCTGGGCCGAAGTGGTCGCCAAGACCACGATCTCGCGTTCGGTGAAGGTCGAGGTCAAACGCTCGCCGAACTCGGGGCTGAACGCCAAGGGGGTGCGCGAGGCGAGTCGGGCGTACTCGATCGCCAGCCGCTCGCGACCCGTGAGCGAGGCCACGGAGTCCAGTGGGCGCTGACCTTGGATCGCAGCGAGTTCCTCGGGAGTCAGCAGCTTCTCCCAGCCCTTCGAGTTCATCCCGATGCAGAAGGGGCAGCTTGCGGTGAACGACACCGCCATACGCACCATCGTGAGGATGCGCTCGGTGAGGGCGCGATCGCGGTGGGCGATGAGAGCCTCGAGAACGGCCGAGCTGATTGCGGCACGCGGGTACCACGCGAGTAGTCGTGGTGGGAGCAGGTCGGCCCCGGTGCGTCGATGCACGATCCACAGCCCGAACCTCAGGGGGATCGGAATCCGCCGCGGCGGGGCAATGAATGCAGTCACTAGTGATGCCGCTTCGCCAGGCGGTACATCCTCCAGTTCAGTGTGAGGAAGTGGGCGAACTGCACGACGAGATTGCGTCGGCGCCGCAGCTCGCGTGCGTCGGGCAGCGGCGCACTGTCTATCTGCGCTTGGGCGGTATCCATGGGGTGTCCGTTCGTGTTGGGGTCGTCGATATCTCGGGTCACTCGGGGATGAGGTACCAGAACGGGAGTGCTTTCGCCTTGTAGATGAACGCGGTGTGCAGCATCCGCTTCACCCAGTGTGCGGCCAGCCCGAGGTCGCCCGTGGTGTCGACCGGATCGCGCCCGTCGGTGGTCGGGAAGCGCGAGTAGTCGGGCACGATGGGTGACATGGCCATCGCCGCCGCAGTGCCGGCGAGCATCCCGGTGCCGGTCGACGCGATGCACGCGGCGCCCATCTCGGCCATCGATCCCGAATGCGTCGGCGTCTCCGCGCCGGTCAGGATCATGTCTGCGATCGTGAGCGCCACGACCTTGCCCATCGCGCCGGAGGGCATGCCCGTGCGCGGCGGTGCCGCCGCGACCGCGAGGCCGTCGGGTGTCGTGTACGGGCGTGAGATCTGGTGCGGCGGAGCGAACGCAATCCCGACGCCGAAGATGTTGCCGTATGTCGGGTTCTGATAGGTGCGCGGCCAGTCGGCCGCCGTCCACTCCTCGTAGGGGCGCACCGTGTAGTCGGCGTCGACGCGCAGGAAGCCGCTCGGGGCGAACAGCGTCGAGGTGATGTCCTCGCCCCCTCGACCGGTCGCGCTGAGCCCGACTCCGCCGAAGGGGGGCAGGAGCATCGCGAAGTCGTAGGGCTGGGCGTGGGTCGACCCGTCGATCTGGGTGTAGTTGATGACACCCCGCTCGATGCTCGTGACTGCAGCCTGCGTGATCGCACGGATGCGACGCTCCCGGAACAGCGAGGCCATCCAGTCCTCGCTGGTGACGCGACCGCCGCGGGTGCTGAAGGTCATGCCGCCGACGCCGAAGTCACCGAGCTCGTGCTCGTTGGTCAGGTAGATCACCTCGGCGAGGTCGCGCACCCCCGCGGCCTTGAGCTCGTGCTCGACGTTGAAGGCGTACTCGAACGCAGCGCCCTCGCACGTGCAGGTGCCGTGGCCGACCCCGATCACCAGGGTCTGCGGGGTGCCCGCTCTGAGGGCCGTGATGACGCCGGCCAATCGCTGGGCGGCATCGACGGCGTGCCCGGGGGTGCAGACGGACGCCGTGAAGCCGCCCTCGGGTCCGAGTCCGGGTGTCGCGGCGAAGTTCAGCTTCGGGCCGGTCGCGTTGACGAGGTAGTCGTAGCGGATGCGCTCCGACTCGCCGGCGTGCCCCGCCGCGGTGTAGATGACGTCGACCGCCCCCCGAGAGTCGTCCGCATCGCCCTCGGGCAGGATGCCGACCGCCCGGGCCTGGCGGAAGTCGATGCCCTTGCGGCGGTAGATCGGCGCCAGCGGGAACACGACCTTCTGCGCGCTCATCTTTCCGACGCCGACCCAGATGTTCGACGGGATCCAGTTCCACTGTGAGTTGGGGGAGACCACCACGACCTCGTGGGCACGGCCCAGCTTCTTCTTCAGGTAGAGGGCCGCGGTGTGGCCGGATACCCCGGCTCCGAGGATGACGACACGTGCCATGATCTCCTGCTTTCCAGCGACGTCGCTGTGTTGGTGCTCCGCGATGACCGCGAAGCGGGTGGTGCGCTCAGATGAAGAGGGTGGTGGTCGACTCAGCGGCCTCACCGAGGAAGGTCGCGACGCCGCCGAGCTCGACGCCGTCGATGAGGTCTGAGGGGGCGATGCCGAGCAGGTCCATCGTCATGGTGCAGCCGATGATGCGGGCCCCGCCCGCCTGCGCAGCGGCGATGAGCTCGGGTAGCGACTGCACGCCGTTCTTCTTCATGACGCCCTTGATCATGGCCGTGCCCGCACCCATCATGTTCATCTGCGAGAGCGTGAGCTTCTCAGCCCCCCGCGGCATCATCGCCCCGAACATCGCATCGAGCGCGGATCGCTCGCGCTTGGGCGGCTTGGCCTTGCGCAGTGCGTTGAGGCCCCAGAAGGTGAAAAACATCGACACCTCCTCGCCCATGGCCAGCGCCCCGTTGGCGATGATGAATGCCGCGATGAGCTTGTCGAGGTCGCCGTCGAAGATCACGAATGAGAGCTTGGGATGCGCGGGCACGACCGCCGCAGACCCGGCGGCGGCGACCGGGCCGCCCTTGCGCAAGGTCGCGACGTAGCCCGGCCCCTCCGGCGAGATCGAGAGCAGTTGGTGACCGTTGCGCTTGGCCCACGCGGGACCGTCGAGCGCGAAGCCCGGGTCGGAGACGTGCACGACGACCTCGTCACCGGCATCCATCGTCTTCATGGTGTCGGCGAGCTTCATGATCGGGCCGGGGCAGGCCAGGCCAGCGCAGTCGAGGTCGACCGACACTCCGCTGCCGACCATGATCAGGTCCCGGTGAGCTGCGGCGGCGATCACGTCGACGGCCTCGGCGTAGGCGGTCACGGCAGCGGTTGGCTCGGCGGAGTCAGGCGTGAGCTCGTGCCAGGCGCGGAACGTCTCCGAGCCGCCCGAGAGCGTCGCGACATCCGTGAACCCGCGTTGCACGAGCGAGCGGTAGGCGAGGTAGCTGCGAAACCCGACCGAGCAGTACAGGCGCAGAGGCTGCGCGCGATCCCAGTCGGCGCTCGCCTCGCGGATCGTCGCGAGCGGCACGTTCTCGGCACCGGGCAGGTGCCAGATCGAGAACTCCTCGGCGGTGCGCACGTCGATGATGCGCGCACCCTCCGTGGCGTGCGGGTAGTCCTGCGCATACCAGAGGGTGAGGTCGCCGAGAAGCACGTTGCTCGCGACGAAGCCCGCCATGTTCACCGGGTCCTTCGCGGAGCCGAACGGCGGGGCGTAGGCGAGTTCGAGCTCCTCGAGATCCCACACCGTCATTCCCGCCCGCAGCGCGGTCGCGAGCACGTC
>CAIXMB010000190.1 GCA_903920435.1 uncultured Actinomycetes bacterium
CAGAAGTGGATCGACCAGGCGATCAGCCGCAACATGTACCTCGAGACGCGTGACCTCGGCGACATGATGGACATCTACTTCGCGGCGTGGGAGCGCGGCGTGAAGACGACGTACTACCTGCACATGAAGCCGCGCCACACCGCCGAGCAGTCGACGGTCAAGGTCAACAAGTCCGAGGACATCGTGGCCGCGGCCCCGGTCTCGACCGGGTCGGCCACCGAGTCCACCCCGACAGCAGCACCCGCCCGCCGTGGCTTCGGCGGGCTCGCACCGAAGGCAGGAAACTGATGAATCCCGACGAGTACTACGTGCCGACGGACCCGATGGACGACCTCCAGTGCGAGAGCTGCCAGTGATGAGCGCTCGCGCGAAGGAAGGAAAGAACTGATGGGGATCCTCGGTACCGGCCTCCAGGAAGGCCTCCTGCTCAAGCCCATTCGCTACCAGTGGGCAATGGACCTCTACGACCAGGCCGTCGCGAACACGTGGTTCCCCAACGAGATCCAGCTCGGCGAGGACATCGCGGACTTCAAGAAGATGACCGACGAGGAGCGCCACGCGGTGACGTTCCTGATGAGCTACTTCAACCCGAATGAGTTGCTCGTCAACAAGGCGCTGGCGTTCGGGGTCTACCCGTACGTCAACGCCGCCGAGTGCAGCCTTTACCTGGCGAAGCAGATGTGGGAGGAAGCAAACCACTGCATGAGCTTCGAGTACGTGCTCGAGACCTTCCCGATCGACCGCGAGGCCGCCTACGCCGCGCACGCCGACATCCCGTCGATGGCGCGCAAGGAGGAGTTCGAGGTCAAGTACATCCGCCGGATGACCGAGCAGACGCTCGACATCACGACGACGGACGGCAAGAAGGACTTCATCCGCAACCTCGTCGCGTACAACGTGATCCTCGAGGGCGTCTGGTTCTACTCGGGCTTCATGGTCGCGCTGAGCTTCCGCCAGCGCAACCTGCTGCGCAACTTCGGCTCGCTCATGGACTGGGTGGTGCGCGACGAGTCGCTGCACCTCAAGTTCGGCATCAACCTCATCCTGACGGTGCTCGAGGAGAACCCCGACCTGCAGACGGAGGAGTTCGCCGCCGAGATCAAGCAGATGATCCTCGACGCCGTCGAGATGGAGGAGGAGTACAACCACGACCTCCTGCCCGGTGGCATCCTCGGCCTCAACGCCACGTACATCAACCAGTACGTGAAGTACCTGGCCGACCGCCGGCTCGAGGAGCTCGGCTTCGAGGCGCACTACAACGTCTCGAACCCCGCGAAGTGGATGGCCGCGGCCAACGACACCCTGCAGCTCGTCAACTTCTTCGAGTCGACGAACACGTCGTACGAGTCGAACGCGAGCGCGACCTCCAAGCCCGCGACGGTGGGCGCGAAGAGCGAGTAGCTGGCTACAGCCGCTCGATGATCGTCGCGTTGGCCATGCCGGCCCCCTCGCACATGACCTGCAGTCCGTAGCGGCCGCCGGTGTGCTCGAGCTGGTTGAGCATGGTGGTGAGCAGGCGGGTTCCGGATGCCCCGAGCGCATGCCCGAGCGCGATCGCACCGCCGCGCGGGTTGAGGAGGGTGGGGTCGACGCCGAACTCGTGCTGCCACGCGAGTGGCACGGAGGCGAAGGCCTCGTTGACCTCGAAGGTGTCGATGTCGTCGATGCCGAGGCCCGAGCGGTCGAGGATCTTGCGCGTCGCGGGCATGACGCCGGTGAGCATCTCGATGGGGTCGGAGCCGACGACGGCGAACGAGTGGAAGCGTGCCCGCGGGGTCAGCCCGAGCTCGAGCGCGCGCTCCTCGCTCATGATGAGCACCGCGGACGCCCCGTCGGTGTAGGGCGAGGCGTTGCCCGCGGTGATCTTCCAGTGGATCTCGGGGAAGCGCTCAGCGAGCGCCTCGTCGTGGAAGGCGGCCTTGAGCTCGCCCAGGCCGGCGACGGTCGTGCCGGGGCGGATCGTCTCATCCGTCGTCAGGTCGCCGAAGGGCAGGATCTCGCTGGAGAAGTCGGCGGCGCCCGCGAGGCGGTGCGACCGCTCGGAGAAGGTGTCGAGCGCCTCGCGCGAGAGCTTCCAGCGCGAGGCGATGAGCTCGGCCGAGATGCCCTGGCCGACGAGGCCGTCGGGGTAGCGCGCGTGCACGAGCGGGCCCCAGTTGTCCATGCCGAGGGTGGCGTAGTTGATGGGGTTCTTGCTCATCATCTCGACACCGCACGCGATGACGATGTCGTAGGCGCCGGCCATGACTCCCTGCGCGGCGAACGCCGCGGCCTGCTGGCTCGAGCCGCACTGCCGGTCGATGGTCGTGCCGGGCACCGACTCCGGGAAGCCCGCGGCGAGGGCGGCGTTGCGCGCGATGTTCACCGATTGCTCGCCGACCTGCGAGAGGCAGCCGCCGATCACGTCGTCGATGAGGGCGGGGTCGAGGTCGTTGCGCGAGACGAGCTCGCGCAACAGTGTGCCCAGCAGGTCGACCGGATGCCACGCCGACAGCGCACCGCCCTGCTTTCCTCTACCGGCGGGAGTGCGGAGGGCGTCGACGATGACAGCGGTGACCATGCCTTCAGCCTACGAGGAGGTGGCCGCCTTCGCGCCGGTGCGCACCATGATCGCCGTCACCACGAGCATGACGCCGAAGATGATCGCCCAGATGCCCACGGTCCAGACGAGCGACAGGATCGCCGTGCCCGGGGTGACGAGCACGAGGATCGCGAGGAGTACGCCAAACAGGATGCTCACGATGCCCGAGACGATCGCGACGGTCTTCGCACGCCCGGCGTGCACCCCGGCGGCTGAGCGCAGACCCATGACGCCGCTGATGAACGACCAGATCGCGATGGTCCAGAGGATGACGAGTCCGCCGAAGGCGCCGATGACGCCGGGCAGGATAAGGGCGGCGAGACCGGCGAGGGCGGAGAGCACGCCGCTGACGAGCAGCCAGCCCCAGCGCGGGTTCGACGAGCGGATCTGCACGGCGTGGACGGCGGCCGTGATGCCGTCGATGAGCGCGTAGGCGCCGTACACGATGGCGAGCCCGGTGAGGGCGGCACCCGGTGCGAGCAGCGCGATGATGCCGAAGGCGATGGCGAAGATGCCGCGCAGCAGCAGCAGCCACCACACCCCCTTGGCGAGCGAGGCGAGCGGAGCGGTGAGAGTCCCAGAGTCAGTCATGCGCCCAAGTTAGCGCGCCGGATGCCCGCGCCGAAAGGTTACGCTGGTTGCTGTGCCCCGCCCCAGCGTCTGGATCCTGGTGCTCGTCGGCATCCTGGCGGGAGTCTTCGGCGGCACGTTCGGAGCCGGCGGCGGGATCATCCTCGTGCCCCTCTTCGTCACGGTGCTGCGGTTCGACCAGCGGCGGGCATCCGCCACCTCGCTGCTCGCGATCCTGCCGAGCTCGATCGCGGGCGGCATCACCTACCTCGCCAACGGGGAGGTGGATCTGATTGCCGCCGTCGTGATCGCGGTCGGGGCGGTGGTCGGGGCGCTCCTCGGGTCGGCGCTGCTCAAGCGCGTGCCGCTCACCGCGCTCACCTGGGGCTTCATCGTGCTGCTCCTGCTCACGGCCGTGCGGCTGGTGTTCGTCGAGCCCGAGCGGGGTGAGCCGATCCCGTTGTCGGTGCCGGTGGTCCTGGCATACCTCGCGGTCGGCCTCGTCATGGGCGTGACCTCCGGGCTGTTCGGCGTGGGCGGCGCGGTGATCGGGGTCCCCGCCCTCGTCGCGCTGCTGGGTGTGAGCGACCTCATCGCGAAGGGAACCACTCTCGCGGTGATCGTGGCCACGAGCGTGACGGGCTCGCTCGCCAACCGGCGCGGGGGCCTCGTCGACATCCGCACGGCGCTCATCGTGGGCGGCGTCGCGGCCGTGGCCGCCGTGGGTGGCTCGTACATCGGCCTCGCCCTGCCGCCGCGACTCTCGGCTGTGCTGTTCGCGGGGCTGCTCGTGCTGACCGCCGTGCAACTCACCGTGCGCGCGCTGCGCCGCTGAGCCCTACCGGCCGCTGACCTGCCGCAGGGCCTCGTCGATGAGCACCGCGGTGCGCAGCAGGGCGGGCCGGAACTCGTCGGCGATGCGCTCGAGCGTCGCGCTCGCCGTGGTGCTCGAGACGTTGATGGCGGCGATGACCGTTCCGTCGGCGGAGTGCAGGGGAGCGGCGATGGAGCGCAGGCCGTGCTCGAGCTCCTGGTCGACGAGGGCCCAGCCCTGGCGGCGTACCTCCGCGAGGGCGGAGTGCAGCGCATCCGGCCACCGGTCCTCGGGCTCGGCGGCAAGGAGGACCCGGCCCATCGAGGTCACGTTCGCGGGGAAGCGCGTGCCGATCGTGATGCCGACGTTCATGATGCGGCGCGTGGGCACGCGCGCGACGTAGACGATGGCGTCATTGTCCAGCACCGATGCCGACGTGGACTCGTCGAGCTCGCGCGAGAGGGCCTCGAGGTGCGGCTGCGCGATCTCGGGCAGCGACAGCCCGGAGAGGTACGAGAACCCGAGCTCGAGCACGCGCGGCGTGAGGGAGAACAGCTTGCCGTCGGTGGTGACGTAGCCGAGTTCCGCGAGGGTGAGCAGGAATCGCCGCGCCGTCGCGCGGGTAAGGCCGGTGCGCCCGGCGAGGTCGCTTAGCGTCATGCGCGGGTTCTCGCCGTCGAAGGCGCGGATGACCTCGAGGCCGCGCGCGAGCGACTGGACGAACTGGCCGCTGGGCTCCGGCCCGGGCTTCGCGGCGGGCACTAGCGCTCCAGGACTACCGCGAGGCCCTGCCCCACGCCGATGCAGATCGCCGCCACACCCACGCCGCCGCCGCGCCGCTTCAGCTCGTGCGCGAGGTGGCCGATGATGCGGCCGCCCGAGGCGCCCAACGGATGCCCGATCGCGATGGCCCCGCCGTGGATGTTCACCTTCTCGGGGTCGAGCTCCGGCCAGAGCTTGATGCACGCGAGGGACTGCACTGCGAACGCCTCGTTGAGCTCGACGACATCGACATCGGCCCACGTCTTGCCCGCACGGGCGAGGGCGCGGTTGGCCGCCTCGACCGGGGCGATGCCGAACTCGTTGGGGTTGTTGCCGAACGCCGCCCGGCCGATGATCCTCGCGAGGGGCTCGGTGTCGAGTGCCGTCTTCTCCCCGCCGATGAAGAGCATCGAGGCGCCGTCGTTGATGGGGGAGGAGTTGCCCGCGGTGACGCTGCCCTCCGTGCGGAACGCGGGCTTGAGGGTCGCCATCGATGCGGCTGAGGCATCCGGGCGAATGCCCTCGTCGCGCACCAGGTCGGTGCCGGGCACGGGGATCACCTCGGGGTAGAGGCCCGCGTCCCACGCGGCGGCGGCGAGCTGGTGGCTGCGCACGGCGAACGCGTCCTGCTCCTCGCGCGAGATGCCGAAGCGCTCGGCGAGCAGTTCGGCGGTCTCGCCGTTGGAGACGGTCCAGTCCTCCCGGATGCGCTTGTTGGTCATCCGCCAGCCGATGGTGGTCGTCCACATCGTCTCGGAGCTCGTCGCGTAGGGGCGGTCGGGCTTGAGCATGACCCACGGCGCGCGGCTCATCGACTCGACGCCGCCCGCGAGCACGAGGTCGGCGTCGCCGGCCTCGATGGCGCGACTGGCCTGGATGACGCTCTCGACGCTCGAGCCGCACAGCCGGTTGACCGTGACGCCGGTGACCGAGGTGGGCAGGCCCGCGAGGATCGCGGCGAAGCGTGCGACGTCGCGGTTGTCCTCGCCCGCCTGGTTGGCGTCGCCGAGGATGAGGTCGTCGATGGCCGCGGGGTCGAGCCCGGGGTGCCGGGCGAGCAGGGCCTCGATGGTGTGCGCGGCCAGGTCGTCGGGCCGAACGCCGGCGAGGGCCTTGCCGTGGCGCCCGAACGGCGTGCGGATCGCGTCGTAGACGAAGCTCGCGGTCATGGTTCCATCCCACTCAGTAGGCATCGAGACTTGTGCGCGATGCGAACAGCTGTTCTAATCGTGAGCGTAGCACTGCGGCCACCGGAGGAACAATGACGACCACCATCACGACCCGCGTCGGAATCATCGGCGGCGGCCCCGCCGGTCTGCTGCTCTCGCACCTCCTGCACCGCTCGGGCATCGACAACGTCGTCCTCGAGCTCCGCGACCTTGACTACACGGTGCAGCGCGTGCGCGCGGGCGTTCTCGAGCACGACGCCGTCGAGCTCCTCACCGAGAACGGCCTGGGCGAGCGCCTGCACACCGACGGCCTGCGGCACGGCGGCATCTACCTGCAGTTCGCGGGTGAGCGCCACCACATCGACTTCGAGGCCCTCGTCGGCAGGCACGTCTGGATCTACGGCCAGCAGGAAGTCGTGAAAGACCTCATCGCCGCGCACGACGCCAACGGCACTCCCGCCCGCTACGAGATCACGGATGCCCGCCCCGTCGACATCGACACCGAGCACCCGCGCATCCTCTTCACCCAGGACGGTGAGGAGTTCGAGCTCGCGTGCGACTTCGTCGTCGGTACGGACGGGTTCCACGGGGTGTCGCGCCTCGCCATCCCCGAGGCGGATCGCACGACGTACGAGCGCGAGTACGACTTCGGCTGGCTGGGCATCCTCGCCCACGCGAAGCCGTCATCGGACGAGCTCATCTACGCCCTGCACGAGAACGGGTTCGCGCTGCTCTCGATGCGCTCGCCGGAGATCAGCCGCCTGTACCTGCAGGTGCCGCCCGACGAGAACATCGACGACTGGTCGGATGAGCGCATCTGGGACGAGCTCGACGTGCGCCTGGGGATGCCGGGCTGGAGCCTCGAGCGCGGCGAGATCTTCGACAAGTCGGTCACCCCGATGCGCAGCTTCGTGAGCGCCCCGATGCGGCACGGCTCGCTGTTCCTCGCCGGCGACTCCGCCCACATCGTGCCGCCGACCGGCGCGAAGGGCCTCAACTCCGCGATCGCGGACGTCGCGCTGCTGCGCAAGGGGTTCGTGCAGCACTACGCGGGAGACTCCTCGGTGCTCGACTCGTACTCCGAGACGCAGCTCTCGCGGTCGTGGCAGACGCAGTACTTCTCGACCTGGATGACGCGCATGCTGCACACCTTCAGCGGCCCCGACGCCACCTTCGACCACCAGGTGCAGCTCGGCCAGCTCGCCCAGCTCGTCGCCAGCGACCACGCCAAGGCCCATCTGGCCGAGTTCTACACTGGCCTTCCCATCACCCGCTAGGAGAGCGACATTGGACAAGACAGTCTCATCGGCGGCCGAGGCCGTAGCCGACATCCCGGATGGCTCCACCCTCGCCGTGGGCGGGTTCGGGCTCGTCGGCGTGCCGATCTCGCTCATCCGGGCGCTGCTCGAGCAGGGGGCATCCGGCCTCGAAGTCGTCTCGAACAACTGCGGTGTGGACGGCTGGGGCCTCGGCGTGCTGCTGTCCGAGGGCCGCATCCGTCGCATCATCGCGTCGTACATCGGCGAGAACAAGGAGTTCGCGCGCCAGTACCTGGGCGGCGAGGTCGAGGTCGAGCTCACGCCGCAGGGCACGCTCGCCGAGCGGCTGCGCGCGGGCGGCGTCGGCGTTCCGGCGTTCTACACGGCGACGGGCGTGGGCACCGTGGTGTCCGAGGGCGGCATGCCCTGGCGCTACGCCGCGGACGGCTCGGTGGCCATCGCGTCGCCGGCCAAGCCGACGGAGACCTTCGACGGGCGCGAGTACGTGCTCGAGCGCGCCATCCGCGCGGACTACGGCCTGGTGCGGGCGGCGGTGGGCGACACCCACGGCAACCTCGTGTTCGAGAAGTCGGCACGCAACTTCAATCCGCTGGCCGGGATGGCGGGGCGCATCACGATCGCCGAGGTCGACGAGATCGTGCCTGCCGGAACACTCGACCCCGACAGCATCCACCTGCCCGGTATCTACGTGGACCGCATCGTGCAGCTCACGCCGGAGCAGGCGGCCGACCTGCCCATCGAGAAGACGACGGTTCGCGCTCGCAAGGAGAACAGCTGATGGCACTCACTCGTGACGAGATGGCCGCGCGCGCGGCGCTCGAGCTCGTGGACGGCTCGTACGTCAACCTCGGGATCGGGCTGCCGACGCTCATCCCGAACTACCTGCCCGAGGGGATGACCGTCGTGCTGCACTCCGAGAACGGCATCCTCGGCGTGGGTCCGTACCCGTGGGAGGGCGAAGCCGACCCCAAGCTCATCAACGCCGGTAAGGAGACGGTGACGGTGCTCCCCGGGGCGTCGTACTTCGACTCGGCGACGTCGTTCGGCATGATCCGCGGCGGTCGCATCGCGACCGCCATCCTGGGCGCCATGCAGGTCTCGGCGGCGGGCGACATCGCCAACTGGGCGGTGCCCGGCAAGCTCATCAAGGGCATGGGCGGCGCGATGGACCTCGTGACCGGCGCCGACCGGGTGATCGTCGTCATGGAGCACGTCGCCAAGGACGGCTCGGCCAAGGTCGTCACCGAATGCACGCTCCCGCTGACCGGCAAGGCGTGCATCGACCGCATCATCACCGACCTGTGCGTGCTCGACGTGACGCCCGAGGGCCTCGTGCTCGTCGAGCTCGCGCCCGGGGTGACCGCCGACGACGTCATCGCCGCCACCGAGGCGCCGGTGATCGTTCCGGCCTAGCGCGCCTCGGCCCCAGCGCTCTGCGCCTCCGCCCGCCCGCCGAAACCTTCCAGCGGGGAGTTGTTGCGGTTGCCGAGGCGCCGGCGGTCACAAGTCCCCTCTCGACGTGGGTTGGGGCGCGCGGAACGCTTCCGGGGTTGTGGGGCGCCCGCTCAGAACGGGTACGGCGCGATCGTCGACCGCATGGTCAACCACTGCGTGTCGGTGAACGCCTCGATGTTGGTCTGGGCGCCGCCGATGCGCGACCCGTTGCCCGACCAGCCGACGCCGCCGAACGGCGCGTTGGCCTCGTCGGAGACGGTCTGCTCGTTGATGTGGATCTTCCCGCTCGGCACGAGGTCGGCGATGTCCATCGCGAGGCCCACGTCGCCGAGGATGCCGAGCGAGAGCCCGTACTCGTTCTCCGCGGCGAGGGCGGCGGCCTCCTCGATGGTCGAGAACGAGCGCACGGGGGCGACCGGGCCGAACACCTCCTCGGCCCAGGCCGGCATCGTCGAGTCGAGCTGCGTCATGACCGTGGGCTTGTAGAACAGGCCCTCCGACGTGCCGCCCGCGACGAGCCTGCCGCCGACGTCGACGGTGCGCTTGACGATCGAGTCGATGCGGTCGAGCTGGCGCTGATCGATGATCGGCCCGAGCGCGACCTTCCCGCTCGCGGGGTCGCCTACCGGGAGGTGGTTCGCCTTCTCGGCGAGTGCGTCGACGTAGCTCTCGAACAGGCTCTCGTGCACGAGATGGCGCCCCGTCGTCATGCAGATCTGGCCCTGGTGCATGAACGATCCGAACGCGCCGGCGGAGGCCGCGAGGCCGAGGTCGGCGCCGGGCAGCACGATGAGCGCGTTGTTGCCGCCCAGCTCGAGGTGCACGCGCTTGAGGTTCTCGGCGCCGAGAGCGCCGACGCGGCGGCCGGCGGCGGTCGAGCCCGTGAAGGCGACGATGCGCACCTCGGGCGCCGTGACCACGGCCTCGCCGACCTCGACACCACCCGGGAGCAGGTGCAGCAGCCCCTCGGGCAGCCCCGCCTCCTCGAAGACGCGCGTGATGCTCACGCCACCCGAGACGGCGGTGCGCAGGTCGGGCTTGAGCAGCACGGCATTGCCGAGCGCGAGGGCGGGCGCCACGGCGCGGATCGCGAGGATGAGGGGGAAGTTGAACGGCGCGATGACGCTCACCACTCCGGCGGGGAAGCGGCGCGAGAACGACCAGCGCGGCTCGTTCGAGGGGATGACATCGCCGTGCGGCAGCGAGGGCAGCGCCGAGGCCTCGAAGCACTCGTTGGCCGCGATGTGCGTCTCGAGAGCGGCTTTGCCGCCGATGGCGCCGGTCTCCCGGATGATCCAGCCCTCGATCTCGGCGGCGTGCTCCTGGAACAGCAGCCCCGCCGTGCGGAGCACCGCCGCGCGCTCCTCGGGAGCTCGGCGCGCCCAATCCCGCTGGGCGAGGGACGCGGCGTGCGCGGCGGCGTGCACGTCGGCGACGCTCGCGACCCCGATGGAGCCGAGCGTGCCGCCCGTCGCGGGTTCGATGACGTCGGAGACCCCCGCGGAGCCGGGCTTCCAGCCGCCCGAGTAGAGGGCACCGTTCCAGGTGTCGGTGAGCAGGGTCATGGCATCTCCTTCGATGGTGCGACTAGTTGACTTCAAACACTGCAGCAGCTCCCTGACCGCCGCCTATGCACATGGTGACGACTACCCGCCGGGCAGCGCGGCGTTGGCCTTCGAGCAGGGCGTGGCCCGCGAGGCGCGCGCCCGACATGCCGTAGGGGTGGCCCATTGCTATCGAGCCGCCGTCGACGTTGAGGATCGAGTCGTCGATGCCGAGCCGATCACGGCAGTACAGCACCTGTACTGCGTAGGCCTCGTTGAGCTCCCAGAGGTCGATGTCGTCGACGCCGAGGCCGGCGCGCTCGAGCGCCTTGGGTACCGCGAACACCGGGCCGATGCCCATCTCGTCGGGCTCGCACCCGGTGACCGCGTAGGAGACGAACCGGCCGAGGATCTCGAGCCCCTGACGCTCGGCCTCCTCCTCGCTCATGACCACGCAGGCCGAGGCACCGTCGGAGAAGCCGCTCGCGTTCCCGGCCGAGACCGTGCCGCCGGGCAGCGCCGACCGGATGCGCGCGAGCCCCTCGAGCGTCGAATCGCCCCGGATGCCCTCATCGACGCCGACCGTGACATCCGTGATCGACCGCTCGCCGGTCGCGCGGTCGAGAAGCGCGGTGCGGGTGGAGATCGGCGCGAGCTCCCGGTCGAACCTTCCGGCTGCTGCGGCGGCCGCCGAGCGGAGCTGGCTCTGCAGTCCGTACTCGTCCTGGCGCTCGCGCGAGATCGCGTAACGCTCGGCGACCACCTCGGCGGTCTGCAGCATGGGCAGGTAGACCGACGGAACGTTCGCGCGCAGCCACGGGTCCTCGGCCATGAAGCCGTTGAGGTGCTCCTGCACCAGCCCGATGGACTCCACCCCGCCGGCGACGGCGATGTCGTACTGGCCGGTCATCACGCGCTGCGCGGCGAGCGCGATCGCCTCGAGTCCCGAGGCGCAGAACCTGTTGACGGTCGTGCCCGCCGTCGAGACCGGCAGGCCCGCGCGCAGGGCGCCGAGGCGCGCGATGTTGTTGCCGTTGGCGCCCTCGCCGTTCGCGCAGCCGAGGATGACGTCGTCGATGCGATCGGGGTCGACCCCCGCGCGCTCGATCGCCGCGGAGATGACGTGGCCCGCCATGGTCGCGGGATGCGTGAGGTTGAGGCTGCCCGTCCACGAGGGGGTGAGCGGGGTGCGGGCGGTGGAGACGATGACGGCGGATCTCATGACTGCGCTCCCAGTGCTGCGTTCGGCTGCCAGAAGGAGTCGCCGGTCTCGGAGGCGAACGTGCGCATCAGGGCGACCACGCGCTCCCACCCGAGCTGTTCGGCGAAGAACCACGGCCCGCCGCGCGTGACGGGGAACCCGTAGCCCTTGGTCAGCACGGTGTCGATGTCACGGCTCGTGGCGGCGATGCCGTCGGCGAGCACGGCGGCGGCCTCGTTCACCATGGCGAGCACGCACCGCAGCGCGATCTCGTCGGCAGACAGTCCCGGGCCCTCGGGCAGCTGCAGGTCGGGGTTCGGCGTTCCGGCGGGGTAGTCGTACCACCCGCGGCCGGTCTTTCGCCCGAACCAGCCGAGCTCGCACAGTGCGTCGGCGGGCGCCCACGCGGCATCCGTCTCGCCGCGCTCCGTGCGGGCCGCCCAGGCGACGTCGTTGCCGACCAGGTCGAGCACGGCGAACGGCCCCATGGCCATACCCCAGGTCTGCAGCGCCTGGTCGACCTGCTGGGGAGTGCAGCCCGACTGCAGCGCGAGCACGGCCTGGCGCAGGTACTGGTCGAAGATGCGGTTGCCGATGAAGCCGGGCCCGACCTGCGAGACCACGGGGGTCTTGCCGAGCGCCCGGGCGACCGCGAGGGCGGTGTCGAGGGATGCGTCGGAGGTCTTGGCGCCGTCGACCACCTCGACGAGCTTCATGATGTTCGCGGGGCTGAAGAAGTGCATGCCGACCACAGCCTCGGGCCGTGCCGTCACCGACGCGATGACGTCCAGGTCGAGCGACGACGTGTTCGAGGCGAGAACGGCTCCGGGCTTGGCCACGCGGTCGAGCTCGCGGAACACCTCCTGCTTGACGGCGAGGTTCTCGAACACGGCCTCGATAACGAGGTCGGCCTCCGCGGCGGCCGCGAGACCCACCTCGGCGGTGAGCAGGGCGGCCTGCGTGTCGCGCTTGTCGGCGGTGAGGCGACCGCGACCGACGGCGTCGTCGAGCGACGTGCGGATGGCGTCGGCCCCCGCGTCGACCCGGTCGCGGTCGGTGTCGATGAGCGTGGCGGCGATGCCGGCAGCGAGGAACGACTGGGCGATGCCGCGCCCCATCGTGCCCGCGCCGATCACGGCGACCCGCGCGGGCAGCACCACCGGGCCGCGGGGCTTGCCGCCCGCGCGGTCGGAGAGGAACCGGTACCGCGCGGCCTTGGCCTCTGGGGTGCCCGGCGGCTTCAACATCTGGCCGGCCGAGATCGAGAACGCGCTCGTCAAGCACCCCGCGGTCGCCGACGCGGCGGTCATGGGCGTCGCCCACCCCAAGTGGGGCGAGACGCCGCACGCCGTGGTCGTGCTGCGCGCCGGCCAGACCGTGGAGGCCGCAGAACTCATGGAGCTGTGCCGCACCGAGATCGGCTCGATGAAGAAGCCCACCCAGATCGTCTTCCGCACCGACCCCCTGCCGCGCAACGAGCTCGGCAAGCTGCCGCGCCGCGTGCTGCGCGACACGTACTGGCCGCAGGGCGAGCGCGAGCGCCAGGTCAGCGGGGCGTAGATGACGCAGACCGAGCGCCGCACGCTGCCCACGACATGTGACAAGAACGTAACGACCGTTACCGAGCTGGAGAACTGAGATGACCATCACCGACACCGCAGCCTTCGATGTCTTCGACACCGAGCCGCTCGGCAAGTGGAGCGAGCCCGCGCTCTTCAACGTGGACCGGATGCGCCTGCAGGCCTACGCGCGCGCGACGAACGACACGAACCAGAAGCACCTCGACGGCGACATCGCGAGCCCGGTGTTCAACGTCGTGCCCGCGTTCCAGGTCATCGCGCCCCTCACACTCAACATGCCGCCCGCCGCGAAGCAGATGATGGGCCTGCACGGCGAGCAGGACTTCCGCTTCCACCGCCCCATCGAAGCCGACATGAAGCTCGTGACGAAGGCGATCCCCGTGGGCATCACCCCGCGCTCGACCGGCAGCCTCATCACGGTGCGCGGCGAGACGACCCTCGAGGACGGCACGCCCATCGTCGACCAGTACGTGACCGTGTTCATCCGCACCGCCATCGCCGAGAAGCAGTTCGGCGAGCAGCCGCCCCGGCGCGAGTACGTGCGCGAGGGCGAACCGGTAGCCGAGGTCACCCAGGCCTTCGACATCGACCAGACGTTCCGCTACATGGGAGCCTCGGGCGATGTCATGCCCCTGCACTCCGACAACACCATCGCCCGCGAGAACGGCCTGCCCGGCATCATCCTGCACGGCAACTGCACGTTCGCGTTCGCGACGCGAGTGGTGCTGGATGCCGTTGCCGGCGGCGAGACGGCGAGGCTCAAGCGCCTCGCCATCCGGTTCAGCAAGTGGGTGACCCCGTTCGACACGATCACCACGCGCGTCTACCGCGCCGGGATCGCGCCGAGCGGCAACACCCAGTACAGCTTCGAGACTGTCCTTCCCGACGGCACCCCGTGCCTGGCGGACGGTCTCGTCGAGGTCGAGGAATGAACTCGGCCGGGATCCACCCCCCGCACCACCCCGCACCGACACCAGAACCCAAAGGAGGGCTCACTGTCATGAACAAGGCAATCACACGAGGCTTCGGCGCTGCCGCCGGAATCTTCGTCATCGCGGCCGCACTCGTAGGCTGCAGCACGCCCGCGGCAACGCCAGAGGCGACCGAGAGCGCCGCACCGGCGGAGATCGTTCCGGCAGACATCGTCGTCGCCACCGGCCCGACCCTGTCGAACTCCAACGTCTACATCGGCGAGTCGGAGGGCATCTTCGAGAACTACGGCCTCACCGTGACCAACGCGACGCTGACCGCCGGCCCGGACGCCGTGCCCCAGGTGCTCAGCGGTGCGTGGACGTTCGCCATGGTCGACACCTCGACGGCGATCAACGCGACGAAGGAGGGCGTGCCCGTCACCGCGGTCGCGGTCTCGTCGGTGGGCGTTCCCGACCGCGACGGCTACGCCGCGATCATGACCACCGAGGGCTCCGGCATCGAGTCGGTCAAGGATCTCGAGGGCAAGAAGATGCAGATCAACGCCCTCGGCGGTACCGCTGAGGCGCTCGTGCGCGCCTCGGTCACCGCCGCCGGCGGAGACGCCGACAAGGTCGAGTTCGTCGAGGTGCCGCCGCAGGGTGCGATCCCCGCCATCCAGGCCGGCCAGGTCGACGCCGTGTTCCTCCCGGAGCCGCTCATCACGGTCGCGCTCGGACTGGGGCTCGTCGACATCGCGAACCCCGAGCAGGAGACGATTCCGAACGTGCCCTCGTTCGTGTTCCTCGCCAGCACGCAGTACGTGCAGGAGAACCCCGAGGTGGTCGCCCAGTTCCAGCAGGCGATCATCGAGGCGAACACCCTCGCGAACAGCGACCACGAGCTCGTCCGCAAGACCGGTGAGACGTCGACGACCGTCGACCCCGCCCTGCTCGCCCAGGTGACCCGCTTCCCGTTCTACGGCGAGACGCAGCTCACGGGCGACGACGTGCAGAAGTTCATCGACTTCCTCGTCAAGTACAAGGTGATCGACGAGGGCTCGGCGCCCAAGGGCACCGACGTCGTCTACGCCGGATAACCAGCTCCACCCGTCCGTTCCGATCCGAGAGAACATGATCTATGAGCACCTCGCCTAGCGCAGTCGCCCCGGCGACCGCCTCGGAACGGGCACCGCGCCCGGCACGGCAACCCCGTGCCGGGCGCACCCGCCGGCTCGTCACCCAGCTCGGAGCCGTCGCGCTCGCGTTCCTGGTGTGGTGGGTCGCGTCCTTCACGCTGCCGATCGGCGTCATGCCGAGCCCGGTCGCCACCTTCGTGCGGCTCGGGGCACTGGCATCCGTCCCCGAGTTCTGGGCGGCCTTCGGCACCACGGTCGCGACCTTCGCTGCGGCGCTGGCGTTCTGCACCGTGGTGGGGATCCCGCTCGGGCTCGCGATCGGGTCCAGCTCGTTCGCCACCCAGAGCACACGGCTCGTCTTCGACTTCCTGCGCACGATCCCGCCCATCGCGATCCTGCCGCTCGTGCTGCTGACCATCGGCGCCAACTTCCAGATGGTCCTGACGCTCACGATCCTCGGTGCGATCTGGCCCATCCTCATCCAGTCGATCTACGCAGCCCGCCAGGGTGAGGCCCTGCTCGTCGAGATGGCGACGTCGTACCAGGTGCCGCGCGGCTGGTTCATCCGCCACATCTTCTTCCCCGGCGCACTCCCGTTCGTCATGACCGGCCTGCGCATCGGCACGACGATCTGCCTCCTGCTCACCATCACGGGCGAGCTGCTCGGCGGCGCCCCCGGCCTCGGCTTCGAGATCGCCGACGCCCAGGCGTTCTACGACAACGAGCGCATGTACGCCTACGTGATCGTGTCTGCGGCGCTCGGCCTGCTCGTGAACGCGGGCTTCTACGCCCTCCAGCGCCGACTGCTGCGCTGGCACCCGTCAGTGCGACGAGAGGACGCCCGATGAACAAGCGACTGCTCCGCGACCTGGGGCTCGAGATCTGGCTGCCCATCGTGCTCGTGGTGGTCTGGTGGTTCGCCAGCGCCAGCAGCACCTCGTTCTACTTCCCGCCGCTCTCCAAGATCATGGAGTCGTTCGCCGCCGACTGGCTCGACCCGACCCAGGCCTTCGACAACCTGCTGCCGAGCCTCGCGCTGCTCGGCATGGGCTACGGGCTCGCGCTCGTCTCCGGTGTCGTCATCGGCACGCTGTTCGGGCTCGTGACACCCCTCGAGGAGGCGGCGCGACCGGTGCTCGAGTTCCTGCGGGCCATCCCCGGTGTCGCCCTGCTGCCGGTGTTCATCGTGCTGTTCGGCATCGACCAGCCCATGAAGGTGCTGCTCATCGCGTTCGGCTCCTTCTGGCCGGTGTTCCTCAACACCGTCGACGGCGTTCGCGGCATCGAGCCACTGCTGCTCGACGTCGCGGGGGTGTTCCGGCTGGGCCGCGCGCGCCGCCTGTTCAGCATCATCCTGCCGGGCGCGAGCCCGCAGATCTTCGCGGGGGCGCGCACGGCGCTCGCCATCTCGCTCATCATCATGGTGGTCGCCGAGACCGTGGGCGGCAGCGGGGGTGTCGGCTACTTCCTGCTCGACGCCCAGCGCAACTTCCGCGTGCAGTCGATGTGGGGCGCGATCATCGCGCTCGGCATCCTCGGCTACCTCCTCAACATCGCGTTCCGCATCATCGAGCGCCTCGTGCTGCGCTGGCACCGACTGCAGCAGGCCAGATTGGAGTCCAACTCATGACGATCACCGGTTCGAAGGGCAAGGCCCGCGACGAGGGTGCCGTTCCGTCCTCCGTGGCGCTGGAGGCGAGCGGCCTCGGCCACGCCTACAAGGGGCGCGAGGTGCTCGGCTCGATCGACTTCGCCGTGCGCCGCGGCGAGTTCGTCTGCATCGTTGGCCCCTCGGGCGTCGGCCAGACGACCCTGCTGCGCTGCCTCGCGGGCCTGCAGCGCTCGACGCGCGGCCAGGTGCTCGTGAAGGGCACCGCGATCACCGAGCCCGTGCGCGGAGTCGCCGTGGTCTTCCAGGACTACAGCCGCTCGCTCATGCCGTGGGCCTCCGTGCGCGATAACGTGACGCTCCCGCTGCGCGCCAACGGCACGCCGAAAGTGGAGGCGAACCGCATCGCCGCGGAGTCGCTCGCGCAGGTGGGTCTCGACGAGCACGTCTCCGACCTCTACCCGTGGCAGCTCTCGGGCGGCATGCAGCAGCGCGTCGCCATCGCCCGCGCCCTCGCATACGGCCCCGAGGTCATGCTCATGGACGAGCCGTTCGCCTCGGTCGACGCCCAGACCCGTGCCGACCTGGAAGACCTCGTGCGGCGGTTGCAGCGCGACCTCGAGCTCACGGTCATCCTCGTGACGCACGACATCGACGAGGCGGTGTACCTCTCCGACCGGGTGATCGCGCTCGCCGGCAAGCCGGCCCATGTCAGCGACATCGTCGACGTTCCGCTCGGCGCCGACCGCGACCAGATCGGCACCAAGGGCACGCCCGAGTTCGCGGAGATCCGCGCCGCGGTGCACGGCCTCATCCGCCGCAAGGACGACGCCGTCTCATGACCCCGATCGACCTCGGCGCCATCACGGCCATCGACACCCACGTGCACGCGGAGGTGTCGGTGCGCAGCGACCCCTCCGCGCGGCAGCTGCCGGGGCATCCGTGGCCCGAGCCGACCGTGCAGGACATCGCCGACCACTACCGCCCGCTCGGGATCGCCGCGGTGGTCTTCCCCGTCGACGCCGAACGGATGCTCGGCCGCCCCCCGGTCGCGAACGAGGAGGTGGCCGAGCTCGCCGCCGCCAATGCCGACGTGATCATCCCGTTCGGCAGCATCGATCCCGGGCGCGGAGCCTCTGCACCCGCCACCGCGCGCCGCCTCGTCGAGCAGCACGGCATCCGCGGCTTCAAGTTCCACCCCGGGCTCATGGAGTTCTTCCCGAACGATCAGAGCGCCTACCCGCTCTACGCGGAGCTCGAGGCGCTGGGTGTGCCCGCGGTGTTCCACACCGGGCAGGCGGCGGGCGGGAGTATCCGGCTCAAGTACAGCGACCCGCTGCACCTCGACGATGTCGCCGCCGACTTCCCGGGGCTCAAGATCGTCATGGCGCACCCGTCGTTCCCGTGGCAGGATGTCGCGCTCTCGATCGCGTCCCGGCGCGAGAACGTGTTCATCGACCTCTCCGGCTGGTCGCCCAAGTACTTCCCGCCGCAGCTCGTGCAGTACGCGAACACCATGATCAAGGACAAGGTGCTGTTCGGCTCCGACTTCCCGGTGATCTCGCCCGAGCGCTGGCTCGCCGACTTCGAGGCGTCGGACTTCAGGCCAGAGGTGCGCGAGGGAATCCTCAAGGGCAACGCCATGCGACTGCTGGGGCTCTCGTGAGCGGGCCCGCGACCGTCGCGACGCTGCTCGACCGCGGCGCCGCGCAGCACCCCGACAAGACGTTCCTGCTGTTCGGCGGCGAGGCCACGAGCTACCGCGAGATGGCGCAGCGCACCACCCGCATCGCGAACGCGCTGGCCGAGCTCGGCGTGAGTCGCGGCGACCGGGTGGGGATCGTCTCGGGCAACCGGCCCGAGTTCCTCGAGGCCTGGTTCGCGACCGCGCGGTTGGGCGCCATCGAGGTCCCGGTGAACACCGCGCTGCGCGGCAGGTTCCTCTCCTACCCGCTCGCGCAGTGCGGGGCGAAGTACGTGATCATCGAGGCCGAGCTGCTCGAGCACCTCGACGCCGTTCGCGGCGACCTGCCCGACCTCGAGCGCGTGATCGTCATCGGCCAGGTGTCGTACGCCGCGCTCCTCGACGGTGCGGCAGAGCCGATCACCACCGAGGTGCGGGTGGGGGATGTCGCGGTCATCGGCTACACGTCGGGAACCACCGGCCCGGCCAAGGGCGCCATGCTCAGCCACCGAG
>CAIXMB010000191.1 GCA_903920435.1 uncultured Actinomycetes bacterium
AGCACCACCTTCTGCTGGTTGCCGCCGGAGAGCCTGCCGACGTGCGTCGTGATGCCCTGCGCCCTGATGTCGAACTCGGAGAGCTTCTGCTGGGCGAATTCGGCGAGCGCGGAGAGCTGGAGTGTTCCCCACTTCACGAACGGCGCCTTGTCCGACCGGTCGAGCATCAGGTTCTCGGAGATCGTGAACTCGGCGACGAGGCCGTCTTCCTGGCGGTCCTCCGGGATGAATCCGACGCCCGCGTCGAGGATGTGGCGCACCGACCGACCGCGCAGCGAGTTGCCGTCGAGCGTGATCGTGCCGGTGACGCGCTTCTGCAGGCCCAGGATCGCCTCGGTGAGCTCGGTCTGGCCGTTGCCCTGCACGCCGGCGATGGCCAGCACCTCGCCCTCGCGCACCTCGAAGCTCACGTTGTTGACGACGATCTGGTTGTGCGGGTCGATGACCGTGAGGTTCTCGACGACCAGGCCGGCGGCGCCCGGCTTGGCGGGCCCCTTGTCGATCATCAGGTCGACGGCGCGGCCGACCATCAGGGAGGCGAGCTCGGCATTGGTCGCCGTCGGAGAGGCCTCGCCGACCACCTTGCCGAGGCGGATGACCGTGATGCGGTCGGCGACTTCGCGCACCTCGCGCAGCTTGTGGGTGATGAAGACGATGGAGGTGCCCGCCTCCTTGAGCTGGCGCATGATGACCATGAGCTCGTCGGTCTCCTGCGGGGTGAGCACGGCGGTGGGCTCGTCGAACACGAGCACCTTCGCGTCACGCGAGAGCGCCTTGATGATCTCGACGCGCTGCTGGACCCCGACCGGGAGGTCGTCGACCAGGGCATCCGGGTCGACGTCGAAGCCGAAGCGCTGGGAGATCTCACGCACCTTCGCGCGGGCGCCGGCGAGGTCGAGGAGGCCGGGGCCCTTCGTGTCCTCGTGGCCGAGCATGACGTTCTCGGCGACCGTGAACACGGGGATGAGCATGAAGTGCTGGTGCACCATGCCGATGCCGGCCTTCATCGCGTCGCCCGGGCCGGAGAAGTGCTGGACCACGTCGTCCAGGAGTATCTCGCCCTCGTCGGCCTGGTACAGGCCGTACAGAACGTTCATGAGGGTCGACTTGCCGGCGCCGTTCTCGCCCAAGAGGCTGTGGATCTCTCCGGGCTCTACCGTCAAATCAATGTGGTCGTTGGCGACCAGCGAACCGAACCGCTTCGTGATCCCGCGGAGTTCCAGCTTCATGTGAACCAATCTAATGTGCGGGCTTCGTCGACCGCATCGGGAGCCCTGAACGGGTCAGGGAAATCTTAAAGAGATCGGGGAGACCAGCTCAGCTGGTCTCCCCGACCTGTGGTACTACAGGTGACTAACCGAGGTAGGACGTGACCTTGATGGACCCGTCGATGATGCCGGCCTTGATCGTGTCGAGCTCGCCCGAGAGGTCAGGAGAGACCTTCGAGGCGAAGTTGTGGAAGTCGGCGTAGCCGACACCATCGTTCTCCAGCGTGCCGATGTAGGCGTCGCTCGAGAAGTCGCCCGAGGCGGCAGCGGTCACGACGTCGTTGGTCGCCGTCTTGATGCCCTTGAGGATCGACGTGAGGATGATGTCATCCGTGGTCGGGTCCGTCACGAACAGGTCGGCGTCGACACCGACGAGGGCGATGTCCTTGCCCGAGTCGGCGATCGCTGCAACGGCGCTCTGGTAGATCGGTCCACCGACGGGGAGCAGAACGTCCGCACCCTGGTCGATGAAGTTCTGAGCGGTCGACTTGGCGACGTCGTTGGCCTCGAAGCCACCGGTGAGGGTGTAGGCGTCGGGGTGGGCCGGGTCGTAGCCGAGGAGCTGGACGGAGGTGCCCTTCTGCTCGTTGTAGTACGACACGCCCTGCGCGAAGCCGTCAGAGAAGATCGCAACGGTCGGGAAGTTCATTCCACCCCACGTCGCGATGATTCCGGCCTTCGAGTAGCTGGCAGCTGCGTAGCCGACGAGGAACGCGGCCTGGGCCGTGTTGAACACGATGGGCTTGATGTTCGGAGCGTCGACCTTGCCGTCGAAGTCGTTGTCGGCAGCGTCGTCGATGATGGCGAACTCGACGTCGGGGTTGGCGAGCGCAGCCTCAACGGTGGCCTGCGAGAGCGCGAAGCCGACGGTGACGATCAGGTTGCAGCCCTGGTCGACGAGGCCCTGGATGTTCGGGGCGTAGTCGGTCTCAGCGTCCGACTGGACCGTGATGGCCTCGACGCCGAGGCTGTCAGCAGCCTCGGTGATGCCCTCGTAGCCGAGCTGGTTGAACGACTTGTCGTCGAATCCGCCGAGGTCAGAGACCATGCAGGGGATGAAGTCGACGGCCTCGTCAGTGGGGGTGCCGGTGCTTTCGGGTGCTGCTGCGCAACCGGCGAGCACGAGTGCGCTCGATCCGATCAGTGCGATACCGCCGAGTACGCGGCCGCGAGAGGTGATTCTCAAGGTGTCCTCCAAGGTGCTGCCCGGCGAGGAACGTCGGGACATAGTGCCTTACAGGTTACATAAAGTTACGAACCCCGAACGGGGTAATTCGGGGCCGTCGCTGAAAGGTTACAAACTCGCGACGGCCCCGAAATCAGCCGGACATATTGAGGGCCGAAAACTGCCCGCTACCTGCTATTTGGGGGTGTTGGGGCTGGTCACCGCGATGGAGCCGCTGATGATGTCGGCGCGCAGCTTGTCGATCTCGGCGCTCAGCTCGGGGCTCACCTTGCTCGCGAGGTCGTGGAACGGGGCGATGTCGACCCCGCCGTTCTCGAGCGTGCCGACGAACTGCTTGTTGTCGAAGGTGCCGTCGATGCTCGACTTCACGATCTCGACGACCGCGTCGCCCGTGTTCTTGAGAACCGAGGTGAGCAGCACCGGGCGGTACTCCGGGTCGAGCACGTCGTAGCCGTCCGAGTCGACCCAGATCACCGAGACCTTGCCGTCCGAGTCGAGGGCGGCGCGCGCAGAGCCCTCGCCGACCTGTCCCGCCACGGGGAGGATGACGTCGGCGCCCTGGTCGATGAAGCCCTGGGTGGTGACGAGGCCCTTGTTGATGTCCTCGAAGTCGCCGGTGACCACGCCGTCCTGCGTCGCCTTGTCCCACCCGAGCACCGTGACCGCGGTGCCGTGCACCTCGTTGTACTTCGCGACGCCGTCGACGAAGCCGTCCATGAAGAGGGTGACGGGCGGCTGGTTGCCGCCGCCGAAGGTCGCGACCTTGCCGGTCTGGGTCACGCCCGCGGCGAGGTAGCCGGCCAGGTACGCGGCCTGGGCGGTGTCGAACACGATGGGCTTGACGTTGGGCGCGTCGACGACCTCATCCACGATCGCGAAGTCGGTGTCGGGGTTCTTGGCCGCCTGGTCGGCCGTCGCCGGCGCGAGCTCGTACCCGACGGTGAGGACGAAGCCGCAGCCGGTGTCGACTGCCTGTTGGACGTTCGGGGCGAGGTCCGTCTCCGAGTTCGAGACGAGTACGTCGACGCCGATGCCGTAGTCGGTGGCGGCTTTCTGCAGGCCCTTCCAGCTCGCGTCGTTGAATGAGCGGTCGTCGAGTCCACCCGAGTTGGTGACCATGCGCGCGCAGAACTGCTCGCCCGATCCGTTCTCGCCGGGCTTCTCGGGCGCCGGGGCGCACCCTGCGAGCAGCAGCACAGCAGCGCCGACCACGGCGCTGGCGCGGAATGCAAATGACTTCGACATGGTGTCGGTCTCCTCGTGACGTACCCGCCTGGACGGCGGTGATCTGGAAATGACGCTAGCCACATCCCGAGAAGCGTGACCGGGCGGTGAGCTTCGGTGAACCCTTCGTTACGCGTTTGTAACCATGGGCTCTCTAGAGCACGTCGTTGCGGCCCGAGAGCTTGAGATTGTCGACTACCGCCTTGACCCGCTGGGCATTGGCGGTCGTGGTCACGAGGAGGGCATCCGGGGTATCGACGACCACGATGTCGGTGACGCCGATGAGGGAGATGAGCCTGCCGCTCTGGCTGATCACCACTCCGGTCGAGGCGTCGGCGAGCACGCGCGCGTTCTCGCCGAGGATCGCGAGATCCGACTTGCGGCCGCCGGAGTGCAGCTTGGCGATCGAGGCGAAGTCGCCGACGTCATCCCAGTCGAAGTCACCCGGGATGACGACGAGCTTGCCCTCGGCCGCTGCAGGCTCGGCCACGGAGTAGTCGATGGCGATCTTCGTCAGTCGCGGCCACACCCTGTCCACCACGGCACCGCGGCGCGGCGTGTCCCACGCCTCCGCGAGCTCGGTGAGCCCCGCGAGCAGCTCGGGCTGTGACTTGCCCAGCTGCGTGAGCAGCACATCGGCCCGGGCGATGAACATCCCGCCGTTCCAGAGGTAGTCGCCGTCGGCGAGGTAGCGCTCGGCAACGGCGAGGCTCGGCTTCTCGACGAACGACTGCGCGCCCACGGCGTTCGGCGCGCCCTCGATGGCGAGCGGCTCGCCGCAGTGGATGTAGCCGAAGCCCACGGCGGGCTCGGTCGGGGTGATGCCGATGGTCGCGATGAAACCGGCGCGCGCGGCAGCGATGCCCTCCCCCACCGCCCGTCGGAACCCGCGCTTGTCACGGATGACGTGATCGGCGGCGAAGGATCCGACGATCACCCCGGGCTCGCGCTGCAGCAGGATCGCGGCGGCAAGGCCGATCGCGGCGGACGAATCCTTCGGCTCGCTCTCGAGCACGACATTGGGGTCGGCGAGCTCCGGCAGCTGCTCCTCGACCGCGGCCCGGTGGGCGCGGCCGGTGACCACCATGATGCGGTCGGCACCGGAGAGCGGCGCGAGCCGATCCCACGTGTCGCGCAGCAGGGTCTGCCCCGACCCGGTGAGGTCGTGCAGGAATTTCGGCGCATCTGCCCGGGAGAGCGGCCACAGGCGCGACCCGATGCCACCCGCCGGGATCACGCTGTAGAAGTCGTCGAACGCCTTCGGTGTGCTCATACCGACAAACTTAGACTTAAGCGGCAATTCACCCCGGCTCCATGACGGGGGCCCCGCACGGCAACGCGCTGTCGCGACAGTGGAGACCATGCGAGTAGTGGTCGTCAGCGAAAGCTTCCTCCCCACCGTCAACGGAGTCACCAACAGCGTCAAGAAGGTGCTCGACCACCTCGCGGCGCACGGCCACGAGGCCATCGTCATCGTCCCGGCCGCCGGCGCCCCGAGCCACTACGCCGGATTCCGCGTGCACGAGGTACCCGCACTGGCCTACCGGCAGTTCCCCGTGGGCCTGCCCCATCCTCTCGTCCAGAAGCTCATCGCCGATTTCCGTCCGGACGTCGTGCACGCGGCCTCCCCGTTCCTGCTCGGCGCACAGGCGATCTCGGCGGCCGGACGGCTCGGCATCCCTTCCGTCGCCATCTTCCAGACCGATGTGGCCGGATACGCCCGTCGCAACCGCCTGGGTGCCGCGACGAAGGTCGCGTGGCGCATCGTCCGCTGGATCCACGAGGGCGCCGACCTCACCCTGGTGCCCTCGAGTGCGTCGATGGCCGACCTCGAGGCAGCGGGCATCCGGCGCCTGGAGCGCTGGGGACGCGGTGTCGACCTCACGACCTACCACCCGCGCAACCGCACGGATGCCGCGACCCTCGCCCTGCGCGAGCGCCTCGCCCCGCGCGGCGAGGTCATCGTCGGCTACGTCGGCCGCCTCGCACCGGAGAAGCAGGTGGAGCGCATGGCGGCCCTGCGCGGGCTCGAGGGCATGAAGCTCGTGCTCGTGGGCGACGGACCCTCGATGCCGTCGCTGAAGAAGGAACTGGCCGGGATGCCCGTCACCATGCTCGGCGCGCTCGGCGGCGCCGACCTCGCGACCGCCTACGCGAGTTTCGACGTGTTCCTGCACACGGGCACGGAGGAGACCTTCGGCCAGACCGTGCAGGAGGCGCACGCGAGCGGCATCCCGGTGATCGCCCCGCGTGCGGGCGGACCGATCGACCTCGTCGACCACGGCGTCAACGGCTTCCTCTACACGCCCGGCGACGACGCCCAGCTGCGCGCGTTCGTCGAGGGGCTCGTGATCGACGACGAGGTGCGCTCCCGCATGGGCGAGGCCGGTCGGCGCGCCGTGCTCGGCAAGTCGTGGGCGTCGGTGTGCGACGAGCTCGTGGGTCACTACGAGGCGGTCATCGCCCGCCGGTCGGCGCCCGTCGCGTTGTAAAGAATCACGGTATTTACGAAAACAATCTCGACATCAAGCTATTTAGGTGGGCCTTGGCGGCGAGCGCCGTTTCGTCCGAATACACTGGAGAAGTCCAGTTTCAGGACATAACCCGGCCGCCGGATTCCGTCAGGATCGCGGCCCTCAATTCCGCAAGGAGGGGTTGCTCGTGCCAGAGAAGTCGGCGGGTACCCTGGCGGACAGCACGCCTGTCGCGCCAAAGATCAGCATGCCGAGACGACCAGCGGGAACGCTGTACCGCGGGCGTGAGGGCATGTGGTCGTGGGTGCTGCACCGCATCACCGGTGTCGCGATCTACTTCTTCCTGCTCGTGCACATCCTCGACACGGCGCTCGTGCGGGTGAGTCCCGCCGCGTACAACGCGGTGATCGACACCTACAAGACGCCGATCATGGGCCTGGGCGAGACCGCCCTCGTCGCCGCGATCGGCCTGCACGCGCTCAACGGCCTGCGCATCATCCTCATCGACTTCTCGAGCTGGGGCACGCGTCACCAGAAGCTCATGTTCTGGATCGTGATCGGGCTCTGGGTGGTCCTCCTCGCGGGCTTCGTGCCGCGCCAGTTCATGCACATCTTTGGAGCGCACTGATGAGCGTCATCGAAGCACCTCGTAGCCCCGGCGTGCGCACGGCCCGCAAGCGCCGCGTCAACTGGGAGAAGTGGGGCTGGATCTACATGCGCGTGAGCGGTGTGATCCTCGTCGTCCTCATCTTCGGCCACCTCTTCGTCAACCTCGTCGCGGGCGAGGGCGTCAACGCGATCGACTTCGCGTTCGTCGCCGGCAAGCTCGCCGACCCGTTCTGGATCGTGTGGGACACCCTGCTGCTGTGGCTCGCCCTCATCCACGGCTCGAACGGCATCCGCACCATCATCAACGACTACGCCAACAACGCGATCGTGCGCCGCATCCTCCTGGGCGCCGTTCTCGTGTCGACGATCGTCCTCCTCACCCTTGGGACCCTTGTGATCTACACGTTCGACCCCTGCCCCGCCGGCGCCCCCGCCGACCTGCTCCCCAGCTTCTGCCCGGTGCCCTAGTGGCTGCGCAATTCGAAGACGGTGCCGTAGTCGACGGCATCCACTACCACCAGTTCGACATCGTCATCGTGGGCGCCGGTGGCGCAGGGATGCGCGCCGCCATCGAGGCCGGACCGCACGCCCGCACCGCCGTGATCTCCAAGCTCTACCCGACCCGTTCCCACACCGGCGCGGCGCAGGGCGGCATGGCTGCCGCCCTCGCGAACGTCGAGGAGGACAACTGGGAGTGGCACACCTACGACACCGTCAAGGGCGGTGACTACCTCGTCGATCAGGATGCCGCGGAGATCCTCGCGAAGGAGGCCATCGACGCGGTCATCGACCTCGAGAACATGGGCCTGCCCTTCAACCGCACCCCCGACGGCAAGATCGACCAGCGCCGCTTCGGCGGTCACACGCGCGAGCACGGCAAGGCGCCGGTGCGCCGGGCCTGCTACGCGGCCGACCGCACGGGCCACATGATCCTGCAGACGCTGTACCAGAACTGCGTGCGGCTCGGCATCAACTTCTTCAACGAGTACTACGTGCTCGACATGGTCATGACCGAGGTCGACGGGGTGCAGCAGCCCTCCGGCGTCGTCGCCTACGAACTCGCGACGGGCGACCTGCACGTCTTCCAGGCCAAGGCGATCGTCTTCGCCACCGGCGGTTTCGGAAAGATCTTCAAGACGACGTCGAACGCGCACACCCTCACCGGTGACGGCGTCGGCATCATCTGGCGCAAGGGCCTGCCCCTCGAGGACATGGAGTTCTTCCAGTTCCACCCCACCGGACTCGCGGGGCTGGGCATCCTGCTCTCCGAGGCTGCTCGAGGCGAGGGCGCAATCCTGCGCAACGCGTCGGGCGAGCGGTTCATGGAGCGCTACACGCCGACCCTGAAAGACCTTGCTCCGCGCGACATCGTCGCGCGGTCGATGGCGCTCGAGATCCGTGAGGGCCGCGGCGCTGGTCCCAACAAGGACTACCTGTACCTCGACATCACGCACCTCGAGCCGGCGGTCATCGACGAGAAGCTGCCGGACATCACCGAGTTCGCGCGCACCTACCTCGGTGTCGAGCCGTACACCGAGCCCGTGCCCGTGCTCCCCACCGCGCACTACGCGATGGGCGGCATCCCGACGAACAACAACGCAGAGGTGCTGCGCGACAACACCACTGTGGTGCCCGGCCTCTACGCCGCCGGCGAGTGCGCGTGCGTCTCGGTGCACGGCTCCAACCGCCTCGGCACCAACTCGCTGCTCGACATCAACGTGTTCGGTAAGCGCGCGGGCAAGAACGCCGTCGAGTACGTCAAGACCGCGAAGTTCATCGACCTGCCGGAGAACCCGGCGGCCGGCGTTCAGAAGATCCTCGACATGGTGCGCTCCGGTGACGGTACCGAGCGCATCGCGGTCATCCGCAAGGAGCTGCAGGACTCGATGGACCGCAACGCGCAGATCTTCCGCACCGAGGAGAGCCTCAAGGAGGTCACGGAGCTCATCGAGACGCTCCGCGCCCGCTACAAGAACATCCAGGTGCAGGACAAGGGCAAGCGCTTCAACACCGACCTCCTCGAGGCGGTGGAGCTCGGCTTCCTGCTCGACCTCGCCGAGGTGCTCGTGTACTCCGCGCGCTCACGCCACGAATCCCGCGGCGGCCACATGCGCGAGGACTACCCGAAGCGCGACGACGAGAACTTCCTCGTGCACACGATGGCCTACCTCGTGGGCGACCCGGAGTCCGCGGACGCGGGTGAGCACATCAAGCTCGATTGGAAACCGGTAGTGATCACCAACTACCCGCCGATGGAAAGAAAGTACTGATGTCGAACGCTGTCATGGAGTCCAAGCCGAGCGTGCCGGACGAGATCCCTACCTTCACGGCGACCCTGATCATCCGTCGGTTCGACCCGGACGTGGACAGCGAGCCGCGCTGGCAGGACTTCGACGTCGAGCTGCACGGTACCGACCGCGTGCTCGACGCGCTGCACAAGATCAAGTGGGAGCAGGACGGCTCGCTCACGTTCCGCCGGTCGTGCGCCCACGGCGTATGCGGGTCTGACGCCATGCGCATCAACGGCCGCAACCGCCTCGCGTGCAAGACCCTCATCAAAGACCTCGACATCTCGCAGCCGATCTACGTCGAGGCCATCAAGGGCCTTCCGCTCGAGAAGGACCTCGTCGTCGACATGGAGCCGTTCTTCGACTCCTTCAAGTCGGTGAACCCCTTCCTCATGGCCGGAGGCCTGCCGAAGGACGGCAAGGAGCGCAAGCAGAGCCCCGTGGAGCGCGCGCGCTTCGACGACACCACCAAGTGCATCCTGTGCGCGGCGTGCACGTCGAGCTGCCCCGTGTTCTGGACCGATGGCCAGTACTTCGGCCCGGCCGCGATCGTCAACGCGCACCGCTTCATCTTCGACTCGCGCGACGAGAACGCCCAGGTGCGCCTCGACATCCTGAACGACAAGGAGGGCGTGTGGCGCTGCCGCACGACCTTCAACTGCACGGATGCCTGCCCTCGCGGCATCCAGGTCACTCAGGCCATCGCCGAGGTCAAGCAGGCGATCCTACGCGGAAAGCCGTAGCCCGGTAGTCCAGCGAAAAAGGGACAGACAGAGTTGTCTGTCCCTTTTCTGGTTTCTGGGGTATGGTTCACACGGTGGCCCCCTCCCACCGCCGCGCCCGACAGAGCGCGGACTCACGATGCACTACCCGAAAGTGAATCGACCCCCTCGTGGACTTCCCGACCACCTCCCTCTTCAGCGCGCGAAAACGGCGCACCATCGCGGCCTCCCGGGCCGTCCTGCCGCTCGCCGCGGCCATCGTCGCGCTCGTGCTCGCCGGTTCGCTCCTGCCCACCCCCGCCGTGCAGGCTCGCACGCTCACTGCGGCCCCCGCGACGCGGGATGTCTCCGTGGCGGCGGCCCTCCCGACGCTCGCGCTGCCCGCGGCGGCCGCACCGGCAGCTGTCGTCGAACCGGCGATAGCCGAGGCCGCGCCCGCGCCCGTCGCGTCGTCGTGGAACATCGGTATCTCGGCATTCGGGTGGCAGGCAGAGCTCGACGCCTGCCAGTGGGTGCTCCTCGACATGGTCGCCTCGGTGCCGCTGCCGATCGTCGCCGCCCACAACTACTGCGGCGGCGGCATCGTGCTCGAGATGGAGCCCGGCGACACGGTGACCCTGAGCGGCTACGGCTACGACGGCACCTACGTCGTGACGGGGTACCGCGACGCGTGGACGGGCGCTGACGCGGCGTCGGCCGTGTCGGGCATGGACGGCGAGGTCGTGCTTCAGACCTGCTACTGGAACGACGACGGCACCGAGCGACTCGTGTCGCTGCGGCGCCTCTACTGAGCCGAACGACGAGAACCGGCCCCGCCACCTGCGGTCTGGGGGCGCAGGGGCGGGGCCGCTGCCTCCCAGAGTGACGTCGAGGAGACGGGACGCGTACGTCCTACTAGGGGAGACTGCACAACCCGGCAACTATGACGCGGATCAGCCCACCAAGTTGATGGCGACTCCGCCGGAGTTGCTCGCGAGCCCGAGCGGCTTGATCAGCGCGTCCACGACCGAGTCGACGAGACCCAGCACCCCGCCGAGCAGCCCCTTGAGGTACTCGCGGTCGACGGTCTGCACGAGGTCGAGCGAGGCGAGCCCGCCGGGGATAGCCGAAGCGCTGATCGCGTAGTTGCCGTTCGCGTCGACAGTCGCGGTCGCATAGACCTGACCGGCGGCCTGCAGGGAGAGGTGCGCACCGGGCGTCCCCGTGCCGGTGAGCGTGAGCGAGATGCTTGCGAGCTGTCCGTTCTCGGTAACCGTGTCGACGAGCGAGTCGACGACGGTGCCCGCTCCCCCGACGACACCCTCGACGCTCGACGGGTCCACGGGCGGAAGGCTCGCGACGTCGTCGGGGAGGGCCACCACCGGGTCCTGGGGCGCGGGGTCGGCCTGGCTCTGCGACGACGTGGTGGGCGGGGTGTCGGCATCCGGGCCCGTGCCGGCGGTCGTCACGACGACGGCGCCACCGAGGGCGAGAGCCACGGCGAGGCCGCCCACGAGGGCGACCGGTGCTCCGGCGCCGCCGAACAGGCCGAGAGCACCGGCACCGGATGCCGCGGCGGCAGCCCCCGCACCGATCGCCTCGGGCAGCGCGGGGATCGCATCGGCCGCGGCGGCCATCGCGGAGCCGGCGTGGCCGAAGGTCGCGAGCATGGCACCGCCCGCGACCCCGCCGAGCAGGATCGGGAGCATGACGAGGGCGAGGCGCGAGCCGACCTCGTCGACCTCCTCGTTGATGATCTGGCACTTCGAGCACGACGCGAGGTGGAAGGTCATGCGCTCGTTGTCGCGCGCGCTGAGCCCGTTGCGTGCGTGGTCGCCGATGCGCGAGATCGTCCACTGGCACTCACCGGAGGCGGAGGCGTCGTTGATGTGGGCCTGCAGCCAGGCCTTCCGGAGGCCCTCGCGGGCCCGGTAGGAGAGCGCGGCGACGCCGTTGGCGGTCATGCCGAGGATGGGTGCGACCTCGTGCGGGTCCATCCCCTCGACCTCGGTGTACCAGAGCACCGACTGCCAGCGGTCGGGCAGGCTGCGGAACGCGCGGGCCGTGAGCGTGCGATCGAGGGCTATCGACGCCGGGTCGTCCAGCGTGTCCGGATCCTCGAAGTCGGCGATGTCATCCACCTGGACATCCTTCGACTTGGCGCCCCAGGTCGAAGCGAGATTGCGGATGGTCGTGTACAGGTACGGGCGGAAGGCGCCCGTGGGTCCGCCGCCCGCCAGAACACGTTGATAGATACGCGTGTACGCCTCGGAGACGAGGTCGTCCGCATCTATAGACGACGTGAACTGGCGGGCGACTCGTGCCCCCGAACGGTAATGACGACGCCACAGTTCTGCGAACGCGCGCTGATCCCCCGACCGCGTGCGTTCCACGAGCGTCTCGTCCGAAGTGGTTGGCTCCGGAGCGTCATTTCCGTTCATCCCCCTGATCCATTCCCGGGTCCTCTTTGATTGTCCCCTGTGGGATGAAGGTTGCACTAGTACTTCCTTCATAGGGAGAGACCCCAGAATGGGTGGGTTATGACGCCGTTTCACCATGGTCTTTGACCCCCCTTTCAGGGGCCACGCTAACACCGGTCGCGACGGATGACCCGCTATTGACTAGACCGCGGCTGCCGCTCTGCGCGCGCTCGCGGCGTCCGATGCCCCCAGTGCCGCGGCAGCCTTCGCCCTGGCCTGCTCGAGGGTGACCGTCGCAAGCTCGGCACGAACGTCGGCGAGCGCGGCGGGGGTCATCGAGAGTGTCGTCGCCCCGAGGCCGACGAGCACCACGGCGAGCTGCGGGTCGGCAGCGGCCTCGCCGCAGATGCCCACGCCCTTGCCCGCTGCTGCGCCGGCGTCGCCGAGCAGCTTCACGAGGCGCAGCACCGCCGGATGCCACGGGTCCTGGTAGCTCGCCACCGAGCCGAGCATCCGGTCCGCAGCCAGGGTGTACTGGGTCAGGTCGTTGGTGCCGATCGACACGAAGTCGGCCGCAGCGAGGACCTGGTCTGCCATCACCGCGAGCGACGGCACCTCGGCCATGACGCCCACGGTCTTGAGCCCGAGCGCCTTGCCGAGCTTGACGAAGTACTTCGTCTCCTCAGCGTCGGCGACCATGGGCGCCATCACCCACAGGTCGGCCTCGGTCGCGTCTTGCGCGCCCTTGAGGGCGGTCAGCTGGTCGAGCAGGATCTGCTCGCTGGCCCGCAGCGCCCGCAGGCCGCGCAGGCCGAGGGCGGGGTTCTCCTCGTGCGCGGAGTTGAGGAACGCGAGGGGCTTGTCGGCGCCGGCGTCGAGCGCGCGCACGACGACCTTCTTCCCGGGGAAGTACGACAGCAGCTCCGTGTACTTGGCCTGCTGCTCGGCGACGGTCGGGGCGGTCTTCGAGTCGAGGAAGAGGAACTCGGTGCGGAACAGGCCGACACCCTCCGCGCCGAGCTCGACCGCGCCGGGGCCGTCCTTCGGCGAGCCCACGTTCGCGAGGAGCGGCACCTTGGTGCCGTCGGCGAGCGCGCCGTCCACGATCGGGATCGTCGAGGCCGCGGCGCGGGCGGCGATGCGCGAGGTGGCGTCGGCGATGAGCGCCTCCCCCGGGTCGGTGGTCACGAGGCCGGCCGCGGCATCCACGATCACCGTCGTGCCGTCGGCGAGTTCGAGCGCGCCCGTGACGCCCACGATCGCGGGGATCGACTTGGAGCGCGCGAGGATGGCCGTGTGGCTGGTCGGGCCGCCGTCGCGCGTGATGAGGCCGAGCACCTTGTCGAGGTCGAGGAGGGCGGTGTCGGCGGGCGCGAGGTCGGGGGCGACGAGGATGAACGGGGTGTCGCTCGTGGGCACGCCCGGCGCCGGCACACCGCGCAGGTGGGCGATGATGCGCTGGGCGACATCGCCGAGGTCGGTGGCGCGCTCGGCCATGTAGCCGCCCATGCCGATCAGGATCTCCTGGAACGCGGCGAACGCCTCGAACACCGCGCGCTCGCCAGACGTGCCGGCGTCGATACGCGCCTTGACGTCGTCGCTCAGCGTGGGGTCCTGCGCCATCATGGATGCCGCTTCGAGCACGGCCTGGGCCTCGCCGCCGGCCTTGGCGCCCTTCGCGGCGAGCTCGGCGGCCACGGCGGTCAGGGATTCCTGCACCGTCGCGTACTCGGCAGCCGCATCGCCGGCATGCGAGGCCTGCTCGGGCTCGGGCAGCGGGTCGGGCATCCTGAGGATCGGGCCCACCGCGATTCCCCTGCCGACTCCAACTCCGTGCAGCTCCATGACTGGTCCTCTCCGTCGAATCCCCAGACGTCAGCCTAGCTATGGTGGGGAGATGACGTTGAAGCAGCGGATCGCCGCCGTGACCGCCTGGGTGCAGCGCCTCAAACCGGTGCGCGTCTTCATGCAGTACAACGCCAAGGGCGGCCCGCTGCTCGCCGCGGGGCTCTCGTACCAGGCGCTGTTCGCGGTGTTCGCCGCCGTGTGGGTCGGCTTCTCGGTAGCCGGCTTCGCAATCAAGTCGAACCCCTCGCTCGAGAGCGCGTTCCTCGCCCTCCTCGCGACGAACGTGCCGGGGCTCATCGACGACGGCAACGGCGGCGCGGTCGATGCGGACGCGCTGTTCAGCTCCGGCATCCTCACCTGGACGGGCGCGATCGCCGCGGTCGGCCTGCTCTTCACCGCGCTTGGCTGGCTCGCGTCGGGCCGCGACGCCGTGCGCATCCTGTTCGGGCTGCCGACGGCACCCACGAACTTCCTCCTGCTGAAGCTCAAAGACCTGGGGCTCGCGCTCGCGTTCGGCGCCGCGATGCTGCTCTCCGCGGCCCTGTCGGTGTTCAGCACGGCGGCGCTCAGCGCCGTGTTCGACTGGGCCGGGATCGACGAGCGCTCCGACTTCGCCGTGGTGTCCGCGCGCATCGTCGGACTGCTCATCGTGCTGCTGCTCGATGCCGTCGTGCTCGGCGCGTTCTACCGGGTGGTGTCGGGCATCCGTATCCCCTGGCGCCAGCTCGGGCAGGGTGTGCTCCTCGCGGCCATCGCGCTCGGGGTGCTCCAGGCCCTCGGCAGCACGCTGCTGGGCGGCGCGACCAAGAACCCCCTGCTCGCCTCGTTCGCCGTCATCATCGGTCTGCTGATCTGGTTCAACCTCATCTGCCAGGTGACCCTGATCAGCGCGACCTGGATCGCGGTGAGCTCCGACGACGCCGGGGTCGACCTGAGCGGGCGACGGATGAAGGGGCGCAAGACCACGGAGGCGCCGACCGGCGTCGGTGCCGCTCTCTAAGCTCTCGGTATGCCCCTCCGCGTTGCCACAGTGAACACGAACGGCGTGCGCGCCGCCTTCCGCAAGGGAATGGGCGACTGGCTCGCCGCCCGCGATGTCGACATCCTCGCCATGCAGGAGGTCCGCGCCTCCACGGCCGACCTCGAGCAGCTCCTCGGCCCGGAGTGGGACATCCTGCACGACGCCGCCTCAGCCAAGGGTCGTGCGGGCGTCGCCATCGCCTCCCGCAGCACAGCCTCCATCCACCGCGTCACGTTCGGCGCCGACGACTTCGACAGCGCCGGCCGCTGGCTGGAGGCCGACTACGAGGTGGGCGGCACGGTCGTCTCTGTCGTGAGCACCTACGTGCACACCGGCGAGGCCGACACTCCCAAGCAGGACGAGAAGTGGAAGTTCCTCGACGCGATGGAGGCACGGATGCCCGAACTCGTCGCCCACAGCCCCCTCTCGCTCATCGTGGGTGACCTGAACGTCGGCCACCGCGAACTCGACATCCGCAACTGGCGGGGCAACCGCAAGAACTCCGGATTCCTCCCCCGCGAGCGCGCGTACTTCGACAGATTCGTCGGCCCGCTGGGCGAGCCCGTCACGGGCGTCGACGAGTCCGTCGGCACCGGGCTCGGCTGGGTTGACGTCGGCCGCCGCTGGGCGGGCGACGTCGACGGGCCGTACACGTGGTGGTCGCAGCGCGGGCAGGCCTTCGACAACGACACCGGCTGGCGCATCGACTACCAGCTCGCCTCCCCCGCCCTCTCCGAGACGGTGACGAACTACTCGGTCGACCGCGCCGAGGCGTACGACAAGCGGTGGAGCGACCACTCGCCCGTGGTGGTCGACTACGACCTTTAGGCTTATGGGGTGAACAAGCCCCGCCTCTTTTCCGGGATGCAGCCCTCTGCGTCCTCCCTGCAGATCGGCAACTACATCGGGGCCCTCCTGCAGTGGCGGGAGCTGCAGCAGACGCACGACGCGGTCTTCTGCGTGGTCGACCTGCACGCGATCACGGTGCCGCAGGATCCGGCGCAGCTGCGCGAGGCGACCCGGCGCACGGCCGCCCAGTACATCGCCGCGGGCATCGACCCCGCGCAGTCGATCCTGTTCGTGCAGTCGCACGTTGCCGCGCACGCGCAGCTCGCGTGGGTGCTGAACACCATCACGGGCTTCGGCGAGGCGAGCCGGATGATCCAGTTCAAGGAGAAGTCGCAGAAGCAGGGTGCCGACGGCACGAACGTCGGCCTGTTCACCTACCCGATCCTGCAGGCGGCGGATGTGCTGCTCTACGACGCCCTCGTCGTTCCCGTCGGCGAGGACCAGCGCCAGCACATCGAGCTCACCCGCGACCTCGGCATGCGGTTCAACCAGCGATTCGGTGAGACCTTCGTGATCCCCGAGGTGAGCATCCAGAAGGAGACTGCGAAGGTCTACGACCTGCAGGAGCCCGGCAACAAGATGAGCAAGTCGGCCTCCAGCGAGAAGGGCGTGGTGTGGCTGCTCGACGACCCGTCGGCGAGCGCCAAGAAGATCAAGTCGGCGACGACCGACAGCGACGGCAGTGTGCGCTTCGACCAGGCAACCAAGCCGGGCATCTCGAACCTGCTCACCATCTACTCCGTGCTCACCGGCCGCACGGTCGGCTCGATCGAGGAGGAGTACGCGGGCCACGGCTACGGCGACTTCAAGTCGGGTCTCGCCGAGGTCGTCGTCGAGACGTTCGGGCCCATCCGTGCCCGCGCCCTCGAGTTGCTGGACGACCGGGCCGAGCTCGACCGAATCCTCGCCCACAACGCCGACCGCGCTGCCGAGATCGCGGATGCCACGCTCGCCCGCGCCTACGACCGCGTGGGCTTCCTGCCGCGGGCATGATCCCCGTCGCCCTCGCCACCGAGCGACTCGTGCTCGACCAGCCGACCATCGCCGACGTCACCCTGATCACCGAGTACTGCGGCGACCCGGTGTTCGAGCACTACATGAACACGCCGTGGCCCTACGAGCGCAAGCACGCCGTGCACTTCGTCGAGCAGTACGTGCCGATCGGCTGGGAGGACGACCGCGAGTACACCTGGGCGCTGCGGTCGGGCGACGACTTCCTCGGCGTCATCGGCTACCGCGAGGCGACCCACGACATCGGCTACTGGCTGGGCGCCCCGCACCGCGGTTCCGGCTACATGACCGAGGCCGCGGGCGCCGTCGTGGACTGGTTGTTCTCGGTCGGGCGCGACCACCTCGCGTGGGAGTGCATCCCGGGCAACCTCGCCTCCGCCGCCGTCGCCCGCAAGATCGGCTTCAGCTTCACGGGAGAGGGCCCGTCGGCGCTCACCTCGCGCGACGACACGGTAGCGACCGCGTGGCACGCCTCCCTCGCAGCGACCGACGACCGCGCGCCGAAGTCGGGCTGGCCGCTGCCGTGATCCGGCTCGCGATGTTCGATTTGGACGACACCCTGTTCCACCACCGGCAGGCGGTGCGCGACGGCATCGCGGCGCACGTGCGGTCGACGCTGCCCGACGTGGACGTCGCCGCGCACCTCGACCGCTGGGACGAGCTGGAGGAGCTGCACTACCACCGCTACCTCGTCGGCGAACTCGACTACCTCGGCCAGCGCCGCGCCCGAGCCCGTGACTTCATGGCGGCGTTCGGGCACACCTTCGAGTCCGACGCCGCGACCGAGGCGTGGTTCGAGACCTACCTGCTCGAGTACGTGCGCGCGTGGGCGCTGTTCGACGACGCGCTGCCGTGCCTCAGGGAGCTGTCGGCGGCGGGCATCCGGATCGGCATGATCACGAACGGCATCCCGAGCTTCCAACAGCCCAAGCTCGATACCCTCGAACTGGCCGCGCACTTCGAGCACGTCGTGACCAGCGGCGAGTTCGGGGTCGCCAAGCCCGATCCGGCGATCTTCCTGCACGCCTGCGGCCTGTTCGGCATCGACCCCGCCGAGTCCCTGTACGTGGGAGACCGGCTGCACACCGATGCGCTCGGCGCGGTCGGTGCTGGCCTCACGGGGGTCTGGCTCGACCGGGAGGGGGCGGCCACGGCGCACGAGCTGGGCGAGGCCGCGGCATCCGGCGCGCACGTCGTCCGCACGCTCGCGGAGCTGCCGGTGCTCGTCGCCGCCTAACGGCGTCAACAACTCAGGCACGATGGCCGCCTCGGCGGGGTCTTCACCTGCACGTCGCACTCTGCCTGAGTTGTTCACCGCCGACGACGGGCAAGCAGCACACGCGCGGCCTCAACGACCTCCGCAGTCGCGAACATCGTCCGCTGGTACCCGGGTCGCAACGTCATGTAGCCCAACCTGGCGAGATCGATGTCCCTGTTGCGGTCACGCACGTGGAGCTCCCAGCCGTGATGGGCCAAGCGGCTGTCAGCCTCGACGACCAGCCGCCCGTCGACCAGCAGGTCGACACGGCCCACTCCCTCGAACCACACCTGCACGTCCACCGAGAACCCCGCGCGCAGAAAGGCCAGTCGCAGCACGGATTCCTGGCCCGCCTCAGCCCGACCGTCGATCAGCCCGCGCAGCTGCTGGTACCGGCCCGGCAGTGACCCGAAGACATCACCGAGATCGTGCTCGGCGATGAGGCCGGAGTGCAGCGCGCTGTCGAGGGACGCCACCGCATGCCACGGGTGCTGGCAGCGCACCGACTGGGCCAGGGCATCCACGAGCCCGACCACGTAGCCGCCACGCTCGTCGATCAGCGGTGCCCAATGCAGGCGCTCCGAGCCCGTCGAGCGCAACCGGGACGCGGAGTGGCGAAGGTGCACGTGGAGGTCGGTGTCGAAGCCGAACACCCCCGCAAGGCGCAGGGCTGAGACGCAGGCGAGCCGGCCTCCCACCCGGACCGCCCGCACGACCGAGTCTTCGGCATCGGCCCGGGCGTAGACCCCGCGACGCACGCGCAAGAGGGTGCCCTCGGCAATCGAGGCCGCGAGCTTCCTGTCGCTGTAGCCCGATGCGATCAGCTCACGACGGGTGATGATTCCCTGTTCGAACACCCGAGGAGTGTGACGAGCCCGAGCCGCGCCCCCGGCGACCGGAGCACCTCTCGTGAACAACTCAGGCACAACTCGACCTGTGGCGGGGATTCCGGCGAGCCGGGCCCATCCTTCCTGAGTCATTGACGGGAATACCCTCCGCGCCCCCGCGTTACACTCGATAGCAGTAAGAGCGTGCTCCGGGGTCGGTGAAAGTCCGAACCGGCGGTGATAGTCCGCGAGCGCCACGCAAGTGGGGTTGACCTGGTGGAATTCCGGGACCGACGGTAATGGCTGGCAACAGCCTCAGTCCGGATGAGAGGAAGCACGGGAGGGTTTCGCGACCTTCTTTAGCCCGGAGTCCGTCTTCAGAAGACGACAGGACCGACCGGATGACCGACCTCGCAGCACTCGCCGAGCTGCACGAGACGGCGATGCGCCACGCGCTCTCCCTCGCGGCGAACGGACCGGCGCGCGGCGTGAACCCGCAGGTCGGCTGCGTGCTCCTCGACGCCGAGGGAACGATCGTGGCCGAGGGCTGGCACCGCGGCGCGGGCACCGCCCACGCCGAGGTCGACGCGCTGTCGAAGGTGACGGATGCCACGGGCCTCACCGCCGTCGTGACCCTCGAGCCGTGCAACCACACCGGCCGCACCGGCCCCTGCTCGCTCGCCCTCATCGCCGCCGGCATCGGCCGGGTCGTGTATGCGATCGCGGACCCCGGGCAGGCGAGCTCGGGCGGAGCCCAGACCCTCCGCGACGCGGGGGTCGAGGTTGTCAGCGGCGTGCTCGCCGACGAGGCGGAGGAGTTCCTGCACGTGTGGCTCACGGCGACCCGCAACCGGCGGCCGTACGTGAGCGTGAAGTGGGCCTCGACGCTCGACGGACGGGCCGCCGCCAGCGACGGCTCGAGCCAGTGGATCACCGGCACCGCATCCCGCCAGCGCGTGCACGAGCAGCGCGCGGCGAGCGACGCCATCCTGGTGGGCACCGGCACGGTCCTCGCCGACGACCCGACCCTCACCGCGCGCGGCGACGCCGGCGAGCTCATGCCCGAGCAGCCGCTGCCCGTCGTGATCGGCGAGCGCCCCATCCCGGGCGACGCGAAGCTGTGGGACCACCCGCGCGGCGTGCTCGAGTCGGGCTCGCGGAACCTCCACGAGGTGCTCGCGTGGCTGTATGAGCAGGGCATCCGGCGCGCGTACGTCGAGGGCGGGCCCACCCTCGCGAGCGCTTTCATCACGGCCGGTCTCGTGGACGAGTACCTCGTCTACCTCGCCCCCAAACTGCTCGGCGGCGACAAGCTCGCCGTCGGCGACATCGGCATCACGTCGATCGGTGAGGCGCGGGAGCTGCGCATCACCTCCGTCGAGTCCCTCGGCGACGACATCTTGATCACAGCGAGGAGCAAATAGTGTTCACCGGAATCATCGAAGAGCTCGGCACCGTCACCGCCTGGGAGCGGGGCACGGATGCCGCGCGCGTCACCGTTCACGCACCGATCGCGGTCTCCGACGCAACGCACGGCGACTCCATCTCGGTGAGCGGCGTGTGCCTGACCGTCGTCGACCAGGGCGCGGACTGGTTCACCGCCGACGTCATGGCCGAATCGATCGCGATGAGCTGGTTCGACGCCATGGCCGTCGACCGCCGCGTCAACATCGAGCGCGCCGCGCAGGTGGGCGACCGCCTCGGCGGCCACATCGTGCAGGGCCACATCGACGGCACCGCCACCCTGCTCAGCATCGAGGAGGGCAGCGCCTGGCGGGTGCTGCGCTTCAGCCTGAGCCCGGATGTCGCGCCGCTCGTCGCCCGCAAGGGATCGATCGCCGTGGACGGCGTCTCGCTCACGGTGAGCGCTGTCGGCACCGACTGGTTCGAGGTCTCCCTCATCCCGGAGACCCTGACCGCCACGACCCTCGGCGCCCTCGCGCCGGGCGATCGCGTCAACATCGAGACGGACATCCTCGCCCGCCACGTCGCACGTCTGAAGGAGTTCGCATGAGCCTGTCCACCATCCCCGAGGCCATCGAGGCCCTGCGCGACGGCCGGCCGATCATCGTCGCCGACGATGAGGGCCGCGAGAACGAGGGCGACGTCATCATCGCCGCCGAGCTCGCCAGCCAGGAGTGGATCGCCTGGATGGTCAAGCACTCGTCGGGATTCATCTGCGCGCCCATGACGAACGAGATCGCCGACCGGCTGAACCTGCCGCCCATGGTCGCCGTCAACGAGGACCCGCGGGGCACCGCGTACACGGTCTCCGTCGACGCCGCCGACCGGCTGAGCACCGGCATCTCGGCGGCCGACCGGTCGCACACCCTGCGCGTGCTCGCCAACCCCGACTCGACGCCCGCGTCGCTGCACCGCCCCGGGCATATCCTGCCGCTGCGCGCGGTGGACGGCGGGGTACGCGAGCGCGACGGCCACACCGAGGCGGCCGTCGACCTCATGAAGCTCGCCGGGCTCTCACCCGTGGCGGCCATCTCGGAGATCGTCGCCGATGACGGTGAGATGATGCGGCTTCCGGGGCTGCTCGAGCTGGGCATCCGTGAGGGAGTACTGGTGATCACGATCGCCGCCCTCATCGAGTGGCTGCAGGAGCACCGGTGCGACACGATCCCCGAGGCCATCGCGCCGCTGCCCGAGTTCAAGCGCGTGTCGTTCGAGGTCGAGACCACGATCCCGACCGAGCACGGGCCGTTCACGGTGCGCGCGTACCGCGACCGCTCCACGGGTGCCGACCACGTCGCCTTCATCAAGGGCCCGCTGACCGAGGGTGCGCTCGTGCGCGTGCACTCCGAGTGCCTCACGGGCGAGGCGTTCGGCTCGCAGAAGTGCGAGTGCGGCCCCCAGCTGCAGTCGGCGCTCGACACCGTGCAGCGGGAGGGCGGCGTCGTCGTCTACCTGCGCGGGCACGAGGGCCGCGGCATCGGCCTCATCAACAAGCTGCGCGCGTACCGCCTGCAGGAGGACGGCCTCGATACCCTCGACGCCAACCTCGCGCTCGGCCTGCCCGCAGACGCGCGGGACTACGGCGCCGCCTACGCGATCCTCAAGGACGTCGGCCTCACCACCGTGCGACTGCTCAGCAACAACCCCGAGAAGAAGCGCCAGCTCGAGGAGCGCGGCGTGATCGTGAGCGAGCTGGTACCGCTCGTCGTCGGGGTCGGCGCCAACAACGAGGGCTACCTCGATGCCAAGCGCGACCGCATGGGCCACACTCTCCCCTCCCACGAAGTACTCGAACAGAAGGCACACTCATGAGCGGCGAAGGCCACCCCGTACTCGACACCGACGGCACCGGACTCAAGGTCACCATCGTCTCCGGACTCTGGCACCACGCGATCGCCGACGGCCTCATCGCCGGGGCGAAGCGCGTGCTCGACGCCTCGGGCGCCGAGGTCACCACGATCCAGGTTCCGGGCAGCTTCGAGCTCCCGCTCGTGGCGAAGGCCGCACTGGATGCCGGCGCTGACGCCGTGGTCGCGCTCGGCGTGATCGTGCGCGGCGGAACCCCGCACTTCGAGTACGTGAGCGCCGCCGCCACGGACGGCCTCACGCGAGTCGCGCTGGACACCGGCAAGCCCGTCGGGTTCGGTGTGCTCACCCTCGATGACGAGCAGCAGGGCCTCGACCGCGCCGGGCTCCCCGGCTCGAAGGAGGACAAGGGCGCCGAAGCGGCGGAAGCGGCTCTCGCCACGGCGATCGTGCTGCGGAACATCCGTACCGCCCGCTAGCCTGACGGGGTGACTTCCCCCACGCTCCCCGCTGCTTTCACCCCGTTCGCCGAGCCGAAGCGCAAGGTCACCGCGGGGTGGATCGCCCTGTTCGCGACCGCCTGGTTCGGCATCTGGATGGCGCAGCTCACCCCCGTGCAGCTGCTACTGCCCACCCAGGTCGACTCGCTGCTGCACCCGACCGACTGGACCGAGAGCGTCGTCGCGTTCGGCGTCATCTCGGGTATCGCGGGGGCGTGCGCGCTCATCACGTACCCGTTGACCGGCGCGCTCTCCGACCGCACGACCTCGCGCTTCGGGCGCCGGCGGCCGTGGATCCTCATCGGCACGCTCGTCTTCGCCCTGTCACTCATCCTCCTCGGCGTGCAGACCAGCATCGTGGGCGTCGGCGTGTTCTGGTCGCTCGCGATCATCGGCTTCTGCATCGTGTCGGCGGCCATCACCGCCACCATCTCCGACCAGGTGCCCGTGCTGCAGCGCGGCCTCGTCTCGGGCTTCGTGTCCGCCCCGCAGGCGCTCGGCACCGTGCTCGGCATCCTCCTGGTCACCGAGCTCGCGCTCAGCCAGTTCGTGGGCTACACGGTCGTGGCCGTCGCCATGGTCGTGTTCGTCGTGCCGTTCGTGCTCGTCATCCCGGATGAGGTGCTGCCGAAGGTCCTCCGCCCGCCCTTCACGCTCAGCGCGCTCATCAAGGGCTTCTGGATCAACCCGGTCGCGCACCCCGACTTCGGCTGGACGCTGCTGAGCCGCATCCTCGTCAACCTCGGCAACGCGCTCGGCACCACGCTGCTGCTGTACTTCATCATGTTCGGCCTGAACCGGCCCGAGACCGCGGAGGACGACCTCCTCTTCCTTACGGTCATCTACCTCGTGACGTTCATCATCGCGGCCCTCGGCTTCGGCCGCCTGAGCGATGTGCTGCGCAAGCGCAAGCCGTTCGTCTACGCCGCCGCGTACCTGCAGGGCATCGCCGCACTGCTGCTGGCGTTCGTTCCCGACTTCTCGATCGCCATGGTCGGCGCCGGGCTGCTCGGCCTCGGGTACGGCTGCTTCATGGCCGTCGACCAGGCCCTCGCCACCCAGGTGCTGCCGAGCTCGCACACCCGCGGTAAGGATCTCGGCATCATGAACATCGCGACGGCGGTACCGCAGGCCGTCGCACCGCTCCTCGGCTCGGCCATTGTCGCCGCCCTCGGCGGGTTCACCGGCCTCTTCATCGCCTCCGCGGTGTTCGCGGCCCTCGGCGGCCTCACCGTGATCTGGGTGAAGTCGGTCAAATAGCGACCCAGGCGGGTTGAGTAGCGCACTCTGGCGCGCGTATCGAAACGTCACCGACGATTTCGATACGGCCGCGGGCGGCCTACTCAACCCGCTTGGTCAGTCGAGGAACAGCGCCCGCAGCCGGCGCGTGGTGAAGACGAGCCCGAGGGCGATCATCACCAGGAAGTAGAGCAGGTGCACGAGCATGACCGGGCCGAGGGCGCCGGTCGTCAGCCCGCGCACGAGTTCCACGCCGTGCCACAGCGGGAGCGCCTGGATGAACCACTGGATCGGCGCCGGGTAGACCGTGAGCGGGTAGAACGTCGCCGAGAATAGGAACATCGGCAGCATCACGAACTGAATCCAGTCCATCTGCTGGAAGGTCTTGAGGTAGCTCGTGATGCCCATACCCAGGCTCGCGAAGCCGAACGCGATGAGCAGGATCGCCGGGAGGGCGAGCACCGCCGTCCACGCGAGGTTGAGCCCGAGCGCCTGCATCACGAGCAGGAAGGTGAGGCCGTAGGCGGCCCCGCGCAGCAGAGCGAGCGAGATCTCGCCGAGCGCGACGTCGAGCGGCCCGAGGCGGGTGGCGAGCATGCCCTGGTAGAGCTTGCCGAAGTGCATCTTGAAGAACACGTTCCACGTCGAGTCGTAGATGGCGCCATTCATCGCCGAGACGGCGAGGAGCGCGGGCGCGATGTATGCCGCGTACGGAATGGTGTCGCCCTGCGCGTTCTGCACGCCGCCGATGTACCCGCCGAGGCCGATGCCCAGGGCGAGCAGGTAGAAGACGGGCTCGAAGACGCCGGTGAGCACGATGATCCAGTTCGTGCTGCGGGTGGCGAGCAGGCCGCGGCCCACCACGGCGCGGGCGTTGCCGGAGTAGAGGGCGCGCACTCCCCCGCTGGACTGCCGCGTGCTGGTCACCGTCACTTGTTCAGCCTCCTGGCGATATTGCGCACGCACAGCTGCCACCCGAACACGCCGAGGCCGACGAGGTAGACGACGTGGATGACCGTGAGCCAGATCGGCTCCGTCGGCCCGTACGAGAACTGCCTGCCGAGCTCGCTCGCGTGCCACAGGGGCGAGAGCCAGCCGATCCACTGCAGGTAGATCGGCAGCTGGGTCAGCGGGAACACCGTGCCGCTGAACAGCGTGAGCGGCAGGATGATCGTGCGCTGCAGGATCGCGAACTGACCGCGATCCTCCTCGATGGTGGCGGCGTAGGCCGCGACCGGGGCGAAGGCGAACCCGCCGAGCATCCCCGCGACGATGATCAGCACGCCCGCCGCCGACGGCACGGCGCCGAAGACGACCATGACCGCGAAGTAGATGAGGCTCGTGATCGCCATGCGGATGACCACGAACAGGAAGATGCCGTTGACGATCTGCCGCGGGGTGATCGGGGTGGCGTTCATGGCGATGAAGATGGGGTTCCACTTGAGGCCCATGAGGATGCCGAACGTGTACTCCTCCTGCGCCACGAGCAGTGCGGCGGAGGCGAGCAGCGCCGGTGCGACGAACTGCAGGTACGTGACATCCGGATTCGGCCCGACGTTCTGCGTGATGAGGGTCGCGAGCCCGACGCCGAACGCGAAGAGGTAGAGGAAGGGCGTGCCGATCGCGGTCGCGATGAGCGTGCCCGCGTAGGTGCGCATCTCGCGGATCTTGTGCTCGGTGACGTACCAGGCCCTGCCCACCCGCACGCGCGGGGTCGTGGTGGTCGAGACGCTCATTCGATCAGCGTCCGCCCCGTGAGGCGCAGGAACACGTCTTCCAGCGACGAGCGGCGCACGAGGCTCGTAATCGGCTCAAGGCCGCGCTTGACGACCTCGACGAGCGCCGCCTCGCCGTTGTCGGAGTAGATGAGGATGCGGTCGGGCAGCACCTCGAGCCGGCCGATGCCCTCAAGCTTCGCCGAGGCGCCCTCGTTCTTGTCGGAGCCGAAGCGCACCTCGAGCACCTCCTTGCTCGAATGCTCACGGATGAGGGCTGCCGGTGAGCCCTCGGCCATGATCTGCCCCTTGTCGACGACGACGAGCCGATCGCACAACTGCTCGGCCTCGTCCATGTAGTGGGTGGTGAGCACGAGCGTGGTGCCCTGCTCCTTCAGGCGGAACAGCCTGTCCCACAGGATGTGGCGCGCCTGCGGGTCTAGGCCCGACGTGGGCTCGTCGAGGAGCAGGATGCGCGGGTCGTTGATGAGGGCGCGCGCAATGGTGAGGCGCCGCTTCATGCCGCCGGAGAGGTCGTCGACCTTCGCTTTTGCCTTCTCGGTGAGCTGCGCGAAGTCGAGCAGCTCGTCTGCCCGCTTCGCGATGACCGCGCGCGGCAGGCCGAAGTAGCGGCCGTAGACGAGCAGGTTGTCGCGCACGCGGAGCTCGGTGTCGAGGTTGTCGGCCTGCGGCACGACCCCGAGCTGGGCGCGGATCTCGGGACCCTGCTCGTTGGGGTCCATGTCGAGGATCGTGAGGTCACCGCTCGTGCGGGTGGAGACCGCGCCGACCATCCGCATCGTCGTGGACTTGCCCGCGCCGTTGGGGCCGAGGAGCCCGAACGACTCCCCCGGGGCCACCTCGAAGGTGATGCCGTCGACCGCGGCGAAATCCTTGTACTTCTTGGTGAGCGCGTTCGCTGTGATGACGGGAGTGGGCACCAGATGACCCTAACAACAACCGACGACATGTTCACACTGTCCACTCGCGCGTCAACCCAAGTTGACGAATAGAGAGATGTCAACTACGGTTGACGCCATGGACACCGGCTCGATCCACGCCCTCGCCGCCTCGGCGGGGTCGGACGATCCGATAGTCGCCCTGGGCGCGATCGCCGAGCTGCACCGCGAGCTCGATCGGGTCGAGGCGGTCGCCGTTCGGCGCGCCCGAGTCGCGGGTGCACCCTGGCAGCTCATCGCGGTCGCCCTCGGCGTCTCGCGGCAGGCGGTCCACAAGAAGTACGGCCGCAGCTGATACTTACCCCCCTCGCAGTACGGGCGCGCCTGCGTGCCGAGAAAGACTAAGGAACCATGAGCACCACGACGTCCGAACGCCGCAGCCCCTTCTCGCGGCCCCAGATAGACGATGGGCCGCGCGCGACCTTCCGCCAGCTCCTGCCCTACCTCACCGAGCACCGCGGTGTGCTCGGGGTGGTCATCGCCCTGAGCATCGTGGGCGCCGGGACATCCCTCGCCCAGCCGCTGCTGGTGAGCCAGGTCATCAGCGTCGTGCAGGCCGGCGACGCGCTCGGCGGAATCGTGTGGGCGCTCGTCGCCCTCGTCGTGGTCTCCGCCCTGCTGAGCGGCTTCCAGCACTACCTCCTGCAGCGCACCGGTACGAGCGTCGTGCTCTCCGCACGCCGCCAGCTCGTGCGCCGGATGCTCCGCCTCCCGATCAGCGAGTTCGACACGCGGCGTACCGGTGACCTCGTCTCGCGTGTCGGGTCGGACACGACCCTGCTCTACGCCGTCATCACCCAGGGCCTCGTCGACGCGATCGGCGGGGCGCTGGTCTTCGTCGGAGCGCTTATCGCCATGCTCGTGATCGACCCCGTGCTGCTCGGGCTCACCGTGGCCGTGATCGCCGTCTCGGTCATCACCGTCGTGCTGCTCTCCGGTCGCATCCGGGTGGCGAGCCGCAAGCAGCAGGAGAAGGTCGGCGACCTCGCCGCCGCCGTCGAGCGCTCCCTCAGCGCCATCCGCACCGTGCGCGCGTCGAACGCCACCGAGCGCGAGATCGCCGTGGTCGAGAAGGATGCCGAGGGCGCATGGACCCAGGGCATCGCCGTGGCGAAGATCTCGGCGCTGGTCGTTCCGATCGCGGGAATCGCGCTGCAGGTGTCGCTGCTCGTCGTGCTCGGCGTCGGCGGGTTCCGCGTCGCGAGCGGCGCGATCACCATCGCGAGCCTCGTGTCGTTCATCCTCTTCCTGTTCATGATGATCATGCCGCTCGGCCAGGCGTTCGGCGCCCTCAACTCCGTCAACCAGGCGCTCGGCGCGCTGGGCCGCATCCAGGAGATCATCGGGCTCAAGAGCGAGACCGAGCGCGACGCCGACATCGTTCCCGTCGCCGCGATCGAAACGGATGCCGCGATCAGCTTCGAGAACGTCGAGTTCACCTATCCGGCCCCGCCGCTGGTTGAGGCTCTCGAAACCGAGGGCGACGAGCCCCACGACCTGACGGTCCTCCACGGGGTCTCGTTCTCCGCCGAGCGCGGCAAGCGCACGGCGCTGGTCGGCCCCTCCGGCGCGGGCAAGAGCACCATCCTCGCCCTCATCGAGCGGTTCTACGACCCGACCGCCGGGGTCGTGCGCCTCGGCGGCATCGACATCCGCGGCCTCGATCGCACCGACCTGCGCTCGCAGATCGGCTACGTCGAGCAGGACGCGCCCGTGCTGGCCGGCACGATCCGCCAGAACCTCCTGCTCAGTGCCCCGGATGCCACTGACGAGCAGTGCACCGCAGTGCTCGCCGCGGTCAACCTCACGGAGGTGCTCGACCGCAACCCGGCGGGTCTCGACGCCGCGGTCGGCGAAGACGGAGTGATGCTCTCCGGCGGTGAGCGCCAGCGCCTCGCCATTGCGCGCACGCTGCTCGCCGCGCCGCCCATCCTCCTGCTCGACGAGTCGACCTCGTCGCTCGACGGGCTCAACGAGCAGATGCTGCGCGAGGCCATCGATGCCGTGGCGGAGAACCGCACGCTCATCGTCATCGCGCACCGGCTCTCGACGGTCGTCGACTCCGACCAGATCGTCGTGCTTGACCACGGCCGCGTCGTGGGAGTCGGCACGCACTCCGAGCTGGTCAAGAGCACGCCGCTCTACAAGCAGCTCGCGAAGCACCAGCTGCTCGTGTAGCGGTCCCTGAGGCTCTCGAAGGGTCGCTTCGAGAGCCTCAGCGCGCGTAAGGTGACCCCATGGAAGCCGGAACCAAGGACGACCCCTGGCAGCTCGTGACTGCTCCGGGCAGCTCGAACTACACGATGTACCGCGACGGCGACGAGCTCGTGTGCCAGGTCGGCTCGACGACCCTCAAGTACCAGGTGCGCGCGATCGAGGACCTCGCCGCCTGGCTGCGCGAGCAGGGCGACTGGGTGCAGCTCGGCGCCGCCGACGAGAGCAAGCCGGCCGCAGAAGGCACCGTCGAGGCCTGGGGGCGCAGCGAGAGCAACCCCGTCGGCGGTTGGTACGGCCTGCGCAAGGGCTACCGCGGGAGGTTCGGGATGTACCTCCCGCCGCTGCTCGAGAAGCTCGGCCTGGTCGAGCTCACGCACGACGCGCGCAACAACTCCGTGCGAGCGCTCTAGCGCTTCGAGAGCCTCCAGCGCTTCGAGAGCCTCAGCGCGCGAGGGCCCACATCGCCACGGCCGCCGTGGCTGCGACGTTGAGCGAGTCGATGCCGTGCGCCATCGGGATGGTCACGACGGTGTCGGCGGCTGCGAGCGCCTCGGGCGTGAGCCCCTCCCCCTCCGTGCCGAGCACGAGGGCGACGCGCTCGGGGGCGCCCGCCGCGAACTCCCGCAGCGGTACGGCGCCGTCGGCGAGGGCGAGCGCGGCGACATGGAACCCCGCGAGCTCGGCGCGCGCGGCATCCCAGTCGGGCAGTCGCGTCCACGGCACCTGCAGCACCGTGCCCATCGACACCCGGATCGCGCGCCGGTAGAACGGGTCGGAGCACCGCTCCGTCACGAGCACGGCGTCCGCCCCGATGGCCGCAACGGACCGGAAGATCGCGCCCACGTTCGTCGGGTCGACCACGTTCTCGAGGATGACGATGCGGCGGGCATCCCGGATGACCGCCCCGACGCTCGGGAGGGCCGGCCGGTTCATCGAGCCGATGAGCCCCCGGTGCAACTCGTACCCGGTGAGCTCGGCGAGCAGCTCGCCCGGCCCGGAGAACACCGGAACGTCGGGGCCGACGAGGGCGGCGGCCTCCTCGGCCGTGCCGCCGAGCGCGAGCACCGAGCGCGGCACGTGTCCCGCCCGCAGCCCGCGCGAGAGCACGAGCGCAGACTCGGCGAGGTAGATGCCGTGCTCGGTGCCCCTGGCCTTCTTGAGCGCGACGTCGGTCTGGTGCGAGAAGTCAGCGAGCCGCGGGTCCGCCAGATCGGTGACGGGGATGATCACGAGCCGGAGGGCACCTGTCGCTCGTCGAACACGATGACGGTGCGTCCGTCGGCCCCTACGCCCACCACCGCGATCGAACGGCCGTCGGGGTCGTGCACGGGACGCGACCAGAACGTCACGAACTCGAGCCCGCGCGCCGCGGCGGGCACGTCGGCGGGCGGGTCGCCCGGCGAGTACGCGTTCGACATCGTCACCTGCCCGCCCTTGGGCAGGATGACCTCGGCGCGGAACTCGCGCAGCGAGGCGAGCTCCTGCGCGTAGCCGGAGACCACGACCGTGCCCTCGGGCAGGTCCACCCCCGAGAGGTTCTCCACGCTGCCCGCGGAGAGCTCGGTGCAGGCGGCCCAGGTGAGCCGGCACAGCCCCGCCTCCGTCTGCGAGAGGTTGCCGAAGAAGAGGCCGCCCACTCCCACGATGAGGCCGATCACCACGCCGATGCCGAGCAGTGAGAACAGCAGCCGGGGCAGCTGCCCGCGGGTGCGCGTCTCCGCGACCTCGACGGGCTCGCCCAGCTGCTCGATGCTCATGCCGTCGGGTCCGGGATGAGCGTGTACTTGGTCGACAGGTACTCGTGGATTCCCTCGGCCCCACCCTCCCGGCCGAGACCGGACTGCTTGAGACCGCCGAACGGCGCTGCGGCGTTCGAGACGACCCCCACGTTGATGCCCATCATGCCGGTGTCGATGGCGTCGATCATCCGGTGCGCTCGGGCGAGGTCGCGCGTGAACACGTAGCCGACGAGGCCGTATTCGGTGGAGTTCGCGAGACGCACAGCCTCATTCTCCCCCGAGAACGTGACGATGCTGAGCACCGGCCCGAAGATCTCCTCGATGAGGATGTCGCTGCCCGCCGGTACCCCAGCGATGACGGTCGGCGCGTAGAAGGAGCCCTCGCCGTCGATGGCGTGCCCGCCCGTGAGCAGGGTCGCGCCACGGGAGACGGCGTCCGACACGAGCTCGCCGACCTTCGCCACGGCCTTGTCGTCGATGAGCGGGCCGATGGTCACGCCCTCCTCGGTGCCGCGGCCGACCTTCATGGCCTTGACCCGCTCGGCGACGCGGGCGGCGAACTCGTCGGCGACCGACTCGTGCACGATGAAGCGGTTGGCCGCGGTGCAGGCCTGGCCGATGTTGCGGAACTTCGCGATCATCGCGCCGTCGACCGCCTTGTCGAGGTCGGCATCGTCGAAGACGACGAAGGGCGCGTTGCCGCCGAGTTCCATCGAGGTGCGCAGCACGCCGTCGGCGGCCTGCTTGAGCAGGGCGACGCCCACGGGGGTGGACCCCGTGAAGCTCAGCTTGCGCAGCCGGTGGTCGGAGAGGATCGGTTCGGAGACCTGCGCAGAGGAGGTGCTCGTGAGCACGTTGACGACCCCCTTCGGCAGCCCGGCCTCCTCGAGCAGCGCCACGAGGTGCAGCGTGGTGAGCGGGGTGAGGGCCGCGGGTTTGATGATCACGGTGCACCCAGCGGCGAGCGCGGGCGCGATCTTGCGCGTGGCCATCGCGAGCGGGAAGTTCCACGGCGTGACGAGGTAGCACGGCCCGACGGGGCGCTGGGTCACGATCATCCGGCCGGTGCCCTCGGGGTTCGTGCCGTACCGACCCGAAATGCGCACGGCCTCCTCGCTGAACCAGCGCAGGAACTCGCCGCCGTAGGTGACCTCGCCGCGCGCCTCGGCGAGGGGCTTGCCCATCTCCAGGGTCATGAGCAGGGCGAACTCGTCTGCGCGCTCCTGCAGCAGGTCGAAGGTGCGGCGGAGGATCTCGCCGCGCACGCGCGGGGCCGTCGCCGCCCACGAGTCCTGGGCGGCGGCAGCCGCGTCCATCGCCGCGCGCGCGTCGGTGGCAGAGGCATCCGCGATCGACTTGATGACGTTCCCGGTCGCCGGGTCGAGCACGTCGAACGTCTTCCCCGACTCCGACGGCACCCACTGCCCCGCGATGAAGAGCCCGCCTTTCACGCGCGCGAGAAGGTCGTTTTCGGTGGACGTGGACATGCCTGTCTCCTTGTGCTGTCGGTCAACGCCCGTGGATACTCCCTCACAGGCTCCTGCTATGATCCCAAATCACCACAAGGAGGTGTTTGTCCGTGAGCGCTGGTTCGCTGTCCACCGCGCAGAACTTCAGCCAGTTCCGCACGGCCGTATCCGAATCCTTCGTCCCGCTGCAGGTCACGAGCGACCGGCCGCAGCCCTTCTTCGGCCGCATCCGGTCTGCCACTGCCGACGAGGTGCACGTCACCGAGGTGAGCGCGAGCCGCCACACCGTCGAGCGCACGCCCGAGCTCATCGCGCGCGGCGACCGCAAGTACTTCAAGCTCAGCCTCATGCTCGCGGGCAACGGCCTGCTCGTGCAGGACAACCGCGAGGCCGTGCTCCAGCCCGGCGACCTCGCCATCTACGACACCAACCGACCGTACTCGCTCGTCTTCGACGACGACTTCCGCAACCTGGTCATCATGTTCCCGCAGCACATGGTCGATCTCCCCGTCGACGCGATCGCCCAGCTCACCGCCGTGCGCATGTCGGGGCGCGAAGAGGGGCTCACGGGCATGATCGTGCCGTTCCTCGCGCAGATGGCCAACAACCTCGACCACGTCTCGGGCACCGCGGGCGTTCGCCTCACCCGCAGCGCCGTCGACCTCGTCACCACCGTGCTCGCCCACCAGCTCGACCTCGACCGCGGCGCCGGCAACGGCCACCGCGCGCTCGCGCAGCGCATCCGCCAGTACATCGACACGAACCTCGCCTCGGTCGACCTCGGGCCCACCCAGATCGCGGCTGCGCACTTCATCTCGACGCGCCACCTGCACAGCGTCTTCCACGAGCAGGGCACGACGGTCTCCTCCTGGATCCGGGAGCGCCGCCTCGAGCGCTGCCGCCGCGACCTGCTCGACGTGCTCCTCGCCGACCGCCCGGTCGCCGCCATTGCGGCACGCTGGGGCTTCGTCGACGCGGCGCACTTCAGCCGCGTGTTCCGCGCCGCCTACGGCGTATCCCCGAGCGAGCTGAGGTCGCGCAGGGCGAGTTGACGCTCTACGAACGTCGGTTGACGGGCAGCGAAGGAACAGCCCGGCGCCCTTGAGGCACGGATGCCCGTCGCCAACGATGGGCGCATGCCCACCGCCGCGCTGCCCACCTCCAGCAGGCAGGTGCTCTTCACCGCCGCCGACACCATCGAGCA